>JBBDIY010000069.1:0-73652 GCA_040880185.1 Paenibacillaceae bacterium
TGATTGTATTGGTGGACGATGCACTTCGTCAAGAGCATCTGATCTCGCGTCTACGATCCGTTTCCTTTCATGATAAGCACGGAATCAACGTTTATCTGGTGTCATACTGCGCAGGAAATTTAATCGAAATACCGATGCCTACCTAAAAGATTTGGAACAAAAGTGGGAACAACTGAACTGCTAGTTAATCTTGCTGTCGTAGTTTTTTTTGCAGTTTTATCACGAAAACTTTCAGGACGACGAAGTCGTTTATCCTTGGCGAATAAGAAAGTATAAGTTTTCACTTTACTTTCTTTAAGTCGTCTACGGTAAACTCACTCGGCCATTAGAGGACGACGAAGTCGTTTATCCTTAGCAAAACTTGCTTGTTCGATTTTCTATTAGACGGTATAATGCCAATATCAGCATACATAGAAGAAGGTGTGAAATTTGTTACCCGTCATTAACCAACAATTGTTTATTCAAGTCATATCGATGGACGAAGAAGAATCCCAGCATGAATATAAGTCTCGGATCTCGGATGTTAGAGTTGGTTATATTGCAATAGAAGTTCCGATCAGTACGAAGACTGGTAAATTGAAAAGATTAGTGACTGGTGATCAAATTTCAGCACATTATGTTACACAAGGTGAAGTGAAGAATTTCTTTCACACCGAGGTTCTTGGCGTTCGCGAGGAGAATATTAAGCTTATTCTGATCAAGCCTCCTGAACTTGAATCGATAACGAGAGTGCAGCGTCGCAATTATCTTCGTGTACCTGCCGAGCTCGAGATCGCAGTTAAATTGCAGAAAAGTTTGCAAGTGCTAGGTGTCACTGACGATGTGAGCGGTGGTGGACTTTCTTTTATCTGTGATGGTCATTTGCCGTTTAATGCCAAAGAGATCGTCTCATGTTGGTTGTTACTAAACTATAAAGCAGGTACAGTCGAGCATATGCCCTTTCAAGCGGAGATTGTAAGAATTAAACCATTAGAAACGGGAAAACAACTCCTCATGTGTAGCTTCACAGATATCGCCGAGCATGAGCGACAGAAGGTCATTCGGTATTGCTTCGAGCGACAATTCGATCTTAGAAAAAAATGAATATTATCTTATGATCAGCGTATAATACGAGCCATATCCTTATTTTGCGGGGGGCTCATATTGCACAATCAGAAGGATGATCAACCAACAGCTTATGCCGATCTATTCATTGCCTTCTCAAATTCAGTAGAGAAGTGGCTTAAACGGTCGATTGCAGTTCTATTCATTACTTTAGTTGCTTTCCAGTTCCTATTGCAATCTTCAGAAATTAGGTATCACCTGACAACGATTGGTAAGCTAGAGGGAAAAACGGAAGAACACATGCATGGACAATGATTTTGCAAGAGAGGTAAAAATGTGGTATGATTTTCTTCGAATGCAGGCAATGCCTGCTTTTTTGACGAATAAGAAAGAATAAGTTATCACTTAACCTTCTTTAAGTCGTTTACGGTAAACGCGCGCGTCCTAATAATGACAGCAAAACCGTTTATCCTTATTAGGAGGCAACATCGTTTGAATCATTCTCTCTCAAAAATTAAAGTAGCCATTGATGGTCCGGCGGGAGCTGGGAAAAGTTCTGTAGCCAAGATGACTGCGGAAAAATTGGGATATGTTTATGTCGATACGGGTGCTATGTATCGGGCAATAACGTGGTCTATACTGGATCTGAACCTAGATTTGAATGATAGTAGTGGCATTCTTCATTTATTAGAACACATTGATCTTTCACTTAAACCATCTCCTGCTGGTCAGCAAGTATGGATTAACGGTCAAGATGTGACACCCCATCTTCGAACACCTCTCATCAATCAGCATGTTTCGCAGATTGCTAAGATGCCGAATGTACGCCAATTTCTAACTCATATTCAGAAGCGTATGTCCTCAGAAGGGGGCGTTGTGATGGATGGTCGAGATATTGGAACCGTAGTTATGCCTGATGCGCAATTGAAGATTTTCTTAACTGCATCTGTTCAAGAGAGAGCGCGCAGACGTTATATGGAAATGAAAGCTGCAGGAAACGAATTGGATATGGAGCAATTGATCAAGGAAATTAGCGAGCGAGATCGTATGGATGAACAAAGGGAAATTTCTCCATTATGCCAAGCTGAAGATGCTATATTTCTAGATTGTACAGAGCTTTCAATGCAACAAGTTGTTGATATCATAGTAGAATTAAGTATGTCGAAGATTAATGAGGCGGAATAAACATGGTGTATTCATTTGCTCATTTCATGACCTGGTTATTCTTCAGTACCATCTATCGTTTAAAGGCCGTAGGTCTTGAACATATTCCAAACAGTGGTGCCGTGATTGTTTGCTGTAATCATATTAGCGCTCTAGATCCTCCACTTCTTGGAACTCCGCTCAAGCGGAAAATTAATTATATGGCGAAAGCGGAATTATTCCAAATTCCCGGTTTAGGTTGGTTACTCCCTCATCTAGGAGCATTCCCTGTTAAGAGAGCTGGCGTCAGCAAGGACGCTATCAAGCGATCACTTGAGCTTCTAGGGAATGGTGAGGTAATCGGAGTATTCCCAGAAGGCACGAGAAATCGTGTTGATGAACCAGGTAAGAAAGGCGCTGCCAGCTTGGCTCTGAAATCAAGAGCAACAGTCATTCCAGCCGCAATCATAGGTCGGTATGCTGTATTCAGAACGATTAAGATCGTATATGGTCCACCAGTGGATTTGTCTGAGTTTGTAGATCCTATCTCAGCATCCGATGCTCTTGAACAGGCCACTGAAAAAATCATGTCAGAAATTCGCAAATTGATATCTGAACATGAATTGAAATAAGATTTAGCTTTATAATAACTAGTAAGTAAAATTGAGTAGACATGTGCCCGGGTCGTATATGGTTGGTGGGTAGTGAATCGAGGAGGAAATTGAAATGACGGAAGAGACAAACGTACAAGAAAACACAGAGGTACTAGCGAACACAGAAGTAGCGAACACAGAAGTAGAAAACAAAGAAGTGACAGCTAAGGTAGTTAAAGAACCTAAAGCAAAAAAACAGGCTGCAGCTGTTGAACCCGTTCTAGAAACGGTAGTAGCGACTGAAGTCGCCGAAGAAATTGCAGTACCTGCTGTTGCAGAAGAAACTGCAGAGATCATCAATCAAGTGGACTTGGATCAAGGAGTTATCCTGAAAAAAGGTGATTCTGTTCGAGGTAAAATCGTTAAAATTGAAGATGATAAAGCCTATGTAGATGTAGGTTATAAATATGATGGTATTATTCCTCTACGTGAGTTATCTGCGCTATCCATTGATCATGCATCTGATGCAGTATCGATTGGTCAAGAAGTGGAATGCAAGGTAAGCAATATTAATGATGCTAAAGAAACAATGACATTATCGAAACGCGCCATTGACAGTGTTCATGCATGGGAGCAGCTTAAAGCTAAATTTGAGAGCGGCGAAGTTTTCGAAGCTGTTGTTGCAGATGTGGTCAAAGGTGGATTAGTTGTAGATGTTGGTGTCCGTGGTTTCGTTCCTGCCTCTATGGTAGAACGCCATTTCGTAGACGATTTCAGCGATTACAAAGGAAGAACTCTTCGCTTCAAAGTGAAGGAAATCGACCAAGATAACAATAAAGTCATCCTCTCGCAGAAGGATGTACTTGACGCTGAATTCCAAGTTAAGAAACAACAACTGCTTTCAGAAATTAAGATTGGTCAGTTAATGGAAGGTAGCATTCAACGTTTGACTACTTTCGGAGCCTTTGTAGACTTGGGTGGGATAGATGGTTTAGTGCATGTATCCGAGATTTCTTGGTCACATGTTGAGAAGCCTTCAGATGTTGTTAAAGAAGGCGAACTGGTACAGGTCAGAGTACTTAAGGTTGATCCAGCGAATGATCGTATTAGCTTGAGTATTAAACAAGCACAGCCTGGTCCGTGGGAGCAAGTTGAGAATACCTTTAAGACAGGTGAAATCGTCGAAGGTAAAGTAAGACGTTTAGCAGCATTCGGAGCATTCGTCGAAATCGCACCTGGTGTTGAAGGTTTAGTTCATATCTCACAAATTTCTCACAAGCATATTGGCACTCCTCATGAGGTATTGAAGGAAGGTCAAACGGTTCAAGTGAAAATTCTAGAGATTAACCCCGATGATAAGCGAGTTAGCCTGAGCATTAAGGAAACGGAAGAGGCGCCTGCAGCATCAGAGAAGCCAGAAAGACAAGAAAGACAAGGGCGTCGTGAACCGAGAGATCCTAATGCAGATGCATATACAAATGAGAGCTTTAATATTACGCTAGGTGAACGATTTGGCGATAAATTGAGTAAATTCAAATAACATAACTCAGCTTGGAAGCGAGCTCTCATAAGGGCTCGCTTTTTCAACGAAATGAGTAATTGTCCATGGATTGACAAACAATGAGGGAGTATGAAAATTCGAGCCTGATTGTGTGGTAACCTTCATGAATCCGGGATACTTATCTTATGTGTGGATGACCTGCTTCGTTATTCTCTTGAGTAGTGGCTGGCAAATACAATTGATCGGTCATGTTCATAGATGGAAGGTCATGTTATTCGTTGGTTTATGGTTTGTCTTAATGCCCTTCTCCTGGCAAGTAACTTCTCATTTGACGATACACTTCAGTGTGGTTCTTGTTATTGCCTTGATGATTATTGTTAGTCGATCAACAAACGCAGGAAAGCAATTCATGTTACTATTCCTAGTTAGTATACTTATTTCCAGCTGGCATGGGTATATGGTCTATGCTCAGCGATGGAGCCCCGCTTATCTGATTCATCCAGTCATAGATATAGCTATTGGGGATGCCCTGTTGACTTGGGGATATATCAAGAATCCGTTGCATCAAATGACTGCGGTATCTTGGGGAATTATGGTAGGTCTACTGTTTGAACAGCTTTGGAGTGATCCAACTCATATTCGAATTGGACAACCAAATGCTTGGGATCAGGTGTTCATCGCCATATTATTGACACGAGTTGTATCTTTATTAGCACAATGGTCATGGAATAAGCTATATTCTAGATAGCGAATGAATTTATGGAGGTATAAGATATGGCTCGACCTGTAATAGCAATCGTAGGCCGTGCAAATGTTGGGAAATCAACGATATTCAACCGAATTATTGGCGATAATCTGGCTATTGTAGAAGATAAGCCCGGCATCACTCGTGATCGTTTATATGGTCGTAGTGAATGGAATGGTATTCCCTTCAACATTATTGATACGGGTGGTATAGAAGTATTCGAATCTGATGAGCTACTTAAATCGGTTCGCGTACAAGCGGAATTAGCCATTGAAGAAGCAGATGTCATTATCTTTATTACAGATGCTAAAGTTGGTGTGACTGCCGACGATGATGAGGTAGCAAAGCTACTATATCGTTCGAAGAAACCGATCATACTAGCGGTGAATAAAGTCGATAACATTCAGATGCATAATGAAATTTATGAGTTCTACCAATTGGGGTTCGGCGAACCTATTGCCGTCTCTGGTGCACATGGTACCGGTGTAGGTGATTTACTCGATGCAGCGGTTCTGAAGTTTCCTGAGAGTACTGATGATGAGTATGGAGAAGATGTGATTAAGGTCGCCCTAATCGGTAGACCGAATGTCGGTAAGTCGTCCCTTGTCAATGCGTTGCTCGGGGAAGAACGAGTCATTGTAAGCAATGTAGCTGGCACAACACGAGATGCGATTGATACTCCTTTTGAATGGGAAGGTCAGAAGTATGTGCTTATTGATACCGCGGGAATGCGTAAGCGAGGCAAGGTATATGAGAATACGGAAAAATATAGTGTCATGCGGGCACTCAAAGCGATTGAACGTGCGGATGTCGTCTTAGTCGTTATTAATGGAGAAGAAGGTATTATCGAGCAGGACAAGCATATTGCCGGTTATTCTCATGAAGCAGGTAAAGCCGCAATCTTCGTTGTGAACAAATGGGACGTTGTGGAGAAGGATGAGAAGACACTGCAGAAGTTCACGCAGACTGTGCGGGATCATTTCTTATTCATGACCTATGCACCGCTTGTATTCGTCTCAGCTCTTACCAAACAAAGAATTCATAAGATTCTTCCTGTAGTGAATCAAGTTTCAGAGCAGCATAACATGCGTATTGCAACACATATTCTTAACGAAGTATTAATGGATGCAGTTGCCATTAATCTACCTCCAACAGATAAAGGTAAACGCATGAAGCTTAATTATGCAACTCAGGTTGCGGTGAAGCCACCAACCTTTGTCTTATTCGTGAATGATCCCGAGCTTATGCATTTCTCATATGAGCGCTATCTAGAGAACAAGATTCGTGCTGCCTTTACCTTTGAAGGTACACCTATTCGATTCGTAGTTCGGAAGAAATCTGCAGAGGAGTAGATTCCATGACATCGATTGTGGTTATAATCGCAAGCTATTTGATGGGTTCACTAATGTTTAGTGTCATAATGGGGAAACTCGTCGCAGGTATTGATATTCGAAACCACGGTAGCGGTAATGCGGGTGCGACGAACACACTCCGAATCATGGGTAAGGGACCAGCAATCATTGTGTTCCTACTGGATATTGGTAAGGGTGTCCTAGCCGTCTGGTTAGCGAAGTGGATCGTGCCTGATCATTATGGAGTCGCAGTTCTTTGTGGAATCGCAGTTATTCTAGGTCATAATTGGCCGATCTGGTTTAACTTTCGTGGAGGTAAGGGAATTGCTACAACGATAGGTATGTTACTAACTCTAGCATTCCTTCCCACACTTTTCGCAGGAATTATAGCCATTATCACGATTGTTATAACGAGATATGTATCGCTAGGCTCGCTGTTACTAACGGCATGCCTTCCCGTATTCATCTATGGGATGGATTATCCAACAGAGTTACTCTGGGGAAGCCTTGCTATTCTCGTATTTGCATGGGTCAAGCACCGGAAGAACATTGTGAAGCTTGTAAAGGGAACAGAGAATAGGATTGGATCGCGAAGCAATCGCACACTTTAATTTCCAGAAGTCACGACAGTTTAATTTCCAGAAGGAGGAATTCACTTGGTCAGGAAGAAAGTTTCTGTATTCGTCGCTGGTAGCTGGGGAACTGCTCTTGCTTGTGTCTTGGCTGCTAACGGTCACGATGTTACGATTTGGTCACGAAATGCCGAACAAGTGAATGAAATCAACGAGCAGCATCGAAATCATAAATTTCTGAAAAACCATCCACTACATACTAATGTTAAAGCCACTACCTCTATGGAGGTAGCGGCTTTTCAAGCTGATGCGGTCCTCCTCGCAGCTCCTACCTCGGCAATGAGGCAGGTTGCTCACCAACTACAGCCCTACCTGACTGCGGATACGTTGGTTATCCATGCTGCCAAAGGGTTCGAGACGGGCTCCTTATTACCGATGTCTAAGGTTATTGCCGAAGAGCTACCTCAGATTGATGCTGAGCGAATCGTCGTCCTATCGGGGCCTTCACATGCTGAAGAAGTTATTGTACAGTGTCCAACTACTATAGTTGTTGCTGCAGCTTCGATTGAGGCCGCTCAGTTGGCACAGGATCTGCTCATTAATAATGATTTCAGAGTGTACACGAATGTGGATATTCAGGGTGTCGAGCTCGCGGGTGCGCTCAAGAACATTATAGCTATTGGTTCAGGAATGGTTGATGGTTTAAGCTTTGGAGATAATGCCAAAGCTGCCTTGATCACAAGAGGATTGGCAGAGATTACTCGACTAGGTGTGACTATGGGGGCGAATCCACTAACATTCTCTGGACTTGCCGGGGTCGGAGATTTAATCGTCACCTGCACGAGTCAACATAGTCGTAATTGGCGTGCTGGTTATCAGATTGCCCAAGGAAAAGCGGTCAAAGAGGTACTAGATGAGATGGGTATGGTCGTTGAAGGTGTTAAAACTACCAATGCGGCAATGGCATTATCTCGTCAATATGATGTCGCTATGCCGATTACGGAGCAGCTCTACCTTGTATTGTTCGAGGGGAAAGATCCGAAGCTTGCTGTCGAGGACCTGATGGGTAGAGGTCGAACACAAGAGGATATTATTGCACCGTTAGAAAAATAGATAGGATAGCCTACACCGTAGTCCACCATTCCTCATAATATACAATAAATGTGTATGAGGAGGTCGGCGATGGGTTCGAAGGATATATCCAAAGATGTATTAAACGCCGTCAAAAAAAAGACAGGTAAGAATATTACGGATAAAGATATTAAGCATGTTGCAAGCGGTGTAGGACCCTCTACGTTAAAGAGTGAACAACAGCTTAGACAGCTGATCAAACAGGTTTCTAAGATGGCAAATGTACCTGTTGCAGAGTCTACGGTGCAGGAGTTAGTGGGGGCTATCAAGAAAAGTGGTATAAACCCGAATAACATGGAGCAAATGATAAAAACCGTTTTAGGTAAAAAATGAGGCGCCGTCTAGCGCTTTATTTTTTTGTGAACAAGGTATGTGCTATAATGAGGGCTGAATTGAATGGATGGGAGAACATAACGATGAGTAGTATGGATAAGATGTGGGCATCTTTAATCGCCATTGCTTTAATGCTAGTTGCTTCTGTTTTAATTACCTTTGCTCGTTCTAAAACTAAAGGAATCATACGTGTAGTCTTAACGATTGTCGCATTCCTTCTATTAATTCTTATCGTCTTTCTTATGTTGTTGTCTATGTTCTAATGTCGGGAGGGTCAAGCTTTTGTTAGATCTGAAGGGAAGAAAGCTACACAAACAGGTGGAATCGATTATTGGACAATCTATCCTTGATATAGCGTTGAAGAATGATGTGGATTGGGATTTCTCGTGTACACATGGAACATGTGCGCGGTGTCGTTGTCTCGTCGAGGCTGGTAAAGAGCATCTAGCAGAAGTGACCGATGAAGAATGGGACCGCTTGGATGATGAAGAACTAGAACAAGGCTATCGACTCGGTTGCCAGGCCATTGTTCGTACGGATGGGTTGATTGTGGCGATTAATAAGCCTTATTTCTAACCAAATAATCATAGGAGAGGATTCATAGATGCAATTGGAGGTTATATTCTTACCTGATAACAAGCGTGTTAAGGTCAGACCTGGAACAACCTTACTAACCGCTAGTAGATCAGCCAAGGTAACCATTCGTACACGTTGTGGTGGGATGGCCGCTTGTCTGATGTGCAAGGTTATCGTCCCAGAACAAAGTGGTTTGGAGCCTCCCAATCAGAATGAGCGGTTAAAGTTAGGCTCACTTGTGGATGAGCATTACCGTTTGTCCTGTCAGGCGAAGGTACGTGGTAATGTAACTGCGAGGATACCCGAGGATCCGCTCAAGGCTGCTATTCGACGACAGCTCGCACTTCAAGCGGAAGAAGATGAATTATTCTAATGGACAAAGGTGGATCAAGCTCTCATGAAGCGATGGCTAACAGCAAGCATACTCATATTGATGGTGTTCATGTTAGCAGGTTGTTTGTATCCAAACGACCGACTTCAACAGAACCAAATCTCTACAGGAGAATATCTGATTGTAGTTCAGAATGCCGTAGAAACGTATAAGCAACGGACCGGCGTATTGCCAATTAAGAACAGTACGGAACAGACGCCGATCTATGAGAAATATCTAATTGATTTCAAGAAGCTAATCGATTACAACGTCATTAGTCACATTCCTGCTGATGCTTATGAGGCGGGTGGAATGAATTATTATGTCGTTGTTGATCCCGAAGGTGAGATGAAGGTTAAGCTCATGGATTTGATTATCGCAGGGAAGATTTCCGAACTTCAACGGCTGACTGAGTCCTATGTGGCTGCTGGGAATGCACTTCCGTTGGGACAATCAGTGAAGCCGAACTTCTATCAGCTTGACTTCGAAAGTTTGGGTATCAAGAGTGAGCAGGTGAGAAGCGTTTACTCCGACATGTACTTGCCGATTCTTATTCATCAATCAGGTCATATTGCAGTGGATTATGCCCCAGAGGTGATGAGAGCAATCACGATGAAGGACATCACAGAGCCTGATCCGAAGACAGATTTGCGAACGTATCTGGTAGAGCAATCCAATTATATACCGGTGGATTCTTATCCCTATTATTGGAAGGATAATGAGCCTGTCATATCGGAATAATCAAAGAAGTGTCCGTACTTGGGACGCTTCTTTTTATATTATTTTGGAAAGTGAATAGGATGAGTATACCCTTCATATAACTGAATGGATGAGGAACATAACAGGATGGAGGGAACACTCTCTTGGCTTGATAAATAATAGGCATAATCGCTAATGCAGTACATATATTGTTACAAGTCCTTATGGTTGTACGAGTTACTTCATGATCAGGATAGGAGGCAATCTCATTGGAGAAAATTGATATTTTTAGGGATATCGCAGAACGAACGGGTGGAGATATTTATCTCGGCGTAGTCGGTGCGGTACGAACAGGGAAATCCACATTCATCAAAAGGTTCATGGAATCGGTTGTGCTGCCGAATATCCATAACGAGTCAGATCGTATGAGAGCGGTTGACGAATTACCACAGAGCGCTGCAGGTAAGACCATCATGACCACTGAACCCAAGTTCGTACCTAATCAAGCTGTGCAAATTCATGTTGCAGAAGGCTTGGATGTGAATGTAAGGCTAGTGGATTGTGTGGGGTACGCGGTAGAAGGTGCCAAAGGCTATGAAGATGAGAATGGACCAAGAATGGTTTCGACACCTTGGTTTGAGGAGCCCATTCCATTCCAAGAAGCCGCTGAGATTGGAACCCGTAAAGTCGTTCAGGAGCACTCGACTCTAGGTGTTGTTGTAACTACAGATGGGAGTATAGCTGAGATTCCGAGATCGTCTTATATTCAAGCAGAAGAACGGGTTATTGAAGAGCTTAGAGAAGTTGGCAAGCCATTCATCATGATATTAAACTCTACTACACCTGGTAGTGAAGCAACACTTAAGCTTCGTAACGAATTAGCTGAGAAGTATGATATCCCTGTTATTCCACTTAGTGTCGCGAGCATGGGTGAGACAGAAGTGATGTCGGTGTTAAGAGAAGTACTCTATGAATTCCCTGTTCACGAAGTCAATGTAAATCTACCTAGCTGGGTTATGGTACTGAACGATCGACATTGGTTAAGAAGTCATTATGAAGATTCTGTCCGCGATACGGTCAAGGATATTCGCAGGTTACGAGATATCGACCGCGTTGTTGAGCAATTCACGGAATATGATTTTATCGAGCGAGCTGGTTTATCTGCGATGAGTATGGGGCAGGGTGTTGCCGAAATTGATTTATATGCTCCTGATGAACTATACGACAAAATATTGATGGAAGTCGTCGGTGTAGAGATAAGAGGTAAAGATCATCTACTGCAGCTTATGCAAGATTTTTCATATGCCAAGCGCGAATATGACCGATTCTCTAGTGCGTTAGAGATGGTAAAATCAACAGGTTATGGTATTGCATCTCCATCCATCGAAGAGATGAAGCTCGAGGAACCGGAATTAATCCGTCATGGATCTCGTTTCGGAGTGAGACTAAAGGCAACTGCACCTTCCATTCATATGATTCGTGTGGATGTGGAATCTGAATTCGCACCGATTATTGGGACGGAGAAGCAGAGTGAAGAGCTTGTTCGCTATTTGATTCAAGACTTCGAAGATAATCCGAAGAAAATTTGGGAATCTGATATCTTCGGTCGCTCACTTCATAGTATTGTCCGTGAAGGAATCCAAGGGAAAATCTCAATGATGCCGGATAACGCTAGATACAAGCTGCAGGAAACGCTCGGTCGAATTATTAACGAAGGCTCAGGTGGGCTGATTGCAATCATACTCTAACTAGGAATAATGGGGCACTCTGATTAGGGTGCTTTTGTTTTTATGCTGAATATGTATATTTTCTCGCAAAAGAGTGAACAAAGGATGATAAGTACCTATGGTGATGGGGGGAGGTGAATTGCATGAATAAAGCAGATTTAGTATCCAAGGTAGCGGAATCTACCGAATTATCCAAGAAGGATGTAAGTAAAGCAGTTGAAGCGGTATTCGGATCTATAGCAGAGGCTCTACATCTAGGAGAGAAGGTTCAACTTGTTGGCTTCGGCAATTTCGAAGTGAGGGAACGTTCAGCTCGTAAAGGTAGAAATCCACAAACGGGCGAGGAAATAGATATTCCAGCGAGTAAGGTCCCAGCATTCAAGCCTGGTAAGGCGTTGAAAGAAGGGATTCAATAACCGGACTAATCCTTACTTAGTCCATTCTATATGCGAATTAGATAGGGAAGCCACTTTCTAGTTGTGTACTTACACGAGAAAGTGGTTTTTGATGTGTGAATAGGTTCGTGCTATAATATATTAAATTTATAAAGATCGGGGACGATTAATATGTCAGAAGTTACTCAAGGCGAGTATGTAGTCATAAAAGCCAAGGAAAACGGGGCACATGTCATCGGATTAACTAGAGGTCAGGACACTAAGTTTCATCATACTGAAAAGCTCGACAAAGGTGAAGTCATGATCTTTCAATTCACAGATCATACCTCAGCAGTGAAAATCCGCGGTAAAGCGGTTATTTACACGAAGCATGGTATCGTAGACACGGAAGAATAATATAACGGGTTAGAGAGGCAGACCGATAAGTAGATTTCACTTAGGGTTAAGCCTTTTTTAGTGTGAATTCCTTCGCCTGCTTGGACTTCTCTTGAGCTGGGCTTCATACAATGAAGTATGGAGACAATTCGGTGGGATGGTGAAGTGTTTATGAAGCTATGGGCTCGTTTTTTTGTTGTTGCAGTTTTGTCCGTATGTTTGGCTTGGTTACTCTCATATTTACCGGAATTACAGTCTAATCTACCTAATGCACAGAACGAGCTGCAGGTGTTTAAGAATGATCATGCTGTTACATTGACGGAAGATAACATTGTGGATTGGATAGTAACCATCCCCTTGCATTTAGAATTGAAGAGAGTAGATTGGAGTGATCGGATACTATCCGTGGACTTCGAGGCAGGAACACCGCTTGAGTCATCGAAGGTGATTTTTAATCAACTATTAGATTTCGTCTACTATGGTCTTGGTGGAACAACGAATGTGGATCGAGTTTGGGTTCGATTAGTGCAGAATTCAGTTGGTGAAACTCAACAACCCAAACGATTATTACTTGCACTCGATGCAAATCGCGCACAAATTTCCGAAGAAGACTATGAACGTTGGAAAAGTGATCTGATGAGTGCAGAGGATCTAATAAATAGTCGGTTTCAACTTACAATGACCCCGCAATGGTCAAGGATTCATTCTGAGTAGTTTATTAATCTGTAACAACTACATGTTGTCCCAACATGCGTAACGGGCAAGGTTATGTTATAATAATCCTTGCCTAGATTAGACAGTTTTTAGATACTCGGGGGCTTATACAATGAGAACGGACCATATTTCTAAACTTGCTGTTAAATATACAGATTACGAAATGATAAAAGCGCATACTACACTACCGTTATATCCTGAGGTACGGACCCGGTTGCTCTTTGCTTTCTTGCAATTAAATCCA
Source organism: Paenibacillaceae bacterium (assembly GCA_040880185.1). Taxonomy (GTDB): domain Bacteria; phylum Bacillota; class Bacilli; order Paenibacillales; family UBA4045; genus UBA4045. The sequence goes on from JBBDIY010000069.1 coordinate 13,515, forward strand.
GATCAAGAAGGGCATAGTGAAGTGTGTGTACTTGCAACCTCATTAGCGCAATTAGGACTTGATACACATGACATGGTGAATTCAACTCCTACTCAGGAATTAATCGGACAAGCTCGATCGCGTCAATTAAAGGTGCTGGCAGGCGATTATTATAACAGTCGGTTTTATCAATTGTTATCGCATATAGGCCGTATTGATATGATACGATTAGTTTCTGCGGCAATTAGTGAAGTGAATCGAATGAAGATGAATTTCTATCAACAATTCAAAGCTATGAAGCTGACGGCAGATGGGTATATGGATCAATCTGTATCGATGAAATCTGAACTATTCTTAGCGCTCTCGAAATTTATTCCAGAGCCTTATCAATTGAAGTGGTCTGAGTTGTTAAGCTTGTTAACCCGATGTGAGGTTATCCAGAATGAGTTAGAACGAAGTGATATGAATGAAACGTTCAGAGATAGTTGGGCATTCTGTTATATGCTTGAAGCAGTGGCTCCCGTTGAAAGGGACCGTCTGCTCCATGTTGATAAGTCTGGTATTATCTCGTTAATGAGCAAGTTTAATATACATGGATTATTGATGGATATGCTTCTTACTCATATTCAACAAGCAATTCGAATATTGGAACATCTGGATTCTGAGGCGCTAAGATCAGAAATTATGAGAATCCTTCAATCCTTCAATTCCAGTATGCGTATACAACGGGTAGCCAAAGAAATTTGAGGTGAAATATGGAACATCAATCCAAAGAAAAGTACGTTCATTCCGTATTTCAGAGCGTCGCCCCCAAATATGATTTTATGAATGATGTACTCAGTTTTCGTCGCCATAAAGCATGGCGTCGTTTTACAATGAAGAAGATGGCTGTGAAACCTGGGCAATCAGCGTTAGATATTTGTTGTGGCACTTGTGATTGGACCATTAGTCTTGCAGAAGAAAGCTCAACAGGAATGATTGTAGGACTAGATTTCAGTCGCAATATGCTCGATGTGGGGCAAGGTAAAATTGATCGTCTTGGTTTATCTAAGCGTATTGAGCTTATTCATGGTAATGCAATGGAATTACCATTCGAAGAGAATACGTTTGACCATGTAACCATTGGATTTGGATTACGTAATGTGCCAGATATTCAGCAGGTATTACGAGAGATGATGCGGGTCGTTAAGCCTGGGGGGTTTGTTGTCTGTCTGGAGTTATCTAAGCCCACATGGCAACCTTTCAAGGGACTTTATTATTCATATTTTCGATATATACTTCCTTTTATTGGTAAACTACTTGCCGAACGATATGAGCAATACAAATGGTTGCCGAAATCACTCATGGATTTTCTCGATCACAAGCAGTTACTCACGATCTTTAGACAGATTGGATTGCAGAGTACGAAAGCTTATCCACTAACAGGCGGAATTGCTGCATTGCATATCGGTGTGAAGGGAAACGACGGCGAACATGAGAAAGCTTAGGATTTTTTTGGGAATGATTAAATTTGAGCATACATTATTTGCACTGCCATTTGCTTTCATGGGTGCAGTTCTTTCGTCTGTATATGTATTCGATCGTCTTCCTACCTGGAGTGAGCTGGGATGGATTACGCTAGCTATGATTGGTGCTAGGACTGCGGCTATGGGGTTAAATCGCGTTATTGATCAAACGATTGATGCGAAGAACCCACGAACAGAGAAACGTGCTATTCCTGCTGGTTTATTATCTACCCTTGAGGTATGGCTGTTTATCGTTCTATCTTTTGTGTTATTATTCGTAGCTACTTTTAACTTAGATCCTTTGTCGATGAAGCTGTTACCGATCGCTGTTATTTTCCTAGTTGGGTATTCTTATACGAAGAGGTTCACATGGGCCTGTCATCTTATTCTAGGTTTAACGATTGGCTTAGCTCCCCTAGGTGCTTGGGTTGCGGTCACGGGTCAGATTGATCTAACTGCTATGGTGTTCTATCTCGCTATTGCCCTTTGGACAGCTGGCTTCGACGTGCTCTACGCATGTCAGGATATGGATCACGATCGTAAGGAAGGGCTATATTCCATTCCAGCACGCTTTGGAATAACTCGAGCTCTATGGATTGCTAGAGCATTTCATACATTAACAGCAGCTGGTTTATGCTCATTGATCTGGTTAGCGGATCTAAGTTGGTTTTATATCATCGGAATGATCGTTGCCTATCTAATCCTCTTCTATGAACATCGCTTGGTATCCCCGAATGACTTGAGCCACTTGAACACAGCGTTCTTCACATTGAATGGGGTGCTAAGTATCGTCGTGTTCACATTTACCGTAGTTGATCTGGTGGTGCGTTACGGATGAGTAGCCGCGAGCGGAGGTGGATCGTCGGTATAACCGGAGCAAGCGGCAGTACATATGGTATATCACTCACACGCTATCTCTTGCGCAATAACTATACCGTCCACCTTGTTATAACGGATGCGGGATGGCGTGTCTTACACGATGAGCTAGATTGGAATATTGTAAAACGAAGTGAGACGATCGCCGAGCAGTTCGGCGGTTATGAATCCACGTTGAAGTTTCATCCTATTCAGGACATCGGAGCAAGTATTGCAAGCGGATCATATCGTGTAGATGGGATGGTTGTTGTGCCTTGTTCCATGGGCTCTCTGGCTTCTATCGCCAATGGTTTGTCGAATAATTTGTTGCAACGTGCAGCGGATGTGATGATGAAGGAAGGTCGTAAGTTAATCATCGTTCCTCGCGAGACACCATTGTCTGCTATCCATTTGGAGAATATGCTGAAGCTAGCCAGGCTGGGTGTGACGATTGCTCCAGCGATGCCTGCATATTATCATAAGCCGGACAACATCGATGATATCGTTGGCTTCATGGTTGGGAAGATATTGGACTCGATGGGAATCGATAATCAAGTTTACAGCAGGTGGGGAGAAGATGATGACAGGTCCACAACGAATACTTAGAATTGGCCGCATAAACTTCACTAACGTGTGGCCGGTATTTCATTATTTTCCGGTTGCTAAATTTGGTTCATCCATCGAGATTATCTCACATGTACCCACAGAGCTAAACCGGAATATGCGAGATGGGTCCATTGATATTGGGGCTATATCATCATTTGCCTATGCAGAATCCCATCATCGTTATTACATCTTGCCCGATTTATCTGTGAGCGCCAAAGGTTCAGTTCGATCCATCTTGTTATTCTATAAGGATAGTTTGGAGCGTGTGAAGAATGGACGAATCGCTCTGACAACCTCTTCGGCATCTTCTGTTAATTTACTAAAAATCATTCTTCAAAAGTTTCATGGTGGTAAGCCAGAATATTCTTTTGCTTCACCATCGTTACATGATATGATGGAGGGAATGGATGGCGCATTACTCATTGGTGATGATGCGATTCGGGCAAGCTGGGAGCAGCATGATTACCACGTACTTGATTTAGGTGCCGAATGGACAAGACTTACTGGTAATTCGATGACTTTTGCACTCTGGGTCGTTCAGCGTGAGATTGTCGATTGTATGCCACAATTAATTAGTCAAGTTCAAGCAGCCTTTATGGAGAGCAAGAAGAAGGGATATGCGGACCCAAGTGGAATTATCTCTGCTGCAATCGAACGTCTTGGTGGAACTCCTGACTTCTGGAGTCAATATTTCTCTGATCTTTCATATTCATTCTCTGAAGAACAGAAGAAGGGTTTACTTATGTATTATCATTATGCATTGGAGCTGGGGTTGCTATCTGAAGCAGTGCCACTGAATATATGGAACCATACTAAGATATGACAGGTGAATGAATGAAACTTCTAGATATTTATATGAGCTTGAAGGGTGATATTCGTTATATCGAGGATGAATTGGATAGGAGTATTAGATCCGATCATACCTTACTTAATAAGACTTCACTCCATTTGCTCAAAGCGGGCGGGAAGAGAATTCGACCTGTATTTGTATTGCTTGCTGGTCAATTCGGTGATTATTCCTTGGAGCGCCTGAAGTCTGTAGCTGTTGCATTAGAGCTCATACATATGGCAAGCTTGGTCCATGATGATGTGATTGACGATGCAGATACACGACGTGGTCAATTCACAGTGAAGTCGAAATGGGATAATCGAATTGCCATGTATACGGGAGATTATATTTTCTCTAAGGCACTGATGGTATTAACAGAGTTAACGGATCCGCATATTCACAAAATCTTATCTAAAGCCATGGTCCAAATGACGATTGGAGAGATGGAGCAAATTCGCTTCTTCTTCCATTATGAGCAATCCGTACGAGAATACTTGCTACGAATCCGCAGGAAGACAGCGCTGCTCTTCGCAGTAAGTTGTCAATTAGGTGCATTGGCTGTAGGATCTGATCCCTCTAATTCAAGAGCATTGTATGCCTTCGGCTATAATGTGGGTATGGCATTCCAAATTCGAGACGATATCTTAGATATCTGTGGTACAGAGAAGCAGATTGGCAAGCCCCCAGGAAGCGATATTCGCCAAGGTAATATTACGCTCCCATTCATCTTAGCGCTTAAAGATGACCCGCACAGAGAATTGATGATTGCACATATTGAGGCCATTCGTGAATCAGACGGTCAAGCGGATACATCAGGTTTACTGAAGATGATTCGAGAAAGCAATGGATTGAAGCTAGCCGAGCAACTCTCAGAGCTCTATATTGAGAAGGCTATCACGGCTGTCAATCTGCTCCCGGAGCAATCCGCAAAGCGAAGTTTAATAGATATTGCTCATTTTGTCGGTAATCGTACATACTAAATATACGCTACCATCTCAAATTCTCATCAGGCACCAACATCTGATCAATGAACTAGGAGGCATTCACATGGAAAGAACTTACTTAATGGTTAAGCCTGACGGAGTACAGCGTGGATTAATCGGTGAAATAGTATCCCGATTAGAGAAAAAGGGTTTTCAATTGATTGGCAGTAAGCTTATGCATATGACACACTCACAAGCTGAGAAACACTATGCTGAGCATCAAGGAAAACCATTCTTCGATGGTTTGGTAAGCTTTATTACTTCTGGCCCCGTATTCGCCATGGTGTGGCAGGGAGATCAGGTTATTACCATCTCGCGAATGATGATCGGCAAGACGAATACGTTAGAGGCATTACCTGGAACGATTCGGGGAGATTATGCGGTACATACCGGATTCAATATTATCCATGGCTCAGATTCTCCTGAAAGTGCTGAATTAGAAATTAATCATTTTTTCAAACCAGAAGAATTGATATCGTACACGAGATCCATTCAACAATGGATTTGAAATAAGGGGAAACTATTGGAGTGATAAGTGTGGAAGATGTAGAATACAATTTATTCATTCATAAGGTCAATGAAAATCTAAAGCTAGACCTAGGCAATTACAAGGAAACCCAGATGAAACGCAGGCTAACTTCTTTGTACATAAAGCGAGGCTTTAGTTCCTTCTTATCTTATTTCAACGCAATGATGAAGGACAAGGATTTATTGAATGAATTCATGGATCGTGTAACCATTAATGTGTCCGAATTCTGGCGTAATCCTACTCGGTGGACCGTGTTAGAACAGAAATTTATACCTGAGATGATCAAGAAGTCGCCTCGGTTGAAATGCTGGAGTGCAGCTTGTTCTACTGGTGAAGAGCCCTATACACTAGCCATGTTACTGATGGAAGCTGGGGCAGACCGCTCAGATATTCTAGCTATGGATATCGATGATACGGTTCTAGCCAAAGCCCAGAAGGGTGAATACTTAGAGCGGTCTACTCGAGACATCCCTGCAACGTATTTGTCGAAATATTTTGCTAAAGTAAATGATAATTACCAAGTGGAGCCATCGCTTAAGAAACTAATCCGATTTAGAAAAGGCAATTTACTGCTGGATCGGTTTGAGAAGGATTTCGATCTGATTATTTGTCGGAATGTGATGATTTACTTTACGGAGCAAGCCAAGCAAGAGTTGTATCATAAATTCTCACAATCTTTAAAACCTGACGGATTATTATTCGTAGGCAGTACTGAACAAATATTCACTCCGGCTCAATATAATTTGGAAGCTGTTGATTCATTCTTTTATCGTCGAATAACTGTATAACCCTTACCAAATATTGCAATACTAGTTGTATTGAATAGGGAGGGGTCTCATGATGGATAGAAGCAAAGTGATTTCTGCTTACTTGCGAGGTTTCATTACGTTGAAGGAATGTGAGCAGATTCTAGGAATAGACGCTTCATTCATTCTAGACATGGTTCATAACCAACGATCGAACAAGGATCTATCTATTCACCAAACTGCCAATCACTAATGAATGGACTGGAATGAAGCAAACCATTGGAGCCATGATTCCAATGGTTTTTATTTTGCGTTAAATTCATACATATTATTATGGATAATCTGATATTCAGCGTCCTGTTTTCTTGTCAAACCGCCCCCTCTATACTATAATGAGCAAAGAACATTGGGGTAAATCGGATATCGGATCACAGTGAAACATGAGGGGGAGACACGATTGCGTTACTTAAGTGCAGGGGAAACACATGGTCCACAACTGACGGCTGTCATTGAGGGTGTACCTAGTAATATGAAATTTTCTTTCGAATTGATTAATGAACAATTACAGCGTAGACAGAAAGGCCACGGTCGTGGTCGGAGAATGCAAATTGAGAAGGACGAAGCAGCGGTTATGGGAGGCGTTCGTCATGGACGGACGACTGGCGCACCGATTGCTCTTATTATAGAGAATAAGGATTGGAAGCATTGGACAACCGTCATGAACATAGAACCAATTGAAGGCGGTGACGAAGAGAAGCGTCGTGTTAATCGTCCTCGACCAGGTCATGCTGATTTGAATGGCGGGTTGAAGTATAACCTGACTGACTTGAGGAATGTATTGGAACGCTCAAGCGCTAGAGAAACGGCTGCACGCGTTGCATGTGGCGCAGTAGCTCGCATGATATTAGCTGAATTCGGTATCAAGGTAGCTGGCCAAGTTATCCGAATTGGTGAGGTTGAAGTGGAACGTCAGGATCTGACTATTGATGAAATAATTGAAATTACGGAGCAATCTCCTGTGCGCGTAGTTGATAAAGCAGCCGAGGAGAAGATGATCGCGCATATTGATCAGATTAAGAAAGACGGAGATTCGGTTGGTGGCATTGTAGAATGTATTGTTGAGGGTGTTCCTGTTGGACTTGGGAGTTATGTGCAATGGGATCGCAAGTTGGATGGTAAGATCGCACAAGCGGTTGTATCTATTAATGCATTCAAAGGCGTTGAATTTGGAATAGGCTTTGAGGCTGCTCAGAAGCCCGGATCACAAGTGCAAGATGAGATCATGTATGCGAAAGAGCAAGGATTCTATCGTGCTTCCAATCGATTAGGTGGCTTCGAAGGTGGAATGACAACAGGTATGCCAATTATTGTTCGGGGGGTAATGAAACCGATACCGACTTTATACAAACCTCTTCAGAGTGTGGATATTGATACAAAAGAATCTTTTACAGCCCAAGTGGAGCGCTCCGATGCATGTGCTGTTCCAGCAGCAAGTGTTGTGCTTGAAGCGGTTGTGGCCTGGGAAGTGGCTGTATCGTTCCTCGATAAGTTTGGTGGAGATTCGATCGAAGAGATTAGGTCTAATTATGAGAGCTACCTAGCTCAAGTGGAGCGATATTAATATGAGGCAGATCACTGTTGAACTTGGTGAACGGTCATATCCGATCTATATCGGAGAAGGAATATTGGATCGAATCGGGGAATTCTTCGACGAGCGTTCGATCAATAAGCTTTCACCGTTGCTGATTATTACCGATGAACATGTGGCTGCGCAACATCTAGACCGAGTATCGCTCGGTTTGACGCAAGCGGGTTATCATGTTCTTGTAAAAATTGTACCATCAGGTGAGAAATCGAAATCGCTTGCTGTCCTAGAGGACGTTATTGGTTTAGCACTTCAAGGCGGACTTGATCGCCAGTCAACCATCGTTGCTCTAGGCGGTGGAGTTGTAGGTGATTTAGCTGGATTTGTTGCTGCCAGTTATATGCGCGGTGTCCGCTTTGTGCAGATTGCTACTACGATTCAGGCTCATGATTCAAGTGTTGGTGGCAAGGTTGGTGTCAATCACCCTTTGGCCAAGAATATTATTGGAGCTTTCCATCAACCAGAGCTCGTTATATTCGACATCTCAACGCTTCGTACACTTCCAGATCGAGAAATTCGCTCAGGCTTGTCTGAATTGCTTAAGGAAGGCCTAATCTGGGATGCTGAATTCGTACATTGGTGCGACCAGAATACGGGGAATTTACTTAACTTGAACTCAGAAGCGTTACAGCACGCACTGTATGAGGGGATTCGCATCAAAGCCAATGTCGTTTCGCTGGACGAGCGTGAGAACGATCTCCGCGCCATATTGAATTTGGGACATACAATTGGACATGCTCTCGAAGCTGTTTCAGGCTACAATCAATTGCTTCATGGTGAAGCGATATCGATCGGTATGGTTGGTGCTGCGAAGCTGGCTATGCGTCTTGGAGGACCAGAAAGCGTATACGTAGAGACGAAGAGGCTATTGAAAAATCTCGGTCTACCTATAACGCTGCCAGATCATCTAGATACGGATGAAATCATGAGTGCGATGATGCATGATAAGAAATTTAAAGAGGGTCAGATGGTATTCGTCTTACCGACTGCTATTGGAGCGGTGCAAATTCGCAAAGGCATTCAGGCGGATATGGTTAGAGAAGTCGTTAATGAGTTGAAACGGGAGGTTTAGTACATGAAGGTCAGGGGAATTCGTGGGGCTACAACAGTGAATCATAATGAAGCAGAGGAAATCCTTGCTTCAACGGCAGAGCTACTCACTCAGATTATAGCTAAGAATGAAATCATACCAGAAGATATATGCAGTGTGTTCGTCACAACGACACAAGATCTTGATGCTACATTCCCTGCACGAGCCATTCGTCAGATGCAGGGCTGGGAACTCGTTCCGTTAATGTGCTCATTGGAAATTGCCGTGAAGAATAGCTTGGAGCAATGTATCCGACTGATGGTGTTAGTGAATACGGATAAGAGTCAGAAGGATATTCATCATGTTTATCTGAATTATGCGAGTATTCTTCGTCCTGATCTTAAAGATTGAGTTGTCGAATATTTCATTCATCTATAGGTTGACGTTAATGAATAACGTATTGTATAGTAATGGCAGCAGAGTTGAGTTGAGTGTAGATGAGTTGAGCTGAGGTAAGTAGGCACGCCAATACGATGCAGGGACCAGCGGTTGTAGCTGAGTTTTCTTATTTTTCGTTGTATGTGGCACAAACCATCTTAAACTGAACTTCTCCTCTACGATGATGTAGAGGTTTTTTTATTGATTACAATCATGAATAAGGGAGTGATGAGTATGTACAGCCCAGAGTTGACTGAAGTAATCCGACTTGCTAAGGAATACAATCTGATCCCAATTGCTCGGACATTAATGGCCGATACGGAGACACCGATTCGTGTATTCCAACACTTGTACCAAGAGCCGAGAGCTTTCTTATTAGAGAGCGTCGAAGGTGGTGTGAAATGGGCGAGATATTCCTTTATCGGAACAGATCCATTCCTTATTATTAGAGGTAAGAATGGAACGATGGAGATTGAACATGATGGAGTTCGCACCCAATATGACGAAAAGCCGATTCAATTAGTTAAATCGTTACTTCATTCATATTCCAGTCCTGCACTTCCGGAATTGCCTCCGTTTACGGGAGGGGCCATTGGTTTCTTCGGATACGATCTACTTCAATATTATGAGAAAATACCAGCACATCGCATAGATGATTTAGAGATGGACGATGTTCACTTTATGTTCTGCGATCAGATCATCGTATTCGATCACTTCAAACAACAGATGAAATTCATTGCCAATGTTCATGTGAAGTCCGGTGCTGCAGAAGAAGATATTGTTGCTTCTTACGAAGCCTCATGTCGTCGCATTGAAGCGATGATAGACAGGTTGAAGAGACCAACGATGCAAGATTATTCAGTGGTAGGGTCGATTCCAGAGGATGTGGATATCGGACACTTTCAATCGAATATGACGAAGGAGCAATATATCGATCGCGTCATTCAGGCGAAGGAATACATTAGTGCAGGTGACATTTTCCAAGTTGTGCTATCTCAGCGCTTCCATATTGAAACAGACATTTCCCCATTACATGTATACCGTGTGTTAAGAACGATGAACCCTTCACCTTACATGTACTACTTGAAATTAGATGATGAAGTGATTGTTGGGACATCTCCCGAAATGCTCGTTAAGGTCGACGAAGGTCGCGTAGAGACGAGACCTATTGCCGGAACAAGACCACGCGGCGAAACACCTGCAAGGGATCTCGAGCTAGAGAAGGAACTGCTTGCCGATCAGAAGGAAAGGGCAGAGCACCTCATGCTCGTCGATCTTGGGAGAAACGACATAGGCAGGGTTGCTGAATTCGGTTCAGTTCACTGTGATTCCTATATGGAGGTTGAACGATATTCCCATGTTATGCATATCGTCTCAAATGTAACTGGCAAGCTACGGAAGGATAAGGATTTCTTCGATGCCTTCATATCCTGTATGCCTGCTGGAACTGTCTCAGGGGCGCCCAAGCTAAGAGCAATGGGTATCATCGCTGAATTAGAGAATGAGGCTCGTGGAGCTTATGCAGGCGCTATCGGATACTTAGGCTTCTCAGGCAACTTGAATACATGTATAACCATTCGAACCATCATCTTTAAGAACGGTAAAGCTTATGTTCAAGCTGGAGCAGGCATTGTGTACGACTCTGTACCTGAGAGTGAATATACAGAAACCGTGAATAAAGCTAAGGCACTCTTGAAAGCCATTCGTACGGCAGAAGCGATCTTCCATCCTGTAAACCAACAGGATAAATATATTACGAATTCTGATTATTATCTTTCACTAGGGAGGTCCTGAACATGGCTGAAAAATCAACGATTCAAAAAGCAATTGGACGTGTTGTGGAGGGAGAGCATCTTACGCGAGATGAGGCTTTAGCCGTAATGAATGATATAATGGAGGGATTAGGAACACCAGCACAAATCGGAAGTCTCGTTACTGCAATGAGAATGAAAGGCGAGACGATTCAAGAAATAGCAGGATTCGCCGATAGTATGCGGAGTAAATCGCATCGGGTAGAAACGGAAAGACTTAATTTATTAGATACATGTGGTACTGGTGGTGATGGAGCTAACACCTTCAATATCTCAACAGCATCTGCGATCGTCGCTGCTGCCGGGGGAATTCGCACTGCCAAGCACGGCAACAGGGCGATGTCGAGCAAGAGCGGTAGTGCTGATGTCCTCGAAGCGTTAGGTGTGAATATTTCCTTGAATAGTGTGGAAGCATCCCGTTGTCTATCCCATGTTGGTATTTGCTTCATGTTCGCTCAGGAGTATCATCAATCGATGAAGTATGCTGCTGGTCCCCGCCGAGAAATTGGTATTCGCAATATCTTTAACATGTTAGGCCCATTGACCAATCCTGCTGGAGCGGATCGTCAATTACTGGGTGTATTCGATCGGAGTAAAACCGAGATTATAGCTAATGTCCTACATGAGTTAAAGCTCAAACGTGGTTTAGTCGTATCAAGTCATGACGGGTTAGATGAGATTAGTATTTCTGCTGCGACACAAATTTCTGAGTTGAAGAATGATGAGATTCTTACCTATGATATTACGCCCGATGACCTCGGACTTCGCATCCAACCGTTAAGTGCTATTATTGGAGGCGACGCACAGGACAATGCAACTATAATTCGAGGCGTATTAAAAGGTAATAAAGGTGCTTATAGAGATATTGTTCTGGCGAATGCAGGGGCTTGCTTCTATGTAGCTGATCGTTGTTCGTCTCTCGCCGAGGGAGTAAAGCTAGCCGCTGATGCTATTGATTCTGGAAAAGCAGAAGCAAAATTAAATGAACTTATTCGATTCACAGGAGAAATGAACCATGTATCTTGATCGAATTATTACTACCAAGCTTGAAGAGGTTGAACAACTGAAGTTGAGGACCACACGTCAGGAAATGGAGTTGATGATTTCAAAACTTCCTCCAACTCGTGGATTTGAGCAGGCATTAAGGAAACCGAAACGAACCACAATGGGTTTGATTGCCGAAGTTAAGAAGGCATCACCTTCCAAAGGGTTAATTCGAGCAGACTTTAATCCCATACGAATAGCCCAAGCTTACGAGCTAGCGGGTGCTGACTGTCTGTCTGTGCTTACGGATGAGCAGTATTTCCAAGGATCGAATGACTACTTGCAGCAAGTGAAGGAAGCTGTAAAGCTTCCGTTATTACGTAAGGATTTTATCATCGATGAAATACAAGTGTATGAAGCACGTGCGATAGGTGCTGATGCCATTCTGCTAATTGCTGCTATATTGACTACCGAACAGATGCGCGAATTTATTCGTGTAGCACATGAATTACAATTGGATGTATTAGTTGAGGTTCATGATCAACTTGAATTGGAGCGAGTCCTTGAGTTAGATGCAACATTAATCGGTATTAATAATCGCAATTTGCAGACGTTTGTAACGAACTTAGGTACGACTGAGCAATTAATTAATAGGATTCCTGCAGGCGTAATTAGGGTAAGTGAGAGTGGTATCACTTTATCGGAAGAAATCAATTACTTGTCCTCAGTAGGTGCAGATGCTGTATTGGTCGGTGAACATTTCATGCGGCAGCCTGATGTAGGGGTTGCTGTAAACCAACTACTAGGAGCAACTGTTCAAGAAGGAGCGAATTAAATGAGTGCAACGAAGCCTACGATAAAAATTTGTGGATTGCGAACCATCCCAATGGTTGTGTCTTTAGGTACACTAGCGATAGACGACGTAGGGTTCGTCTTTGCTCCCGGCAAACGAACAGTTACCGCTGAATTGGCAGCAACGATGATCATGGCGTTGCGCTTAACAGGTAGCTTCGCAAGAGCCGTAGGCGTATTCGTGAATCCCACAATCGATCTATTAGCACATACATTAGAAATTGCGGCATTAGATGTTATACAGCTTCATGGGCAGGAATCACCTGAATTATGCCAAGAAATCAAACAAAGGTTTAAGGGCATCGCAATATGTAAAGTATTCGCAGTAAACAATGAGATAGTTCAATCAGCTATAGCCAATCAATTAGATCCTTATCGTGGTTTGTGTGACTCTATACTTCTAGACACATATGACCCACATATTGGTGGTGGAACTGGGGAAACCTTCGCTTGGAATCGTATTCCCGCATATCAAGCATGGGCTGCTGAAGTGGGAATTCCGCTTATCATTGCAGGTGGTCTGAAACCAGATAATGTGGGTGAATTAATTACAAATTACAAGCCGGATGGCGTTGATGTATCAAGTGGTGTGGAGACAGCTGGAGTGAAGGATATACTTCTAATAAAGACATTTATCGAAAGGGTGAGATCAGCATGATTAGCAATGTACCTGACGAGCACGGACGATTCGGTAAATTCGGAGGGAGATTCGTTCCGGAGACACTGATGAATGCACTACTCGAGCTAGAAGAAGCGTACAAGCATTACTCCAAGGATCCTGCGTTTATCGAAGAAATCCGCTACTTGCAGCAGCAATACTCAGGACGACCAACCCCCCTGTATTATGCAGAACGGCTTACTCAATTACTGGGTGGAGCCAAAATTTATCTGAAGCGCGAAGATCTAAATCATACAGGTGCACACAAAATCAATAACGCGATTGGTCAGGCGGTTCTGGCCAAGCGTATGGGCAAAACCAAGATTATTGCTGAGACAGGAGCTGGGCAGCACGGTGTAGCATCGGCGACCGTTGCAGCATTATTCGGAATGGAATGTAAAGTATTCATGGGCGAAGAGGATACCATCCGGCAGAAGCTGAATGTATTCCGTATGAACCTGTTAGGAACTGAAGTAATTCCCGTCTTGTCAGGTACCCGAACATTGAAGGATGCTTGTAATGAAACACTTCGATATTGGGTAAGTAATGTTCAGGATACGTACTATATTCTGGGTTCAGCTACAGGTCCACATCCTTACCCCATGATGGTTCGCGACTTTCAAAGGGTAATTGGCGATGAAACGAAGGTACAGATTATGGGAAGCGAAGGTAGGCTCCCGGATGCATTAGTAGCATGTGTAGGTGGTGGAAGTAATGCGGCAGGTATGTTCTATCCGTTCGTGGATGACCTATCAGTCCGTCTAATCGGAGCGGAAGCTGCGGGTAAAGGGATTCATACGAATGAGCATGCTGCTACGATGACAATGGGAACACCGGGTGTATTCCAAGGTTCAATGAGCTATCTTCTACAAGATGAGTTCGGGCAGGTATTGCCTGCTCATTCCATCTCAGCAGGATTGGATTATCCAGGAATTGGACCGGAGCACTCCTATTTGAAAGAAATCAAGCGTGCTGAGTATTATCCAATTACTGATCAAGAAGCACTTGATGCCTTGCAGCTATTAAGTCGCACGGAAGGTATTATTCCTGCACTAGAAAGTGCGCATGCTGTTGCACAAACGATGAAGCTGGCTCCTACGATGAGTAAGGATGAGATTATCGTCATTAGCTTGTCAGGTCGTGGAGATAAAGACGTAGAATCGATCCAGGCCTATCTAGGAGGTGAGCTCAATGAATCGCATTGATGAAGTATTCATTAAGCTTAGGGAGCAGAAGCGTGCAGCGCTCATTCCTTTCTTAACCTTGGGAGATCCAGACGTGGATACTTCGATTGAGATCATCCAACAGCTCGAGCTAGCTGGAGCAGATATGATTGAATTGGGTGTGCCTTATTCTGACCCCCTAGCTGATGGTCCTGTCATCCAACGGGCATCTCAGCGTGCGCTGGAGCATGGTATTAGTATATTAGATTGTATAGGTGCTGCTACTAGAGCTAGACAGATGGGTGTGAAGCTACCATTCATCCTCTTTACGTATTACAACCCGATCTTACAGCTTGGGTTGGAGCGGTTTTTCCAGCTGCTTGCTGACAATGGTATTAGTGGCATGATTATCCCAGATCTTCCTTATGAGGAGGATGGGGACGTTAGAAAGCTGTCGGAGCAACATAATATCCACTTAATTCCGCTCGTAGCACCCACATCGAATGAACGTATACGTCAAATATCAGCGAAAGCAGCTGGATTTGTATATTGTGTATCCTCACTCGGAGTGACCGGTGTCCGTACTCAATTCTACGAAGGTATTGACCAGTTTCTACAAACCGTTCGTGAATCTACTACACTACCTATTGCTGTTGGCTTTGGAGTATCGACGAACGAGCATTTCCGTGCATTCGCTACGAAGAGTGATGGAGTGATCGTAGGTAGTGCAATTGTGCGAACTATAGAAGAGGTGCTGCCTTTACTAAGAAATCCGGATACCAAGCCAGCGGGTTTGCAATATATTCGAAAATTCGTAAGTGAGTTAAAGGGAAATTGATCTGACAGAGTGTAAATAAACTGGAATGCTTGTTTTTAATACGGTATGATATTGTAACAAAGGAGTGATTGACATGATTAAACCTAAAGCAGAGATTATTAATCTAAAAGCTTATCAACCAGGCAAACCGATTGAGGAGGTAAAGCGGGAGCTCGGTCTTACTGAAATTACCAAGTTAGCTTCTAACGAGAATCCATTCGGTTGCTCAGATCAAGCAAAGCAAGCCATAGTAGCTGAGATCAATAATAGCAGCTTATATCCAGATGGCGCTAGTCAAGAATTAACAGCAGTCGTAGCAGAATACCATGGCGTATCATCGAATCAAATTATATTCGGAGCTGGGTCGGATGAGGTTATCCTGATGATCGCCCGTGCCTATTTAATTCGCGGTGACGAAACGGTAATGGCCACACACACATTCCCGCAATATAAGCATAATTCAGAAATCGAAGGGGCCCACAGTATCGAAGTGCCGCTAGTGGATGGTGCTCATAATTTAATGGGAATGCTGGCTGCAATAACGCCTAAGACGAAAATTGTGTGGATTTGTAACCCTAACAATCCAACCGGAACGATGGTTACTCATCTGCAGGTGAAAGCCTTTCTTGAACAGGTCAGTCCAGACGTGCTAGTTGTGCTTGATGAAGCTTACTGTGAATACACAACTTCACCAGAATTCCCGGATGGTTTACAATTGTTACTATCTCATCCGAATTTGATCTTACTTCGAACCTTCTCTAAGATATATGGCTTAGCTTCACTTCGTATTGGTTTTGGTATTGGACATCCAGAGGTCATCCGTATGATTAACCAGGTACGTGAGCCATTCAATACATCTCGATACGCTCAAGTCGCTGCTAAGGCTGCCATTCAAGATCAACAATTCGTGGTCACATGTAGAGAACAGAATTCGATGGGTCTTAAATACTTGAATGATCAATTTACTAGATTAGGGTTGAAGGCATTCCCAGCCCATGGTAATTTCATTATGGTGGATACATTTAAACCAGCGGATAAAGTATTCCAAGGATTACTAGAGCGTGGTTTCATCGTTCGTGGAGGGCATCAACTAGACTTTCCTACATCCATTAGGGTAACTATTGGAAGTGCCGAGCAGAATGCTAAATTTATTAATGCGCTAGAGCAGACTCTGCAAAATATTACAGATGATGCTAACTGAGCTTTTCTCAATGCAACTCTAACGGAATGAGTGAAACAATGAAGAAAATCGCCATATTTGGAGTCGGATTGATCGGTGGATCGTTAGCCTTATGCTTTAAGGGGGAACCTGGCTTGCATGTCATCGGTTATTCGAATAATCCAAATTCCATCACCAAATATTTAAAGCATGGTGTAGTCGATGAGGCTACCACCTCCATAGAGGAAGCGGCAATGGATGCTGACTTCATCTTCTTGTGTGTACCGGTGGGGATGTTGGAGTTTTATCTTCAACGTCTTCATGATTTAAAGCTCAAAGACGGTTGTATTATTACCGATGTGGGAAGTACAAAAAATTCAATCGTTCAGTTCAGTGAAAAGCTGCTTCAAGCAGGCACTTATTTTATCGGTGGGCATCCCATGGCAGGTAAGGAAAAGTCAGGTGTAGAAGCAGCGACATCCCACTTGTTCGAGAATGCATTCTACGTACTTACACCGAGTACTCATGTGCCAGAGGGTGTTTATGAGCAACTGGTCGAATTACTGAATTTAACAAAGGCCCAGATCGTACGTATTGATCCCTATTTGCATGATGAGATCGTTGGGGCTATCAGTCATCTGCCGCATATTATTGCTGTTGCACTCGTTAATCAAATTTCCCAATACAATAATTCCAATAACCTGTACCAGTTGCTTGCAGCGGGTGGATTCCGCGATATTACGAGAATTGCCTCAAGTGATCCTGTTATCTGGCGAGATATTCTGCTTAATAATAAAGTGATTTTACTTCGTTTACTGCAGGATTGGAATGCAGAGGTCGCCACGTTCATTCAATTATTACGGGATGATAATGGGGAAGGAATAGAACAAGAATTTCTACGGGCAGGTTCATTCCGTAATCTATTACCCGAACGTCGGAAGGGAATTATTCAGTCGCAATATGAAATATATGTGGATGTTCCCGATCAACCGGGAATCATTGGAATGATTACGACCAAATTAGGGGATCATCGAGTGAATTTAAGTAATATTCAAATTATTGAGAATAGGATGGATGCTCCAGGGGTGTTACGCCTGTCATTTCGAGAAGAAGAGGACATGACGAAAGCAGTCGATATATTGAAGCAGATGAATTGCCTCATTCATATTTAGGGCATTATGAAGTAAAGAATAAAACGTTTACAATTTTTCGTTGACAGAATGTAAACGGATACATATAATAAAAGTACAGTATGGTTTCTCTCCACTCCTATCCGAAATATATGGCACTCTGTGCAGCCACCGAAAGGTGGATTTTTTTTGTCAACACAGGTATTTTCCTTAATATTCCAACGTACAATGAAAAGAAAAATAATTGTACAATATGGAGAAGCTCTTGTCGAAAAAGCAGGAATTCCCCCACTCGACACAGAATTAATCCTAATTACAGAAATATTGAATATGACATAGAATATCTTCTACACATAGATCGCAACTTTTTGCTCCCAGCATAGTAATAAGATATATACGCTGGGTAGCTCCTTGGAATCGCGAGGAGGCCACTAATAATGACCGATTCCCAGCTTATTAGAGAAATTAAAGATGGTAATGTCCAGCTTTATGCTGAACTGATGGTGCGTTATGAACGCAAAATCCTCAGTTTTATTTATCATATGCTCAAAAGCGCCCATCTTGAGATGGTTGCTGAAGATTTGTGTGCCGAGACATTCTATAAAGCCTATCGCAGTCTGCAAACGTTCCGTGAGGTAGAAGCATCATTCTCTACGTGGCTATATACGATAGCTAGGAATACGGTACTTAGTGAGATGCGCAAGCATAAGAACAACATGGTATCACTTGAGAATAGTGGGTACATACCTCAATCGGCAGTCGGGGATTCACCCGAACAGACGATATTACGCAATGAAACAGTTACCTTGGTACGAGATGCTATTAATAACCTGCCTGAGAAACAACGCTCCGCTCTGATTCTTAGAGAGTATGACCAATTAGATTATCAAGAAATTGCTAATATACTAGGACAAACCGTTAGTTCGGTTAAATCATTATTGTTCCGAGCAAGAGCAAGTGTGAAGACGCAATTAGAGCCTTACTTATCAGAGCCGATGCTTAAAGAGTACGAAGGGATGAATTAGCGATGAAATGTTATGAATTTACGGAGATTTTAGCTGAATACTGGGATTTACCGGACAATGACATTCGCAAAGTGTCTGCTAATCGACACCTCAGCACTTGTCTAGCTTGTAGCGATGAATATGAGATATGGAAGACGAGCACCGATTTGATACAGTTTTCTCGCGAGACTGACCAACCCGTTGATTTGTATAAACCCATAGCTACAAATGTCATGAGCCGTATTTATAACGATGAATCTTGGCGATTACCGGTAACACTCAGAAGCTATACGTTCTCTTATAAGGTCAGAAGGAACATTATGGCGACCTTTGCTTTATTCATGGCGGTATTCCTCGTAACCTTCATTAGCTCTTTGACGGGTGGCTCTGATCTTAGCACTGATTTCAATGATATGACAGGAATTATAGATACAGCCCATGCAGACGAATTGAATATCGATGCAGATCCAACGATGTTCGATGGTATGCCTGTAGCCAGCATTAGTGCCCCAACCATATTGAGAATGGGACCCATTCAGACTTACACCGATTATTTATTAGCCTTAAGCATACTTGGTTTCGTATTTACACTGCTTATTATGAATTGGTTATCTCGAATTCGCGCATAAAGACAAGCCTCTTCCTTAATTGGTTGAGGCTTTTTTTGATATATCAGAAAATGAAAGTGAGGATACTCATGACACAATTTGCTATCGTGCGTCATGGTGTGACGGATTGGAATGTAGAAGGGCGTATGCAAGGGCACCGGGATATTCCATTGAATGACATTGGACGTAATCAGGCTAGTCGAATTGCTGAACGATTACAACACGAGCATTGGGATGTAATTGTATATAGTGATTTATTGCGTGCTACTCAAACAGCTCTGTGTATTGCCGATACAGTTGGAATTGAATGTAGGATCGTGGATTCTCGATTAAGGGAACGAAACTTTGGTGAATTAGAAGGAACTACCCTTGTAGAACGAACAGAAAGGTGGGGTGATGATTGGAAACATCTCAATCATGGAGTAGAGGGAGATGAGTCACTATTCGCCCGAGCTTCACAATGCATGGAACAACTGGCAAGTGCATATCGAAACCAGAAAATTGTCATTGTCACACATGGAGGCTGGATTCGTCAATTTTTCAAGTGTGTGTTCCCGCGTGAATTAATGGATCATCCCAATAATACTTCACTTAGCATCATTAATAGGGATACCGACAATTGGCTTTGCTCATTGTATAATTGCACGATTCATTTAAACCAGGATCAATAGATATCGGGGAAATCTAGGCCTTCACGCATAATATCCGTTCAAATTCAAATAATGGTAATAGTCACTCATGCTCGATCGGAGGAATTACCTTGAATTTAGCGGATATGCTTTGCTATGCTGATATTCATCAGTTGAACAAAATCGCCCAACATTATCAATGTGAATGTAGTGGGAATTCGAAAAATGAGCTCATACAAGCGATTCTGAATGCGGTTAGTCGGAACGAGTCCTTCAATCAATTTATAGGTGATATGACCATTGAAGATATTCGTTTTCTTAATTCTATGCTATTCGAGAATAGAGCCTCTTATAGTTTGGAGGATTTAACTGCTCGTGCAAGCCAAGCTCGATTATCTCCTGTCGTTGGAAACCGTGATTTATCAAGAGAGATGATTAGCTCCTTTAAACAGAAGGGTTGGCTTTTCAATGGGTATTCTCATGATACCAAATTTGACTTCCAAGTGCCTGATGATCTGAAAGAGAGAACATGTATCGCATTACAAGGACGCTTTCTGACTAATCTTGAACGGGTGGATGAGCCACCTGCTTACCGTGATGAACAGAATGTGTTGGCTGATGATATCATGTATCTTTTGCGTTTTTTAGCTCAAGAGGATGTACCCCTAACTACGGATGGAGCGATATACAAAAGAGTGCTCTCACAGCTGCTGGACGGCATGACCGTTAAGGAGCTACCTCTATCTAGAGTGGGATGGCGTTTCGGTTATGGTCGTCGATTTCGCGATTATCCGGATCGTTTCTCATTCATCTATGACTATTGTTATTATAACGAGTTTATTCGAGAACAAGATGACCAATTGCAGCTTACTGAGAAGGGCCGGAGGCTTGTTCATGAAAATCACAAAGAAGACCTTGGACAAATGTACCGACTGTGGATAAGATTATATAAAGGACCTGTTCCAAATATATTATCACTCGCTCATTGGGTTCAGAGACTATCAAATCGTTGGGTAACGGCTAGTTCACTTATTGCTACTTTGAGTCCGATGGTCAAACCTTTCTATTACGATAATGCCGAGACGATTGTTGAACAACGAATTCTGCAAATGATGATGCATTTGGGATTGATCCGTATGGGTGAGAATGTTACAGGTAAGGTCGTACAAGCCACGCAAATTGCATTATCTGCGATTCGTGGAGTTAAGGTAAGTGATGAGGAGGTCATCACTTTTCCAATATGAGGAGTTCTCGATACGGATCGACTTCCACTAAACTCCCTTGTTAGTCACGACAGTTTAATTTCCAGAGTCACGACAGTTTAATTTCAGAAGGAGAGATTTGATGTTATATGACTACAAAGGGATAAAGCCGAGTTTGCATGAAACTGTATTCATCGCAGACGGTGTCAGGATCATTGGGGAAGTGAGCATTGAACAAGAATGTTCAATCTGGTACAACGCCGTACTTCGTGGTGATCTGGCACCTATACGGATCGGACAGAGAACGAATATTCAAGACGGAACGATCGCACATGTCAATATGAATCAGCCCCTGCTGATCGGAGACGATGTGTCTGTAGGTCATGGTGCGATAATCCACGGTTGTACGATTGGAAAAGGAGCTTTAATCGGTATGGGAGCTATTATTCTGAATGGAGCGATTATCGGAGAGTATGCTTTAATAGGTGCTGGATCCATCGTCACGGAGAATAATATCATACCTCCATATACTCTTTCTTTAGGCTCTCCTGCAAGAGTAGTTCGTGAACTAACAGCTGTCGATCTCAATCGAATGAAGGTTACGACAGATAACTATGTACTGAAGGGGAAAGAATACAAGCATGATGAAACGAGGTGAATTGTAGTGAAATTTAGTGATATTGATAAAGAGCAATGGCCACTATTGAAGCCTTATCTGGATACGGTATTGCTTCCTGTAACGGGCTTAAGTGGAACCGAGGAGCCGTGGGAGGCAACACGTGGACTTGAACAATTGCGAGATTTGATTGATGCCATAGAAGATTCATTTCGTGGTCGTGTTGTTATATATCCGGCCTATCATTACATATCGGAATTCACCACCAAAGAACAATTGCAGCACATCTGTAGTCGTTTGCGAGCGAATGGTTTTAACTATGTAATGATTGCAATACGAGGTGATACAAAGCTTCAAATGGACAAACCCTACTATGATCTCTTACTATCTTATTCAGATTACAAGGGGCTGACTGTTAGTGATATGAAAAAGGATGTGCACGGGAAAATCGTTGCAGTATGGGATACGAAGCGGGACGATACAAATATGTGACAATTTGTGAACAATTCCATGCAGATAACATTTATAATTAGGGCGGATTTCTTGACTGGCTGTGAGCGTGTGAGCTATTATATTTATGTTCGTTATATTTATTCGGAGTTATACAAGTAGTGAAATAAGGGGGTAGTGAGCATGAGTGATATGCATGAAAAAGATAAGCACCCTTCAGGTGATAAGCCTATATTGAAGAAGGAAATGTCTCGTAGACAATTTCTAACCTACACCTTGGGGGGAACTGGCGGATTTATGGTTGCATTGCCTTTAATCCCAATGCTTCGATTTGCCGTAGATCCTCTTCTGCAAACCAAAGGTGAAGGCGATTGGGTGAAGGTTGTCGAGGAAAGCCAAATTACAACAGAGCCTAAAGAATTTACGTTTAGCAAATTACAAGTTGACGGTTGGTACAGCAGCACACCAGACTTTGCAGCATGGATCGCCAAAGATGAGAGTGGTAAAGTTTTTGCGCTTTCTCCTATCTGTAAGCATCTAGGATGTACAATACAATGGGCTGGTAGCGAAGTGAAAGAGGATCCGAATCAATACCATTGTCCTTGTCATGGAGCACGTTATACGAAGGATGGCAAAGATCTTAAAGTTGCATCCGTTCCACTTGATCAGTATGACGTGGATATAAAAAATGGATTTGTTTATTTAGGTACAGTAATGCCTAACAAAAGGGTGAAATAGGAGGCGCAAATCAGATGTTGAAGAACGTTTATAACTGGATTGACGAACGTCTTGATATTACGCCGATGTGGCGGGACGTCGCGGATCATGAGGTTCCCGAGCATGTAAACCCAGCACATCATTTCTCAGCTTTCGTCTATTGCTTTGGCGGTCTGACATTCTTTATTACTGTAATTCAAATACTCTCAGGTATGTTCCTGTCGATGTATTATGTACCAGACATCATTAATGCATATGCAAGTGTTGATTACCTGCAACACAAGGTTGCTTTCGGAGCGATTGTAAGGGGTATGCATCATTGGGGCGCAAGTTTGGTTATTGTGATGATGTTCCTACATACTCTACGCGTATTCTTCACCGGTTCATATAAGAACCCTCGTGAAATGAACTGGGTTGTGGGTGTGCTCATTTTCTTCGTTATGCTAGCCCTTGGTTTAACAGGTTATTTACTACCATGGGATAATAAAGGTTTCTTCGCAACGAAGGTTACATTGGAAATCGCTTCTTCAGCACCATTCGTTGGTACTTATCTCAAGGAAATATTACAAGGCGGTAATATCATTGGTGCTCAGACATTGACCCGATTCTTCGCTATTCATGTGTTCTTCCTTCCTGGTGTATTACTTGGCTTACTGGGAGCGCATTTCTTCATGATTCGTAAACAAGGTATATCTGGACCACTATAAAACTTTAAACCGAGAGGAGGACGATGGTGTGGCGCACAAACAAGGCGAAGAAAAAGTCCATTACGTTGGAGATTCGCGAGTTCGAGTAAAATCGGAGAGGCCAATCCCACAAGATTATACCGCTTATCCAGGGAAGTCAGAGGCATTCGTTCCGAATTTCTTATTGAAAGAATGGATGGTTGGCGCAGTAGTGTTAGTTGGTTTCATGGTGCTTGTTTTATCTCATCCAGCTCCTTTAGGATACCTTGCTGACCCATTAAATCCCAACTTCATTCCAATGCCAGATTGGTATTTCTTATTCATGTATCAGCTTCTGAAGTATCCATACACAACTGAAAACTTCGTAGTTCTTGGTACTATCGTCATTCCTACCTTTGCGTTTGGAGCCTTATTATTGGCACCATTCCTAGATACCGGTAAAGAAAGAAGATTCTATCGCAGACCTATCGCTTCAACGCTTATGATATTCTCGATTATTGCTGTCTTCTATCTGACCATAACAGCTTGGACTCATTACCAGAATGAGCTTGTCGCAAGAGGTATCACACCTGAGCATTTCCTTAAGGAAGAAGAGGTTATGGCTAGCAAGGGTAAACCTCCTGAAGCTCCTAAGGCTGATCCTAAGTCACTTGCTATCGTTGCCGAAGATGATCCAGGTGCAACGATTTATCAGAAAGCAACTTGCGTCGCTTGTCATGGTGACTCATTAAAAGGTGCAGGCTCAATCCCCCCTCTTCGTGGTGTCGGTGATAAGTATTCACAAGATGAGATCTTGGGTATCATTAAGAACGGTAAGGGCGGCATGGCCAAGCAATACGATGATAATATTGCAAAAGGATTGACTGCAACGGACATCGATACATTAGCAGGCTGGCTAGCACTTCAGAAAGCACCTGTCGAATAAATCATGGGAATCACACAGCCTGACCGTAATGACGGTTAGGCTGTTTTTCTAATTATAGAATGGAGTGCAGGTGTTTATGTGGCGTTATTTTTGGAGCGAGGATTTCTTCTTCTCTAAACCGATGTTGTGGTTATTGTTTATTACGAATGCAGCAGGCACGGCATACGGCTATATCTGGTACGGGAATCAACTACAACTTACATACAATACGATGAATCGATGGTTATTACCTTTCGTACCGGACAGTCCTACCGCAAGCTTGTTCTTTACGCTCTCTTTGCTATTCATCATTATTGATCGATCGATAGCGTGGGGTACTGATCACTCCCAACTGTATAAAGCGATTAGAGCTTTCGTAGATGCCTTCGCAGTGGTTACCTCAGTTAAGTATGGGATATGGGCAGTTTCCATGATTGCGGCTGGAGGGATTCAAGGCGATCCGATCATCTGGAAGGAATGGATGCTCGTGGTCTCTCACCTTGGAATGGCATTACAAGTCATCTTGTTCTCACGTTATTTGCGCTTCGGACAAGTTTCCCTTGGACTAGTCGCGATATGGGTAATTCTCAACGATTATTTGGATTACCACCGTATGATCTACCCATGGCTACCAAATATACTTGAGGACGATTTAATTGTAATTGAAGTTTATAGCGTATTCTTAAGTGTTTGTGGCTTATTCACGGCGAGCGTAATTTATAAACTGCAAAAAAATGAGCTCCACATCAAACATAAGGTCTAACATAGGACATCCCTCCATATGATGTGTTGAAGGAGGGATGTCCTATGTTGATCAAAGGTCACTACCCGCAACTGTTCAGGTTATGCATGCTCGGTATAGTTGTGGTTATGTTTACGGTAATGACTGGTTGTGTACGTCAATCAGATGGACTAGCACCTACATGGGGCGTTCCACAATCACAAGAGAAACCACTCAGACTGTTGAATGATTCAGCGAAAACCTTGTATAACTATGCTAAGGATGGCGAATTCGAAGAAGCTCGCATTGAGCTTGATCGATTGAGTGATTTGCTCACTACCGTTTCGTATAAGGGGATAACAACATTAGAAGGCGTTAATGCATTAACACAAACCGTAGTGAATGCTCGTCGCATCTATAATCGAGTTCAGCTCAGAGAGAAAGATGCTTTAACCGCAGCAACGCAATTACGACTCATAACCGATGCGTTAACACACCATAATAATCCGATGTGGCTGGAATATGAGCATGTGTTAAAGCAGGATGCCGAAAAACTTTATGGAATGGTTAAGTCGAACAATGATGTCGGTTCTCTAGCGGCACTTCAGAAGCTTCACTACCACTATGCCATCATTCATCCAACTGTGATCATCACTAAAGATGCTTCACTTGTGGAGAAGGTGGACTCGTTGTTCAATTTCCTGACTGTGGAATTATCACGAGGAAAAGTTGATTATTCAAGGGTCAATCAAGGTATGAATCACCTCCCTGTTATCCTGAATGAATTATTTGGTAGTAAGGATAGTCAAACATCGGTACCTCTTGCGATTCAACAAAATAATGTGATCTGGACTACCTTTATCGCTTCTGTCATTATTAGCGCATTAGCTTATGTGGCTTGGAGAAGGTACAGGGTACTATGATCTTAATCCATTTTAAATCCTTCACCCAACACATCATGTACATCACTGATAATCAGGAAGGCTCTATCATCCATTTCACGTATTAGAGCCTTCATTCTTCTCATTTCATGCCGATAAACGACACAATAGACAACTTGTTTAGACTGTTGGGAATAAGCACCCTTGGCAGCGAATAAAGTTACGCCTCGATCCATCTCTTTTGTAATACTTGCTGCTACCGCTTCGGAATGATCTGTGATGATAGTAAAAGCTTTGGCCGCATAAGCTCCATCTTGAATGAAATCAATGATTCTCGATACAATAAATACGGTAACCAAGGTGTAGAGCACTTTTTCTTTTGGGATATAGAGCAGTGAAGTAAAGATGACCACCACATCCATAACAAGAATAAACTGGCCCATACTCCAACCTCTTTTTTTCTGTACAATCCTCGCAATAATATCTGAGCCACCCGTGGTGCCTCCATACCGGAATACGATTCCGAGTCCTGCTCCCAAGGTTACTCCCGCGTAAAGTGCAACTAATAGGTAATCATTATGTGTGTAAAATGGGTTTAACCAATTGTGCTTGATTGCAAATTCCATGACCCATAAGAAGAACGAAAGAGACACGGTTCCAAAGATGGTGGATGCCATTGAAGATTTGCCAAACACATACCAACCTAAGATGAATAAGGGGATGTTCAGTACAAGTGTTGTTATCGAGGGGGGAAGTGAAAGGGCATAGTTGAGGATTAATGCAATCCCCGTAATACCACCTTCCATTAATTGATTGGGGATAATGAAGTAATGTAACCCAAATGCGTAGATCGCTGTTCCGAGCATAATAGGAAGATGGCTTCTAAACAGACTCCTCGCGTTGATTGTGAGCATCTTAGTCACCCCTTATTGATGATGAAGTAAACAACTGATACGATTAGTATAATCAAATATGTAAGCTTCCAAAAGCACAAAAACGTCATTGTGTTCAAGCTCCCTTTAAGTTAACATGAATATAGTCCTAAAAGTTATGGATCACGGAAGGAATAGGGTTATGTCCGATAAATCTTTGCAAGACATGCAACAGGAAGTAGATCAATATATTTCGCAATTTAAGGAAGGTTACTTCGGTCCATTATCTATGCTTGCACGTATGAGTGAAGAGGTGGGTGAGTTGGCGAGAGAGGTTAATCATCTCTATGGTGAGAAGCCTAAGAAAGCAACGGAAGCAGATAATTCTATAGAGCTTGAGCTTGGTGACATACTATTCATCACCGTCTGCTTCGCTAATTCTTTGGGGATTGACCTAGGGAAATCCTTCGATCATGTCATGGAGAAATTCCAAACAAGGGATAAGGATCGTTGGACACCCATTAACACAGAATTGTAATGAGCTTCATATGCTGTATCATCAACCTTCGTTAAATTGGGAGGAGGGTGGTTGTGTATGGACGGGAAACAGCACATTCAGAAAGCGTATGAATCTCTTATTCAACAAGACTTTGAGCTGGCTATAGGATCGTTTGAGAAGGCCGTTGCCAATGAACCGCAGAATGCGTTCTATCGGTATAGTTTATCGATCACGTATGCACGGAGTAATAAGCTGAATAAAGCGATTGAGCATGCGCTTGAAGCTTGCTTACTTGCACCTCAAACCGATAATTATCTGCTACACTTGAATACGCTAAAAGCCAAAAAATTGCTTCTTCAAGCGGAACATTGGTTATATAAAGATCATCAGCGTTTGAAAGATGCGGAAATCTTGTTGAAAAGTGCCATTCAATTGGATCCTCTATCTCTAGAAGCACTTCTCATGCTTGCTCTAGCCTATGGGATTCAGGAACGTTATAATGAGGCTGTCCAAGTATTAGCTGAAGCATTGAAGTTAGATCCACACCATGCAGAAGTTATTCAGCTTCTTGCTGACTATGAATGGTTAAAGCATAAGTAAATAGCTATTGATTTCTGCAATATATTCTAGTAATCATGACGAAGAAAGGGTTTTGGTGAATATTCATGTCAGAGCGAAAAATTCGTGTAATTGTAACAGGAGCAGGTGGTCGAATGGGTCGTGAGGTAGTTCGTATGGTAATGAACGATCCCGAATTGATATTAGCAGCCGCTGTTGATCCATCTAACGTTGGAATAGATGCAGGGAAGCTTATTGGAGTTGAACCTTGCGGGGTCATTGTCTCCGATGATCTAGAGCTTTCTCTTGTGGAATCACATGCCGACGTCATGGTGGACTTCACGACTCCTCACACTGTAATGTCGAACACAAAATTAGCGATTCGCCATGGTGTGAGGCCTGTCATCGGGACGACTGGGTTCTCTCCGAGCGACATTGAAGAGTTGGACAAGCTCAGTCGTGATAAGGAAATTGGTGGTATCATCGCCCCTAATTTCTCGATTGGTGCAATTCTTATGATGAAATTTGCCGCCCAAGCAGCCAAATACTTCCCGGATCTCGAAATTATTGAATATCATGGCGAACAGAAACTAGATGCTCCGTCGGGAACAGCGATTAAAACTGCAGAATTAATTTCTGAGGTTCGTAAAGAGCATCGCCAAGGGAATCCCCTTGAACATGAAACAATTGAAGGTTCACGCGGAGGCTATTACAATGGATTTCGAATTCATAGTGTTCGCTTACCAGGTGTGTTCGCACAACAAGAGGTGGTGTTCGGCGGATTCGCTCAGTCCCTGAAGATTAGACATGATTCCTATGATCGTGCTGGATATATGCCCGGGGTGAATGTAGCCGTGAAGAAAGCAATGGAACTAACGGGTATTGTGTATGGATTTGAACATTTTATTGTGTAGTGGGGAGTGTCCTAATGATGAATATAGCTCTGGTCGCGCATGATCGCAAAAAAGACGAAATGGTTAATTTTGTAATTGCATATGAACATGTCTTTGTGCGTCATACTTTATATGCTACCGGAACTACTGGGCTCCGAATTATGGAACAAACCGATCTCACAATAACCAGATTTATGTCGGGTCCATTGGGCGGTGATCAACAGATCGGCGCGATGGTAGCTATGAATGAGATGGATTTAATTGTTTTCTTAAGGGATCCTTTAATGGCTCAGCCTCATGAACCAGATATTAGTGCATTATTAAGATTATGTGATGTGCAAGGTATTCCCCTCGCTACGAATGTGGCAACAGCAGAAATTTTAATAAAGGCTTTAGACCGTGGTGATTTTGCTTGGAGAGAGCTTGTACATAAATATAAGCCAGGGACTGGTGAAGTGTGATGAGTGGCCAATCATTAGATATTCTCATATTCGGTGCACATCCAGATGATGCGGAAATTGGCATGGGTGCAACGATCTATAAGCATACAAAGGCAGGTAAGCGGGTTGGGATTTGTGATTTAACGCAAGCAGAGATGTCCTCTAATGGAACGGTTCATACACGGAAGGTAGAGGCAGCAGATGCCTCGGCTATTCTTGGATTAGCTGTTAGATCAAACTTAGGATTACCAGATAGAGGCTTATTTATGAATACGGAAACGATTCAACAAATTACCCGTGAAATTCGTCAGCATCGCCCACGTATTGTTTTCGCACCTTATTGGATGGATCGCCATCCCGATCATGTTATGTGCAGTAAGCTTGTTGAAGAAGCGGTTTTTAATGCAAAGCTCCGCAATTATTTGCCAGGTGAAGCACCAGTTACGGTAGAACGGTTGTATTATTATTATATTAACGATCATTATGAACCACAACTCATTGTGGACGTGTCTGAGGAATATCATATAAAGATGCAAGCACTTCTAGCTTATAAAACTCAATTTGAGACAGCTGATGCAACGACCAATTATGTACCAACGCCTATTAATCAAGGCTTTCTAGAGCGCATTGATGCGGAAGGAAGATTGTTAGGTCAGAAATTTAATTGTACATATGCTGAAGGCTTTACGAGTAAGTTGCCTTTGCGTCTTGATTATTTCTAACTAAGTAGAAACGGAGCATCCAAGCCATGCTAAAAATCGGAATTACCTGCTACCCTTCATTGGGAGGATCAGGAGTAGTTGCTACAGAGCTTGGAAAGCTCTTAGCTGAGAAGGGACATCAGGTCCACTTCATTACGCATAACATGCCTTTTCGCCTGGGACAATACCAGAAGAATATATTCTATCATGAAGTAGAAGTGAATGATTATTCGGTTTTTCGCTATCCACCTTATGATTTGTCTCTTGCAAGTAAGCAAGCACAGGTTGCCAAGATGCAAGAACTAGATATTCTCCATGTACATTATGCTGTACCACATGCGATCTGTGCTTACCTTGCCAAACGTATGGTAGGTGATCATCTCAAGGTAGTTACTACCCTGCATGGTACGGACATCACTGTCTTAGCACAGGATGAATCACTCAGTGACTTAATTCGACTTGCTATCAATGAAAGCGATGCGGTTACAGCCGTATCCGATGATTTAATTCGAGAAACTCGTCAAGCATTAGGAATTGAAAAGCCTATTGACCTTGTATATAATTTTGTGGATAAGAGAGTGTACTACCCGCGGGGTTGTGACATATTAAGAACCGAGTATGCCGAGCCGCATGAGAAAATTCTCATGCATATATCCAACTTCCGCCCGGTCAAAAGAGTGGCAGATGTCATCGACATCTTCGCCAGAGTGAATGAGAAGATTCCATCACGACTGTTATTAGTCGGTGAAGGGACGGATTTGTCGAAGATCTGTAGTAAAGTCAAAGAATTGGGTCTTCAGAATCGCGTCTCCTTCTTAGGAAAGCAAGATGAAGTTGCTCAGATCATCTCTCTTGCTGATATTATGTTGTTGCCCTCAGAAAAGGAAAGCTTTGGGCTGGTAGCACTTGAAGCAATGGCTTGTGGGGTGCCTACCGTCGCTTCTAATGCAGGAGGAATCCCTGAGCTTGTTACGCATGGTCAGACCGGATACTTGGCCCCTGTGGGAGATACAGTCCAAATGAGCGAATATGTAATTAAACTTCTATCTGATGAAGCTTTATATCAATCATTCTCTCAAGCTTGTGTACAAAGAGCTCAAAATCAGTTCTGTGTGGAGCAATTAACGGAGCAATATGAACAAATTTACTATCGAATATTAGGACAGACAACAAAGCTTGAAGAATCGGTATGTACTCCGTCATGATGATTTAATAAATGAGCTTGTCCCAAAAGATAACGTGGATATATGTAAAGGTGATGATACTCATGACTGATCGTAGTATCGAAGAGAGAGCAACCTATATCATAGAAACCCTTAACGCTCATCAATATGAAGCTTACTGGGTTGGTGGATTCGTTAGGGACCGTCTACTTGGTCGAGAAACACAAGATATTGATATTGCTTCTTCAGCTAAGCCAGAGCAGGTCATGTCCTTGTTCGAGCGTTGTAAACCAACGGGTCTTCAACATGGCACGGTATTAGTCATTGTGGATGGAACGCCATTCGAGGTGACGACATTCCGCGAAGAATCTGGTTATGATAATTATCGACGACCTACTGAGGTTACTTTCATACAAGATATCCAAGGTGATTTAAGTCGTAGAGATTTCACGATCAATGCGATGGCCATCGATCGGTCAGGCGCAATCATCGATCCTTATGGCGGACAAGATGATCTTCATCATCGAATTCTTCGTTGCGTAGGGGATGCACATGTCCGTTTCGGAGAAGATGCTTTACGGATGATGAGATGTATCCGATTCGCTGCGGAGTATGATCTGTTCATTGAAGAATTAACATGGGATGCGCTATTAAAGCAAGCACCCTTGTTAACCCATATTGCCATGGAGCGGATTAGAGTTGAGCTAGAGCGAATAGTAGGGGGGAATCATTGTGGACGTGGACTTCATCTCTTCGTCGATAGTGGGTTATTCCGACACTTCAAATCCCCTGTTGATATCGATTTTGAGCTTTTAACTCAAATAGAACAGAAGGAATTGACGGAATGGCTGTCCAGATTAGAGCTGAACACGCGCTTTGCATTATTGTTCTTAGTACTGGGTATAAGCTCAGATAGAGCTTTAACCTCTTTGCGTGCGCTAACCTTCGCTAATCAGAGTTTGACGGCAATCAGCGAACTATTGTCATTCCATGAATGGTTTGTTAGTGAGATTGAAAGTCCGTCCAAGCGTTCAGATTTGGCTTTAATTATAAAGCTGGGTACATTGAAGTTTGGGATGGAAGTATCCAAACAATGGCTTCATATGATCACAGAGGGTCGTGATTGGATCATGGAGAAATCTCCTTATACATCGGAATGGCTTCAAGTCGTTTCATTCGGTGAACGATGGTTATTAGAGCTTCCAGTCGTATGTCTTCAAGATTTGCAAATTTCCGGCAGTGATGTAGTGAAGGTTGGCTGTGTGCCTGGACCTCGGATTGGACAAGTATTGAATATGCTGTTAGAAGAAACAGCATTAGGTTTAATAGACAATGATAAGAAGCAACTCATGTTAAGGGCTAGAAAGCTTGTTGCAGAGAAGAGTGAGCGAGATGAATGACTTGATTGTGCAGTACTTCATGGATAGACCAGATCAGTTCGTCTCCGGTGAACAGTTAAGTCAATCTCTGAACTGTTCTCGTACTGCTATTTGGAAACATATTCAGGAGTTGAAGAAGACTGGGTATCGGTTCGAATCTATCCCGCATAAAGGATATAAGCTTATCCAGAAACCGGGCTTGTTCCGTGCAACAGAGCTAATCGCTGCATGCAGCTCAAGTAATCTTGGACGACATATCCATCTCTTCGATGAACTAGAGTCCACTCAAACCGAAGCTCATCGACTAGTAGCTAACGGATCAGGTCAAGGAACATTAGTTATTGCCGAGAGGCAAACTTCAGGTCGTGGACGCATGGGTCGCCCTTGGCATTCACCCGCTGGCCTTGGGATATGGATGAGTTTAGTTATTACGCCACAATTGACATTACCCTTCGCCCCACAGATCACTTTGTTAACAGCGGTAGCGCTATGCAGAACGATAAGGAAAAGCTATCAAGTTGATATTGGTATTAAGTGGCCGAACGACTTATTAATTAAGGGTCGCAAGGTTAGTGGTATTCTGGTCGAATCAAGCGGTGAGGATGAGCGTATACGCTATATGGTCATTGGGGTTGGAATAGGGTGTAATATAGAAACTGAGGATTATCCCGAAGAGCTTAGAGAAATTGCCACATCATTATGCATAGAAACAGGTGTTAGAATTGATCGGACGCAGCTAATCGCCAGCTTTCTACAACAATTTGAGGAATTATATAGCTTATATTCAGAACAAGGCTTTGCACCGATTCGTACATTATGGGAATCTCTAAGCGTTTCCTTACACAAACCAATCCGCGTTCTAAGTGGTGGAAAATGGATAGAAGGGCTCGCTTCTGGGATCGATGAGATGGGTGCTCTGATTGTCCGTCAATCGAATGGGGAACATTTATATATATATTCAGGTGAAACGAATATATAGTTTTTTTTGTCAAGGTTTGTTATAATAACCCCAAGAGGCGATATCTATTCTGATGTGAATCGCACTCCACATGCTTTCATGCTTATCACAATCACATAGTTCATGGATTCTGCTCTGAGCCGTAAGGACCGAGACAGATAAGAACGAAATTACATTTAATTCAAGTAGAATCCTTCTAGCTTATATGCTGAGGGATTTTTTTGCGAATAAGAAAGTATAATAATTATTAATTTCATTAAGTACTTACATTCAACTCAAGAGGTGAACCTATATGATGGATGTTCAAAAACCAGTGAGTACCGTTAGTTTGAAGCGAATGAAGCGTGAGGGAGTTCCGATTGCAGTCATTACGGCTTACGACTATCCTTCGGCTAAGCACGCTGATGAAGCGGGTGCTGATGTCATTCTTGTTGGTGATTCATTAGGGAACGTTGTACTCGGATATGATTCCACACTCCCAGTCACATTAGATGATATGGTGTATCATACGAAAGCTGTGACACGGGCTGTAAAACGTAGCTTTGTTATTACGGATATGCCGTTTCTAACTTATCATGGCAATATTGATGGAACGTTGCGTAATGCTGCACGTCTTATGCAAGAAGGTCTAACTAAAGCGATCAAGATGGAGGGTGGACTTGAAATCATCCCCGCGATTGATGCATGCGTGAAGGCTGGAATACCCGTTATGGGTCATCTTGGATTGACCCCGCAATCAATTCATCAGCTAGGTGGGTATATTGTTCAAGGTAAGACGGAATTGAAGGCACAACGATTAATCGATGATGCCAAGCGTTTAGAAGATGCAGGAGCATTCGCGATTGTACTCGAGCTCGTTCCTGAATCGCTAGCTGCGCATATCTCAGAGTTATTGTCGATACCGACGATTGGTATTGGAGCAGGAAGAGGCTGCGACGGTCAAGTGTTGGTATTCCACGATGTTCTAGGCTATGGCGATCCTCATCCGAAGAAATTCGTCAAAGCATTCGCGAATATCGGGCAACAAATACATCAAGGCATATCTGAATACGTACGTGAGGTAAAGGAACGAAGCTTTCCAGATGAGAGCCATGTATTCCAAACCGAGGATAACGATGTTAAACAGCTATATGGTGCTGCTAATCAGAAGGAGTGATGAGCGATGCGGGTATATCACAAAATTACCGAACTTCAAGCTGAAATTCATTCATTCCGCACAAGGGTTGGCAGGGATCAGAAGGTTACGATTGGATTTGTTCCAACGATGGGTTATCTACATGCTGGACACGAAAGCTTGCTCCAGCATGCTCGTAGTCACGATGATCTCGTCGTTCTTAGCATCTTTGTAAATCCATTGCAATTTGGTCCAAATGAGGATTTCGAGACATATCCACGGAATACAGAGCAGGATTTACAGCTTGCCGAACAGGCAGGAGTCGATATCGTCTTCTTACCTTCAGTAGAAGAGATGTACCCACAATATCCGTTAGCGACGAAAGTAACTATTGGTGATATAGCATCTGGACTTTGTGGAGCATCACGTCCAGGACACTTCGATGGAGTTGTCACAGTGGTGTCTAAGCTGTTCCATATCGTAATACCTGATCACGCATACTTCGGCCAGAAGG
Source organism: Paenibacillaceae bacterium (assembly GCA_040880185.1). GTDB lineage: Bacteria > Bacillota > Bacilli > Paenibacillales > UBA4045 > UBA4045. The sequence goes on from JBBDIY010000069.1 coordinate 48,743, forward strand.
ATATTCAACAGGTAGCCGTCATTACACAAATGGTGCAGGATCTGAACATGTCCGTGAAGATCATACCGTGTCCGACCGTCCGTGTAACCGATGGACTGGCACTTAGCTCACGCAATGTATATTTAAAGCCCGATGAACGATCACAAGCCATTATTCTATCACAGACTTTGGCTAAGGCTGATGAATGGTTGAGCATGCCGAACATAACCGCAGAGCAGCTTGAGGAACAGTTAGCTTTGGAAATTAAGAAGGCGCCACTGGCCAACATTGAGTATGCGACGCTTGTTTCCTATCCAGATCTACAGCCTTTTGAAGTTGGAGTTCCCATTGCCCAAACGGAACAATGGAATGGTCATAAAGATGTTGTTATCGTATTAGCAGTCAAGTTTGGTAAAACCCGATTGATTGACAATCGAATCATGAAACTTTCAGGAGGTGTTTCACATGCTTAGAACAATGATGAAATCCAAGCTGCACCGCGCGACTGTGACCGAGGCCAATCTGAACTATGTCGGTAGTATTACGATTGATCAAGATTTGATCGATCTCATTGACGTATATGAGAATGAAAAGGTGCAGATCGTGGACAACAATAACGGTTCAAGATTTGAAACATACGTAATACCAGGTCCTAGAGGATCCGGAGTAATCTGTTTGAATGGAGCGGCAGCTAGACTCGTTCAACCCGGTGACAAGATCATCATCATATCTTATGGTATGATGACAAGTGAAGAAGCACGAAATTATAAACCGTTAATCGCTATTCTCGATGATAATAATAAGGTGGTCCAAACAACCAAAGAAGAGCCACACTCCACTGTGTTATAATTTGAGTTGTAGCTTTTATTCAAGAGGAGTTGGGCCCCATTATACGCAAATATGCAGTTCTCGACTTTGAAACAACGGGCGCCGAATCCCATGATCGCATCATCCAGGTTGGGCTCACCATTGTCGAGGACGGATTAATTACACAAACCTATTCGTCATTCGTTCGTCCAGGAATACCAATTCCGGACGTTATTCGTCGTTTAACGGGTATTGAAGCTACGATGGTCAGCGATGCACCTGAGCTGGATGATGTTCTAATTGAGATGCTACCGTTGCTTAGTGATGCAATTCTAGTCGCCCATAATGCGATTTTTGATCTTGGATTTCTCCAAAGAGCGCTTCTTGAGGCTGGGTATGAACCCTATAATGGCAGAGTTCTCGATACGATTCATTTTCTACGCTTCCTATACCCGGGATTGTCGAGCTTATCGTTAGGTCGTGCATGTCATGCGCTTAACATCCCGCATGAACGTCATCATCAAGCAGACAGTGATGCACAAGCTACGGCAAATCTATGGTTGCATTGTCTGGAGCGAGTACAGAATCTACCATTACTTACCGTACAACGTTTAGCAGGGATATTCGCTGTTACACCTATGTTCGAAGATATCGTATGGTTTCTTCAAGAAATCGAACGTGATAAGGAAATACGTAGTGATGTGATCGAGGGATCGGATCATTATTATCGACAGCTCTACCTTAAAGTCAATGATTGGAATGATGAAGAGGATGAGATCCATCGTTCCATTCCGGCTGACTATTCTGAGGGTGAGGGTGGTTTTGTTGATTTCTATGATCAATTCAAGCCACAGTTGCAGAATAAATTTAAACGATTCGAGGAACGCGAAGGCCAAGATCAGATGATTCATGAGGTGCACCGTACATTCACTGAAGGTCAGCATCTGATGATTGAAGCGGGAACGGGAACGGGCAAATCACTTGGATATCTAATTCCGTCCGTATATTATAGTGTTCTGAATGAAGAGAAGGTTGTTATCAGCACGCATACCATTAATCTACAGGAGCAAATTCGTCAAAGAGATATTCCTTTACTACAAGAGCTATTTCCTTTCCCATTCAAAGCAGCTGTGCTCAAAGGGAGAAGCCATTATTTGTGCTTGCGCAAATTTGAGAATAAAGTGAATACATCAGATTTCGAGAATCCTAAGGAAGATCCAATTACTGCTGCTCAGATGGTCGTTTGGTTAGGTCAGACGAATCACGGGGATGAGGAGGAAATCCACTTTGCCAATAAGGGTAAGGATTTCTGGCGTTCTGTTGAGAGTGATACAGATTCTTGTCTAAACCGGGCATGTCCTTGGTTTAAGAAGTGCTTCTATCACCGGGCCAGACATGAAGCGAATGTGGCCGATATCGTCATCACGAATCATTCTTTATTATTCACTGATGTGAAGGCAGAGAACCGTATTCTCCCAGCCTATCGCTATTTGGTTATCGATGAGGCTCATCAATTCGAGGAGACGGCAAGTAAGCATCTCGGTATTGAGGTTGGCTATTATACGATGGTCAAGGCGCTGACATGGTTGTATAAAGACAATCGAAGTGGGCTGCTACCACAGCTCATATTCCGTCTACAACGTCAAGAAGAGGATGACAGTCGTGAGGCAGCAGGTCAACTGGAAGCGATGATTCCAGAAGTGATTAAGGTTCGGGAAGAGTGGGATCAATTAACGGATCGCCTGTATGGTTTGTTGTCTACGACTGGGGATGCTTCATCCGAAGTCGGACAGCATGTGTTACGACTGAAGAAGGACTCTTTCCCATCAGGATGGAACGAGGTTCATACATTAGAAGACAATATATATGTACGTCTAACAGACATCTTGAAGCTATTGGAACGAATATCAGGCGAGTTAAAGGAAAGTCAGGATAAGTACGATTTACAGAGCTTATTGACCGATATGAATGGTTCGATGAAGGATTTGTTCCGTCTTCGCGATCAATTACGGTTTATTCTTCATTGTGATGACAAGGATCAGCCATTCGTGTTCTGGTTGGAGGCTCACCCCTACTATCGTAGTAAATCTCTTCAGCTAGTTGGCGTACCGATTGATGTGAGTCCAATGCTGCAAAATTATTTTTTTGAGAACAAAGAAAGTGTGGTATTGACCTCGGCTACGTTGTCGGTGGAGAAATCGTTCCAATATGCCTGTGATCAGCTTGGGCTGCAATCCTCACTCGATACCAACAAGTTAAGGACCGTACAACTACCTTCAGCGTTCAATTATAGGGAGCAAGCTCTCGTCATCGTTCCCCGTGATTTTCCAAGTGTGAAAGGCAGTGGAGATCCTGTATTCCTAGAAGCTCTCGCAAGATCATTAACGGAAGTTGCAATAGAGACGAAAGGACGAATGCTAGTCTTATTCACCTCCCACCGGATGCTCAAGCAAATTCATGAGATGATTCGTAATCCCCTAGCAGAGCAAGGCATTCAGCTACTAGGACAGGGAATGGACAGCACGAGTCGCAGTAAGTTGATCCATCTATTCCAAGAGCAAACGGCAAGTGTGTTACTCGGGACGAGCAGCTTCTGGGAAGGCGTAGATATCCCTGGACAGGCTCTAAGCTGTCTGGCGATCGTAAGACTACCTTTTCAGCCGCCTAACCACCCACTTGTAGAAGCGAAGAATGATGCTTTAAAGAGGATGAATAAGAACCCCTTCATGAAGCTATCTGTCCCACAAGCAGTTATTCGCTTCAAGCAGGGCTTTGGACGATTGGTGAGGACATCACAGGATAAAGGCATTGTTATTATCTATGATACAAGGGTCATCGATACTTCATACGGCAAATACTTCTTATATTCCTTACCTGGACCGAAAATCGAACACTTACCTACCGATCAATTGGTTCCTAGAATTCAGGATTGGATGAAGCTAGATTCGGAAATATATGAACGTGAAGGGGAGATTGTGCTATGAAAACCTTGAAAATTTCTGATGCTGTTGTTAGAAGGCTGCCTGTTTACTTAAGATATCTGGACGAGCTAAGTATGAAGAATGTGCAAACGGTCTCCTCACAGGACTTAGGTACGAAACTGGATTTAAACCCAGCACAAATCCGTAAGGATTTAGCTTATTTTGGCGAGTTCGGTAAGAAGGGTATCGGGTATGATGTGAATTACTTGATTGAGAAAATAAGGCAGATTCTGAAAATCGACAAGCTGATCAATGTTGCTCTTGTGGGAGCAGGGAACTTGGGGCATGCTCTATGTAATTATAATGTGTATTTGAAGGATCATATGAAGATTTGTGCAGTGTTCGATGCAGCTCCTGCAAGAGTAGGAGAGAAAATTCATAACATCACGGTACAACCGATGCAGGAATTGTCACAAACGATTAAGCTGCAGGGAATACGGATCGGTATTATTACGGTACCTGCACAAGAAGCACAGCTTGTAGCCAATTTGTTCGTTGATGCAGGTGTTGAGGCGATACTAAATTTTGCTCCGGCAATCATAAGAGTTCCTGCTGAGATCCGTGTGCATCACGCTGATTTTACGACAGAGCTTCAAAGTTTAGCGTATTTCTTGGATTAACTTGGATTAATGAATAATCAAATTCTAACCTACCTTGAAGGGGTGTTATACGAGATGGCAAAAACCTTAATTACTAATGGTACATTCGTAACAATGGATGATCAATTACCTGTTATTGTGAACGGTGCTATGATGATTGACAACGATAGGATTACTTATATTGGTGAGTACAATGATGAGCTTAGACAACAAGCAGAGACGATTATTGATGGGACAGGGAAATGTTATTTGCCTGGACTCGTGAATACGCATGGTCATGCTGCCATGTCATTGTTACGTGGTTATGCTGACGATCTGAATTTACAAGTTTGGTTAGAGCAGAAGATGTGGCCGATGGAAGGGAAGTTTACCAAAGAGGATGTCCGCGCAGGGACGATGTTATCGATCGCTGAGATGATTCGTAGTGGAACAACAAGCTTCGTAGATATGTACGATAAGATGGATGAGGTTGGTGCTGCCGTAGATCAAACTGGGATGCGCGCCTGTCTAACTAGGGGAATCATTGGATACCCTGTAGAATTGCAACAGTCTAAGCTTAAGGAATCAACGGATTTTGCTAGAAGCTGGCATGGTGCCGCAGATGGTCGAATTACGACGATGATGTCACCGCACGCACCGTATACGTGTCCACCGGACTTTATTACTAAGGTTGTAGAAGCAGCGACAGAACTAAATTTACCGATACATACGCACATGTCCGAAACTCAGAAAGAAGTGGAACTGAACGTACAACAATATGGAGTTCGTCCAGTCGAACACTTATTGAAGTTAGGTGTGTTCAGTCGTCCATGCTTGTTAGCACATGCCGTACATCTGACCGAGGAAGAGATTGCAATACTTGCAAGTCACCATGTTCACGTCTCTCATAACCCGGGTAGTAATCTGAAGCTAGCGAGTGGTGTAGCACGATTAGTTCAACTCCGCCAGGCGGGTGTTCTTGTGTCATTAGGTACAGATAGCTCAGCAAGTAACAATAACTTGGATATGTTCGAGGAAATTCGCTTGACGGCATTACTTCATAAAGGTGTAACGGGTGATCCGACAGCTATCCCAGCACTAGATGCCCTTAAGATGGGAACAATCGATGGAGCTCGGTCAATCTGGTTGGATCAGGTTGGAAAGCTTCGTGCTGGCTATAAAGCTGATTTCATTGCTGTTGATATGAATCAGCCACACTTTATTCCGCGGACAGATATGGTATCACATCTGGTCTATAGTGCTTCCGGTGCTGATGTAATAGATGTCTGTATTAACGGGCGTTGGGTCATGCGGAAGAAGGAACTACTGACGTTGGATATAGAACGTGTCATGTTCGATGCAGAGAAGAGCTTTCAGGGATTGCTTCATTCATGAAGAAGTGGATTTGGAGCATAGTCGCTATCATCACTTGTTTGTTGGTCTTGCTTATGTGGTTCTACTTCACGGCTAAAGAAGATTTTGATGCTGCAGAACGTAAGGCGATCAAATGGGCTCTTCAATTAACATCGATGACTGAAGTGGATCATGTAGAATTTTTCGCTGGAGCAACGAATTATACCGTAGTGTTCGGGAATAATAGTGAAGGCGAGAAATTGTTGGTATGGGTAAATGATGAACAAATCCATGAGGAGAAAGCCTCAGATGGCGTTGCTAGATCAACCATTCGTAAGCAGGTTATTGATCGACAAGGACCCGTTTCCTTCGTACACATAACACCAGGTAAGCTTGGGGAACTGTGGGTGTGGGAAGTGTTCTATAAGAAGCAAGAGAGCAATGGCACTCGACATTATTATGATTATTATACATTTACAGATGGTGAATGGCTGGATACGTATACGTTAAGTTTGGAAGAGTAGTGGATGTTTACGAGTTTATGATTTGTATGATATCCATCGTAAATCCCATACTTTACATCAACGAATCATATATACCCTGTGCTATACTATTGATATATCAATCATGTGTATAGAGAGGGGAGCTTCGTATATGATGTTACGTCCAATACCTATTGTTACCACAATTCTTATAAGCTCAGCACTTCTCTTCGGAGGTTGGTTCCTATATCAGAATACGATGATTAAGAGCCCGATTGAAGAAGTCGTTCAAGGAATTCCTGGTATTGTTCAATCAGATATACAGTTAGATCGGAATACAGTTAATCTGACTTTACAATTATCAGATGATGCGAAACTGCGTCCTGTTTATGAGGAAATAAGCAAGAAGAGTAAGTCTATTGCTGGTAAACGAACAGTTACGATAGATCTGGAAGGTCAATCCTCTGATCAGTTAGATGAATGGTGGTCAGAAGCTTTATTCAGTGTTGCCCAAGCGATGGAAACCCGGCAATATGGAGATATTCCTCGGAGTTTGGAACAGCTTGCAAATAGAACAAAGGGATTAATGGTCAACACCGAGATGGATGCTGACAATGTTTATGTTCACTTGTCCGAAGGTACCCATCACAAATATATTGTATTGCCGCGAACTCCTGTAGAACTGGGGGTGTGGAATAATGAGTCGTTATAAGAAAGAAATTATGATCGGGATGATTCCCGTTGCAATTGTATTCCTATTGTTCATTCAAGTGAGTGTTGTCCCCTTGTTATTCGCTGGTGTCGCCTTGTTCGTTATTTTCTATTATATGAGAACGCGTAGCAATGGCGCGTTGTCTAATAATCGTAGGAATCATGCAAAGTCACCTACCTATTTGTCTTTCGACGATATTGGTGGGCAAGAACGAGCCAAGAAGGAATTGACTGAAGGATTAGATTTTCTCATCAAGAGAGATCAAACGGATCATTTCGGAATTCGCCCAATGAAGGGTATATTGCTTACTGGGCCTCCTGGAACCGGGAAAACATTACTTGCTAAAGCCGCTGCACAATTCACAGGGTCAGTGTTCCTCGCTTCATCTGGTAGTGAGTTTGTGGAGATGTATGTCGGTGTAGGTGCAAGTCGTGTACGTGACTTATTCAAGGATGCTCGTCAACGAGCGATTAAAGAAGAGAAGGAAAGTGCCATCATCTTCATTGATGAGATCGACGCCATAGGCGGTAAACGTGACGGTGGTCAACAGAAAGAATATGATCAAACCTTAAATCAGTTATTAACGGAAATGGACGGTCTCGAGAGTGATGAGACACCGCGTATCCTTTTAATTGCGGCCACAAACCGGAAGGAAATGCTCGATCCTGCATTATTGCGTCCAGGACGCTTTGATAGGCAAATTGAAGTTGATCTTCCAGATAAGAAGGGGCGTCTTCATATTCTGCGTATTCATGCTAAGAATAAGCCTCTAGATGATCTCGTTGACTTAGAGAAGCTTGCAGAGGAAACCTTCGGCTTCTCGGGTGCACAGCTAGAAGCTGTAATGAATGAAGGTGCGATCTACGCGATGCGAGAAAACCTTGAGCAGATTGGGCAATCACATCTATCGTTAGCCATTGATAAGGTGATGATGGGAGAGAAGACGGACCGTGAGAGCACCAAGGAAGAGCGTGACCGTGTTGCCGTCCATGAGCTAGGCCATGCATTAGTTGCCGAGATCGTCAGGCCAGGATCTGTCTCACAAGTTTCACTCAGCCCACGAGGTCAAGCACTAGGTTATGTGCGTCATAACCCACAGAAGGAGCAATACTTGTATACGAAGTCATACTTGGAGCATCAGATCATGATCGCGCTTGGCGGATCTGCAGCAGAGGAACTCATCTATGGGGATCGCAGCACAGGGTCGAAGAACGATTTCGAACAGGCTTTAAGTATCGTCTCTATGATGATGGATGCAGGTTTAACTCGGCTAGGTATTATTGATCGGCGCATGGTAACAACGGAACAATTGATGAATGAGAATGGGTTAATTCTAGATGAATTAACGGAGCGAACAAGGGAATTATTAAGAAGAGAGCAGGATGTTTTTCAGCGTTCGTTAGATATTATACAACAAGAAGAAGTGCTTTCTGGAGATCGGTTCAGAACATTATTGCAGCAAGAACAACGGTCAACCGCATAGCGTATCTATATAAAGGGAAAGCCGATTAGAATTTAAAGCTAATCGGCTTTAATATTTCATAAGAAATAATGGATTTATAAGAGTGATGGAGAGATATAGTACATATGTACAACTATTTACTATCAAAGTATGGTGTTTGGGCGAAATAATAACTTAGTGCAACTAAATGTTCAATATTCCATGGAATTCCCATTTTGCTAAAAGAATTAATTGTATATTTGCAATAATAGTCAGATAAAAGGGAACTCGCGAAGGAATAGTTGCACATACGCAATTAATATATTGAAAGTGAGATGTCCATTAGTAAATCTGATTGCCCAACAGTTGAGATCTAAACGACTTGACTACCCGACTAGTAAGTGAATTAAATCACAGTATGTTGTATGATAGTCGTGTAGATTTAAGTTGAGATAGGATTATGTCGTAGAGGATGTGCATATGATGAAAATCAATAAAATCGGCGTCCTTGGTGCTGGCACTATGGGGCAAGGGATTGCTGAGATGCTTGCCATTAAAGGCATAGAAGTGTTCCTTGTAGAGAAGACACCAGAGAAATTAGAAGAAGCCTGGAATATGATCGTGATCAGCTTAGATAAGCAGATTGAGAAATGGGCGATTACTGTCACTGAGAAGAAACTCATCTTGTCTAAGATACATAAACTGTGCGAATTCTCTAAACTCAGTGAGTGCGATATGGTTATTGAGACAATAAGCGAGGATCTAGACGCAAAGATGGAGGTGTTCTTAGAGTTAGATGCAATTTGCTCACCGCATATCATCTTAGCAAGCAATACTTCCACACTTAGTTTAACGGAGCTGGCTAATTCCACAGAGCATCCTGAGCGCGTGATCGGACTACATTTTCTATATCCTGTTTCGAAAATTCATCTTGTGGAAATCATTCGGGGTTTAAAAACCTCTGAAACTACGTTACAACAAGCTAAATCCTTTGTAGAAGATATCATTCAGAAGAAGGGTATACTGGTTAATGAGTCACCTGGCTTCGTCACAACCCGTCTCATCTGTATTCTCATTAATGAAGCGATGCATGTCCTCAATGAGGGAGTAGCTTCCGCAGAAGATGTGGATTCAGCTATGCGTATTGGTTATGATTTTCACTATGGACCATTAGAGATGGCCGATCGATTCGGTCTTGATTCGGTAATGGCTGCAATGGATCGAATGTTCCGTGAATTCGGAGAATTGAAGTATAGGCCCTCATTCCTGATGAAGAAGATGGTACGTGCAGGTAATCTGGGTATGAAGACAGGAGAAGGATTCTTCCGCTATGATAAGGAAGGTGACCGGATTTTATGAAGATCTTAGTTATTAATGCGGGTAGCTCATCATTGAAATATCAGCTTTATAATTTGTTAGACGAAAATGTGCTAGCCAGAGGGAAAGTGGAACGGATTGGGATGGAGTCTGCCATGTTAAGCCATGAGACTGCGAATAAGCCTGAGTTTACATTAGTTACCGAGATTCTTGACCACACATCAGCTATACGCCGTGTTGCAACTGCATTGACACACCCAGAACATGGAGCTTTGCAGTCCATTGAAGAGATTGAGGCTGTTGGACATCGAGTTGTTCATGGAGGGGAAACCTTCTCTTCCTCCGTATTAGTTACTCCAGAGGTTCGTAAAGAAATCCGTCGGTTATTCGATCTTGCTCCTCTTCATAATCCCGCTCATATGATGGGCATTGATGCCGTTGAAGCTGCATTACCGCATGTACCTCAAGCTGTTGTCTTTGATACAGCATTCCACCAAACGATGCCACCTGAATCATACTTATATCCAATACCCATGATCCTATACAATAAACATAAGGTTCGCCGTTATGGCTTTCATGGTACTTCACATGCTTATGTCAGTGAGCGTGCTGCTGCTTTCTTGGGGCGCCCCCTCGAGCAATTGAAAATCATCTCCTGTCACATTGGCAATGGAGCAAGCTGTACGGCTATACTGAATGGCAAATCCTTCGATACCAGCATGGGGATGACACCGCTTGAAGGATTAATGATGGGAACAAGGAGCGGGGATTTGGATCCAGCTATCGTACCGTATGTGATGACCAAAGAGGAATTAACGATTAATGAAGTGAACTCAATGTTGAACAAGCATAGCGGTTTGATTGCGATTTCTGGTATTAGCAGTGATGTTCGCGAGATTGAGCAAGCGATGAATGCAGGTGACCATAATGCTAAACTTGCTTATGACATGTACGAATATCGTTTACGCAAATATATTGGATCCTATTCGGCGGCAATGAATGGATTGGATGTGCTCATATTTACAGCTGGTGTTGGTGAGAATTCAGCAACTTTGAGGGAGAAAGTATGCACACAGCTGAGCTTCATGGGTGTTGAACTTGACGTACAAGCGAATAAGAGCCGTGAACATGGCGAACGGAGAATATCAACCGCGAGTTCACGGATTGAGGTATTAGTCATTCCCACGAATGAAGAGCTGGTCATCGCTAGAGATACGTATAAGTTGATTGCAAATGATAAGGTGAACAGTTAAAATGGGGTCTACAAAGTATGTTGTTGAACATACTTTTATCGATGTAAGGAGTGGAGAAATCAGTATATGCAAATGAAATGTGTAATTAAAGATGTAGGCAAGCATGTTGGGCAATCGGTTATTATCGGTTGTTGGCTACATAATATACGTTCTAGCGGCAAGATCCAATTTCTTCAACTCAGAGATGGAACTGGATTTATTCAAGCTGTAGCTGTTAAGAGTGAATTGCCAGAAGAAATATGGGATCTAGCGAAGAGCTTAACCCATGAGAGCTCATTATACATGACAGGTACCGTCAGAGAAGAACCACGAAGTGCGAGTGGTTATGAGCTAACGGTCACTCATATCGATATTATCCAATTAACAACAGAGCAATATCCGATCACACCTAAGGAGCATGGTGTTGATTTCTTAATGGACCATCGCCATCTCTGGATACGTTCACCACGTCAACGTGCAGTTCTTATCATAAGGGATCAGATTATTAGAGCGATTCGTCAATTTTTCCATGAGCATGGCTTTGTATGTGTGGATCCACCGATTCTTACGCCATCGTCCTGCGAAGGAACAACGAATTTGTTCCATACGAAGTATTTTGATGAAGATGCTTACTTAAGTCAGAGTGGTCAGCTGTACATGGAGGCCGCAGCAATGGCTCTGGGGAGAGTGTATTCCTTCGGTCCAACGTTCCGTGCTGAGAAGTCGAAGACTCGTCGACATCTGATTGAATTCTGGATGATTGAACCTGAGATGGCCTTTGTAGAGCACGAAGAGAGCTTGCAGATCCAAGAAAGCTTTGTGGCCCATATTGTGGGTTCAGTATTAGAGCATTGTTCGCTCGAGCTTAAGACATTGGAACGCGATATGACCAAGTTAGAAAGCATTAAGGGTCCATTCCCTCGTATTCATTATGACCAAGCGATAACCTACTTACAGGAACATGGCCATGAGATTAAGTGGGGAGATGATTTCGGAGCTCCGCATGAGACAGCTATAGCCGAGGGCCATGCTACTCCTGTATTCATTACGAATTATCCAACAGAGCTTAAGGCATTCTATATGAAGCCTGATCCGAATCGACCGGATGTTGTATTATGTGCAGATATGATCGCTCCAGAAGGGTATGGCGAGATTATTGGAGGAAGTCAACGGATTGATGATCCCGTATTAATGGAGCAACGGTTCACCGAGCATGAGCTTTCACAGGATGCGTATAGATGGTACTTAGATTTGCGAAAATATGGTTCAATTCCTCATTCTGGTTTTGGACTAGGCTTAGAAAGAACTGTGGCATGGATATGTGGTTTAGACCATGTTCGCGAAACGATACCATTCCCACGATTATTAAATCGATTGTATCCATAAGGAAGGGAGCATGAATAATGCCCATTGGGAAAGGTATTTTGCTGGCATTAAGAAAGGGATCGGTTAGCATTCCAAATTTGCTTGTGCAGAACTATTCGAAGCTTGGATTAGCAGAAATTGATATGATGTTGATCATTCATTTGCTAGCCTTTAGAGAAAAGGAGAACAATGACTTTCCGACGATTGAAGAAATCCAGAATCGGATGACAGCTTCTCCGGAACGGGTCATTCAGTCGATTCAGAAGCTGATGAATGATGGATGGATTACAATCGATGAGGACATTGATCCCGAGTCAGGCATTCAATATGAGCATTACAATATATCAGGAGTATATGAGAAATTAGCGGAGGCTTGTGCCGAAACGTATCGCGAACGTCAGCAGCTTCTTATGGGTAGGCGTGAAACAGAGTCTGCGTTAGCTGAGGCAGCTGTTGCACATGCTGAATTTCTAGCGGGTGGAGAAGGGGATACTTCGGAAGCGAACATGTTCGTGAAATTCGAGACGGAATTCGGACGACCGCTTTCCCCGATGGAATGCGAAACGATATCCGGCTGGTTGGATCAGGATAAGTATGCGGAGCCATTAATTCTAGCTGCATTGAAGGAAGCGGTATTCGCCGGGAAAGTTCACTTCCGCTATATCGACCGCATCTTACTCGAATGGAACCGTAATCTGGTCCGCACACCCGAGCAAGCGAAGGAATATGCTGCGAGATTCCGTAGCGGTGGGCAATAACAGGACATGCTATAGATCGAAGTAACTTACAAAGGACTTTAAGGACTCTATTCAGCAAAATTGACTCTCGAGAGTGGCTGTAGAGGACTTTAGGGACTTTAAATCTCGGAATTTACTCCAGGTGAGAGTTACAATCGCAGCATGTGAAGCTTAACTGCATATTCGAACAAATATTCGAAAGCTTCCAGATAACGCTTGGCCTCGAAGGCATTCGCTCCCCACGCATATATACCATGCTTGCGAAGAAGGATGCCGGGAATACGAGGGATGATGCGGGATTCGATCAACGAAGCGATCTTCGGGATATCAGCGTAATTCGGCAGGATGGGAATTTCGATCTGCGCATCCTCTTCCCAGATGTTGAAGGCTTTGATCAGTTCCACACCATCAATGGGTACATTGCCACGCTCCCAGAATAGTTCGGAAGCTAGATTGTTCTGAACCGTATGCACATGGAATATAGCCCCGCAGCCCGTCAGCCGATAAATTTCGCGGTGAATGATGGTTTCTGCAGAGGGCTTTAATTTTGTCGATTCACTCGGAATCATATGTTCGTCAACGAGCAGGAAATCCTCTGGTGTATTCATTGATTTATCCCTGCCACTTGAGGTAATGGCGAAGGTGAATTTCTCCCCACGCATCTCACCAACCCGCATCGAGAGGTTACCACTTGTTGCTGGAAACCAACCTCGTGCAGCGAGATTCGTCTTGATCGCGGTTAGCTCGCTGATCACGGTTTGCTTTTCTTCCAAGGTGTATGGGGTCATTGTATATCCTCCTATTCGTAAATCAGATGTTGGTGACTAACAGGAATATTGATTTGCAGCCTATCCCTGAATAAACACCTACGCTTAGCGAGGTTGTTTACTTCAGACCACCATTGTGGGGATGCCCAGAGTTATCTGGTGTGTAACGTAAGCACTTCAATATGCTCCAGCACATCAAAGAAAGTTTCATATGGTTGATGTAGCAAATTGGTTTCTAAGCAACGTTCCAACAGATGAGACCTTGCGAAGACGAAATCAACAATTTTTGAGCCTTCGAAATCCGTGAGGCTATCACCAATCAGTATGCGATAATATTGATCACTAGGGTATCCACGAATAATACGTGTCTTGCACATGCCACAATCCTTGAGACATTGCTCATCACAGGTGTGTGGCCAGATGATCTCAATGAACTCGCCATCAAAGTTACTCGTATTACAGTAAATATGGTCCAACTCAATTTCGAATGGTGCTAATAAAGGATATATAAAAAAGTCGACACCCCCGCTAGTTACAAAGAAAGGGATTTTCATTTGCTTGCAGTAGGCTAAGAGCTCAGCAAATCCATCACGAATACCAGCATGCTCGAGCACGTACGCTTGAATTTCATCCCTTTGTTCAGAAGGATATAGGGCGAAGAAAGCACCCACAGTGGCTTTTAAACTTTGGCGTCCAGCGAGTAGCTCCTCTAATAATGGCTCCCAGCCAGCAGGGTTGAAGTGCTTCATCAGTGCTAAGATATTATCATTCAAGGTTATCGTGCCATCAAAATCACAGAAAATGATCGGTTGTTTACCATCAATCTGTATCAAGATCGAACCCCCCATAAGCGGATGGCTTCAGCCAGCTCGATATGAGTTTCTGCATATTGCGCTAATGACACCCCAGCTGTCGAAGCATCGATGGCTTGTCGGAAAGCTCGTCCACCTGCTGCTGCACCCATAGGGTGTCCATGAACACCGCCGCCAGCATTGACCACCACATCGGTGCCGAAGTCTCGCAGGATGAGTGGAACAAGCCCGGGGTGAATACCAGCTGAAGGAACGGGGAAGCTTGTTGCTAGCTTCGATTCAGATGTCAATAAAGCATCTTTGATCGCTAAATTCTCTTCAAGAGGCATAACAACAGAACCATAGGGCGAAGGGAAGAGGACGAGGTCCGCACCGGCTAGCCGCATCAGCTTCCCGAGCAATAAGGAAGCACTAATCCCATGATAGCTAGATGGGTAGATGGCACCTGCTAACGCAGGATGGGCAGCGATTGGAACATGAATGTCGGGATCAGCCGCCAATTCATGTAAGGCATCGAAGCCGTAAGCAAGTACATTAAACAACAATGCATTCGCTCCTGCATCAATTGCAATCTTGGCTTGCTTAGCAAGTTGAGAAGTTTTGCCAGTTAAATTAACGGCGTAGAGTAAAGATTGACCCGTTTCCCGCTTAGCTTCCTCTGCAGCTGACATACATATCTCAACTCTTCGTTCTATTGGAGTTAATGGGTTCTCGAATAGGATTTCATCATCCTTGATGAGATCGACTCCGCCTAACGCTTGGGCTAGAAATTGTCCGTGCAGCTCTGGTAGATCGTAGCCGATTACCGATTTGAATATACTCATGAGCAATGGACGAGCGGTTACGTTCAACAATTGACGTATACCCTGGATGCCGAATTTCGGTCCTGCGAAATGAGAGAGGAAGGCATTGGAGAAGGTAAGATCGATCAGACGGATTTTACCATCCATCGATAGCTTTCCGAATACCGTGACGAGCAGTGCAGGAATATCCGCAGAGAAATTCACATCAGGATAGGCAATTTGAATATCTGCATATCTGACTATATTGGGCTCCTCGACTACATGAACAGAAACCACCTTGCCCAAATATTTCTCCATCGACGCTTTCTTCACCTCAGGTAGCTCGGTCCAGCTTCCGACCGTTAAACCTACAGCAATGCCTTGCGCTTTCTTATGGAAATCGGCCTTCTCATCGAATAACCGATAGGTCGCTATACAGTAGGAGCTCATCGTTAACACTTCCTAATCATTCATATTCGCATCAATTTGTTCGGCAATGGCCTTGCCCAATTCACCAGCACGTTCAGCTGCACGGAGTACCGCATTCGTGATATGCTCGGAAACGCCGTTCGCACTCATCAGCTCAAGGGCTGCTTGAGTAGTCCCGCCAGGAGAGGTGACCTTCTTGCGCAAATCGGCGGGATTCTCCTCGGTTTGAAGCACCATATTTGCAGCACCAAGCACGGTTTGAACTGTTAATAATCGAGCTGTAGATTCATTAAGTCCGCCTGAGACGCCTCCAGCGATCATAGCCTCCATCACATAATAAATGTAAGCAGGTCCACTACCCGAAACTCCAGTTACAATATCCAATGCTGCCTCTTCAACCTCACAAACAATACCCGTACTTTCAAAAATATCCCTTGCCAACCGTTTCTGTTCAGTTGATACTCCGTTAGAGTAACTAATGCCTGTCGCGCCAAGTCCAATCGTACTTGAAGTATTCGGCATAGAGCGCACAATGGGGAGAGAGAGGCCAGCTAGCTTCTCTATGGATGCAATAGATAACCCAGCAATGACGGAAATCAGCAGTTGATTCGTTTGCAGTGAAGTATGATACATGCGAATGGCATCCGCAGCATCCTTCGGCTTCATCGCTAACACAATAATATCCGCTGTGGATATGGCTTGTTTGCGCTGGTGCTCATCTACGGCACCACTGACACCGTAAGCCTTATTTAATTGACTTAGGCGTTCCTGATTACCCCGATTCGTCATTGTGATTTGATTAGGATTTAATCGATTCTGCTTCGTCAATCCCCGTACAATAGCCTCGGACATTGATCCTGCGCCGATAAAGCATATGTTTTTTTCGGTTAATGAGTGCATGGTATTCCTCCTGACATATGATACCCTGCCGGGTGCAAACTGAATTCTTTATTGAGAGTTACAGACTGCTATTGAAACTGCTACTGCCAATCATACGGTAACGGTCTACGAGGTCCTTATTTTCGTCGGAAGCTGGATATTTCCATGTAATAGAGGCATTTGAGACCGTTATTGAAGTGTAAATTATTGCAAATCACTGTGAATCAGAGTGGTTACTCCGGACTAAAGCCCTCAAAGGCCGTTACATTGCAAATAATTGGTGTTATGTTAACAACTAAAGGCCTGAAAGTCCGTTAACCAAATCTTTTGTCTACGGAGTAACAATCCATTTTTGTGGGCTAGCGGACTAAAATGTGTACCAAAATAAATCTATGCAAGAGTCAGATGTATTCCCAATTAATCATCTAATCTGGCCATTGCCGAGAACGATATATTTGGTTGATGTAAGTGTTGGTAAGCCCATAGGACCACGAGCATGAAGCTTCTGTGTGCTAATGCCGATCTCTGCACCAAATCCGAATTCAAAGCCATCGGTGAAGCGAGTAGATGCATTATGATAAACGGCTGCTGCATCGACTTCATTAATAAATTGAGTGGCATGCTCTTCATTCTCCGTTACAATACATTCGGAGTGCTGTGTGCCATAGTGATTAATATGAGCAATGGCTTCATCAACGCTCTTGACGATCTTCACAGACAGAATATAGTCGTTGTATTCGGTGCTCCAATCTTCTTCAACAGCTGCAGTCGCCCACGGAATCAGTTGACAGGTTGCCGAGCAACCGCGAATTTCTACCCCAAGATTTTTCAATTGTTCAGCTAGAGAAAGGAGATGGTTAACTGCATAATCTTCATGAACCAATAACGTTTCCATCGCATTACATACAGATGGTCGTTGAACCTTAGCATTGATCGCTATCGTTTCAGCCATCTTAACCTGAGCACTCGCGTCGATGAATGTATGACATACTCCTGCACCAGTCTCTATAACTGGAACCTTGGAGTTCATGACGACATTCTGAATGAGTGAATGCCCGCCACGAGGAATAATCACATCGAGCACACCGTTTAAATTTAACATCTCATCTACCGATGCACGGCTTGGATCATCAATTAGCTGAAGAGCATCGAGTGGAATATGTGAGTTCTTTAATGCGTTCTTCAACACTTTTACAATTTGATCATTAGAATGAAGAGCCGCTGAACCACCACGGAGTACAACAGCATTCCCTGTCTTCAAGCATAGCCCTGCAGCATCTACAGTTACATTCGGACGTGCTTCATAGATGATGCCGATGACACCGATAGGTACGCGGATTTTGCGAATGAATAGACCATTAGGTCGTGTCGTTTCTTCTAATGTATCGCCAACTGGGTCAGGTAGCTCCACAATTTGACGAAGTCCTTCAGCCATGGCAACTATTCTGGCGGGATTCAAGGCAAGACGGTCGAGAAGAGACTCAGTTGTACCATTGTTCCTCCCGGCTTCAAGGTCGAGTTGATTCGCCATGATGATAGAGTCCTGCTCCTGAATCAAAGCATCTGCCATCTGAAGAATTGCTTCATTCTTCTGCTCTGTTGATAGCTGGCTTAATGCCCCAGAAGCTTGCTTGGCTAGTAGTGCGATTGCTCTGACGTTATTCATGGTAATTACCTCCTGATTTTTAATATGAACATAAGATCGTAAGGACTCACACATCTAACCTTCCGACGAGACCCATTCATCACGGTGTATAACTTCCGGTCGAATAACCTCAACGCGCTTCTGTACTTCATCTAAAGATAATCCGGCAACTGCGGTTAATTGCCATGATGTATAATTAACAACACCACGTCCAATCGGTTGTCGCTCCGTTCCGACTACTTCTACAACATCCCCCGGGTGAAATTCTCCGATGATTTCTCGAACACCAGCTGGCAGCAGGCTTTTGCCGCCAGTTAACAAAGCTTTCATCGCACCATCATCTACGATGATCGTACCTTGCGGAGAGGAGTGGAAGCCCACCCATTGCTTCTTCATCGATAATGTATGCAAACTCGTTTCGAAATAAGTGCCCTTGCCAGTGCCGTTAACAGCGGCTAATAAATCGCCCAGCGTATTCGCCTGACCGACGAATACAGGTATTCCTCCGCGTGTAGCAATACGTGCCGCCTCGATCTTCGATTTCATGCCGCCCGTACCAGCAGCTGAACCAGCTCCGCCAGCGATCCGGAATATATGTTCATCAATCTGCTCTACACGTTCGATCTTGATCGCTTCCGCATTCTTGCGTGGATCAGCCGTATAGAGGCCATCCATATCGGTTACGATGAGAAGCTGAGAAGCTTTGACGACATTAGCGACTAATGCTGATAATGTATCGTTCTCACCAAACTTTAACTCATCTACGGATACGGTGTCATTCTCGTTAATAATCGGAATCACATCATGCTTCAGTAGCTCTTCTATGGTCATTAAGGCATTATTAATTCTTTTGCGATTAGAGAAGTCAGGGCGGGTCAACAGAAGTTGTGCCACATGATGGTCATATTGAGCAAAAGCATCATTATATGCTTGCATTAATAGTGCTTGACCAACAGCTGCTGCAGCTTGCTTCTCGTGTAAGTGTTTGGGACGTTGAGCGTAACCGATCGAGCGGTACCCAGCGGCAACTGCACCAGATGTAACGAGTAATACGGCGTATCCCACTTGCTTCAAGCTAGCAAGTTCTCTTGCAAAAAAATGGATCGATTCCCGGTGAAGACCACCTTCAGGTGAGGTGAGGGAACTGCTCCCTATTTTGACAACAATAATTCGACTCATTCGATAATCACTCCATTATTTATAAACAAACATTGAGATACATAAGACATATACTATATAATGCAGAATAGCATATCATTTTTCCAATCGAAAGGGAATGAACTATGATCATACAACCAAAAATTCGCGGATTCATCTGCACGACTGCGCATCCTACTGGCTGTGCGGAGAGCGTGAAGGAGCAAATCTCATATGTAAAGAGTCAGCCAAGCATCAACGGTCCGAAAAAAGTACTCATTCTAGGCGCATCAACCGGATTTGGTCTAGCATCGCGGATCACCGCAGCTTTCGGCAGCGGAGCAGCTACGATTGGCGTGTTCTTCGAGCGTCCAGCTGATAATGGGAGAACAGCCTCAGCAGGCTGGTATAACACAGCAGCATTCGAGGATGCAGCACGTGAAGCGGGACTATACGCAAAGAGCATTAATGGTGACGCATTCTCGGATGAAATTAAACGTCAGACGATAGATTTGATCAAATCACAGCTCGGCCAAGTTGATATGGTCATATACAGCCTGGCATCACCGCGTCGGACGGATCCACGTAATGGTGAAACTTACAGTTCTGTGCTCAAACCAATCGGCAAAGATTACACAAGTATAACTGTGGATACGAATGCAGGTGTTGTATCAGAAGTTTCAATTATTGCAGCAACGCAAGAGGAGCAAGAGCATACAGTCAAGGTTATGGGCGGCGAAGACTGGAGAATGTGGCTGGAGGATTTGAAGGTTGCAGGCGTATTAGCTGAAGGTGTAACAACAGTCGCTTATTCGTATATTGGACCAGATATTACACATTCCATCTATCGTGAGGGTACGATTGGGCGAGCTAAGGATCACTTAGAGCGGACGGCACATGAGTTACAAGCATTGTTGGAGGATTTGAATGGTCGTGCTTATGTATCTGTTAACAAAGGATTAGTAACTCAAGCAAGCTCCGCCATTCCTGTGGTGCCACTGTACATATCCTTATTATTCAAGGTGATGAAGGAAAAAGGTATTCACGAAGGCTGTATTGAGCAGATGTATAGAATGTTCGCTGAGCGATTATACAGTGGTTCAGATGTGGCTACGGATGATAATGGGCGCATTCGTGTAGATGACCTTGAGATGCGTGAGGATGTTCAACAAGCTGTCGCTCAGCTGTGGGACAAAGTGAATACGGACAATCTTGCAGACATCTCGGACATAGCAGGCTATCGTAAGGACTTCTTGAAGCTATTCGGATTTGGGATAGCAGGAGTTGATTATGAAGCAGATGTAGAAGAGGTTATTGAGTTAAAATAAAATAATTGTACGTATAAACAGAGGAGTTGGACCGGATCAAACCGTTCGAAGAAATAAAGAGCGATGCTTCCGAACTGAAAGGTTATCGGGATGAAGTAGATGCATTACTTGAGTTGTGGCTCGAAAAACTCCAGCTATATGGGGACAAAGGGTACAACAAACCGAAAAGGAAAGTCTGATGTCGATCAGAATTATAGAGGTTCCTTCGGGGGCCTCTTTTTAGGTTCATTATTGATAAAAGAATTTGACATTCCAACTGTACTAATAGTATAGTACACTTATTAAGTGTATGAACTAAGTAGTACAAACACTTGTCATAAGAAGCGAACGTAGGAGATGGGCAGATGAACGTTATGTTTAATAATCGGGACCCGATTTATCTACAGGTTGTGCGATATTTCAAGGAACAAATTACAACCGGAAAGTTAGAGGCAGGTCAGGAAATCCCATCACGGAGAGAGCTGGCAGCATTACTCAAGATCAATCCTAATACTGCGCAGAAGAGCTATAAGGAAATGGAAGAACAAGGGTTGATTACTACAGAAGGTAATTCACCTAGCAGGATCACAAGGGAGGAAGGGATATTGAATGCGATTCGCGATGAGCTGATTCGGGATGCTGTGGATACATTCGTAGCCTCCATTAAGAATATTAATATGCCAGTCGACGAACTGCTTCATGTTATTAAGGTTAAGTATGTCGCAGAACGTTCAAATAATTAGGGGGATTGCAGCATGATTCAAGTGAAAGGCATCACTAAGAAATATGGTCGAAAAAAAGTGCTGAGCGGAGTTTCCTTTACAGCTGAAAAAGGAAAAATCACTTGTCTGATCGGCATTAATGGAGTGGGTAAGTCCACCATCCTGAAGGCAATTATGGGATTGACACCTGTCAATAGTGGCCAGATCCTAATCGATGGGAAGACTATTCAACCTGAGATTTATGAGAAGGTCGCATTCATTCCAGATACGATTACTATGCCACCTTCAATGACTGTAGGCGAAGCATTACGTTTCATGAGCGATTTCTATAACCATTGGAATTTAGTGCGAGCGGATGAGTTGATGAATTTTTTCAAGTTGAATGTCAAGGACCGTATTTCTGATCTATCCAAAGGAAATGCAACCAAGCTTAATTTACTTCTAGGACTCGCGATAGATGTGGACTACCTATTGATGGATGAGCCATTTTCAGGTATTGATATGTTCAGCAGAGAGCAGATTACGAATGTGTTTACTAGTCATCTCATGGAAGATCGCGGAGTCATTATTACGACTCATGAAATCAAGGATATTGAACACTTAATTGACAAGGCTATTTTGTTAGATCAGGGAACAGTGTTGAGGGAATTTCAAGCCGAAGAAGTCCGCCTAACCGAAGGAAAGTCAGTTGTTGATGTAATGAGAGAGGTGTATGAGGCATGATTCATTATTTGAAGCTTGTTCATTATGAGTTGACACGTTTCCGTTTCATTTATGCTTCATTATTCGTGTTGACACTGCTTTCGCAATTAGGGGGTGTTTACTTCTATGCCCATAGCATCATGAACAGAATCAATGACACTATGGTCAGGGAATCCATGTCGGATGCAGCATATGTGAGTAAATATGGTACAGTCGGATTTCTCGATTTCACCGGGATTAGTTTATGGTTTATGGCACCTATCGCTCTGTGCATAACCGCACTCGTATTGTATGTCTTTCTGATTTGGTACCGGGATTGGATGGGGAAGAATATGTTCATATATCGACTGTTGATGCTCCCGACTGCTAGAGCGAATATTTATCTGGCAAAATTAAGTACCATTTTCTTAATGGTATTGGGACTTATCGCTTTTCAATTGCTTGTGCTTCCTTTGTTGAATAGTTTGTATAACTCACTAGTCCCAAGCATCTTTAGATATACTATGCCTATCTTTGATCTGATAACGATCCACCCTCTTCTAAACATATTAATACCGCAAAACTTTGTAGAGTTTGTATTGTATTATGGTGCTGGGATTATGGGTGTAATAATCATCTTTACAGCGATTCTTATTGAACGAAGCCATAGATGGAAGGGAATAATAGCAGGTATTGCTTATGTCGTAGTAGCAAGTCTCGTATTCTTCCTCCCTATTTTCTTATCGGAGATATGGTTTATAAATTATTTTTACCCTATTGAAATTGTGTTGATGGAGATTGTCACTGGAATTCTCGTCATCATTGCTTCATTATGGCTCAGTTTCTTCTTACTAAAAAATAAGGTATACGTATAAGGGGGGAATCTTGGATGAAACGATATGGGTTATCGATTGTATTCGTTGTATTGATAGTAATAAGCATTGGAACATTTTATACACAAGCAACTACAAGTCATTATTCGAACTTCAAATTAATAACGCAACATGGTGATGAAAGCGAGATAGAAGGCGTATTGCTAAAGGGAAATTATGTTAATGACTTAAACTATCGAATAAACCCAGCTGTAACTGTTGACTCAGCAGGAAGTAAGTATATGAACAAAGGATCACTCCTATTCATGGATCCTTTTTACTGGGAGAGTGAAGAGGTTAAGCAGCTCGTAAGTGAACATCGTCAATTTATGCGAGGCAAACGTGGGGTTAATGGCCTTTATGAAGATGATCAACTGCTTGTTTATGCCGAAGCGAAATCAGACGATCCCTTTTCAAGCGGTGTAAGAAGATTCTACTTCGAGGTTTCCGTACTGGATAAGAAGCAGAATAAGAGTTGGTCTTATGAGGTCAATGTTCCAAACGGGGAATTAGGTTATATGATGATCAATGTACAGGATGTACAAGTATTCGGGGATGAAATTGTCGTAGTAACATCAAACTTTCTAAATACGGTTGGTAAGGAATACCATCGGTATAGCCTCGATCTAGGGAGTAATCGAGCACCGCTGGATCAAGTCATCATATTGCCTCAACCTGAGAATGTAGTGATTGAAGGATCAGGGACGGTTGTGAATGTCAATGTCCAAAGTGTTTACGAAACAGATATCACAGAGCCTAGCAACTATAACGTTTTCTATTCCATACAAACCCAAGCACTTGTTGAAGATGCCGATACATATACCGCTCCGGAACTTGGAGTTAATGCTATCCAGATGGCTCAGAAATTAACTGCTCAAACAACTCTCCATGAGATCGTGGGTGCACAAATTGTTGTTTATGATTTACAAACGGGTTTAGAGGTTAAGAGCGACACACAACTATTGGTCGATTTCATTACAACTCAATCAAAAAGGGACTTCATGAACTTGACTATGGAGGGGGACAATTTGTTCTTGATCAAGCAGAGTGAACAAGGGGTTACAGTAATGGAGTACAACATATCAGACGCTAAAGCAACCATACATGATATTAAGCTTGATAATCAAACAGATGCTGAGACTTTGAAAATGATTAAGCAGCAACGCATGTATATATTGACTAAGGATGACAGTAAACAGCCATCACTAGTCATTGTAGACCTTAACTCGGACGAGACGATATATCAAGGAACGATTGAGCTTAACGAAACGGTACGATATCAAGCTAATGAATTGAATAAACTGCATTTTAACAACATGGATATTAAATAGAATAACTCTTAATAACTCTTATTGTATCAATAAGAAGAGTCTGTGAGTGTCTAGAGACAAGAACATAATCCGATTGAAATTCGCTTAAACAACGATTTATTTTATTTATAGGTACAATTTCTTGTCGTTGACGAACGACAAGAAATTGTACCCATTACCGAAGTTAAAAAGAATATTGCAAATAATCTGGAATTTGAGGAATATTAGGATATATCTAAATATCAATTAAGTGTATTTTCGGAATAAAATTCAATATAAATGCAATGGATATTTGAATATTAAAACAATCTCTCCCGAAATATGGTAATATTATTTGAAAGATCAGCATTCGTAAATCTCGGTTGATTATACATTATTCGCAAAGTTCGCAGATTATACGTTATAGGAAATCAGCCCAATAAGACAATTTCAAATCTTTCAATTGGAGGTTAATTGATGAGTTTTGATACTAAGGAAGCAATCCGAAGATGGGATAAGAATGCTGTGAAGTATGCATCCACATATGGAGAGAAATCAAAACTAAAATAAAATCCAAACTATCCGACCAAAAGTAAGGAAAATC
>JBBDIY010000070.1:0-73532 GCA_040880185.1 Paenibacillaceae bacterium
TATCTGGTGTCATTCTGCGAAGAAAATTTAATCGTAATACCGATGCTTACCTAAAAGATTTAGAGCAAAAGTGGGAGCAATTAAGTTGCTAGTTAATTTTGCTGTCGTAGAAAAAAAAGCCTAATCCTCCGTTAATTGCGGAAGCCGTTAGGCTGTTGCTGCAGTGACATTTCACTTTATATGATATCCAACTTGTAGGGATATTTTCATTGCCGTCTCCGTAGTTATTTTTATTAAATGCTCCCTCCTCTCTCCTTCCATTTTGTAGCTTGCTCCTGAAATACCAATAGCCGCGATCGTTTTGTTCTGTTCACGAAAAACTGGTGCGGCAATAGCCGTGAATCCAATAAATGTTTCGTCCATATCCACATAATAATTTTGTTGCTTGATCTCTTTAAGCCGCTGCAAAAAGCGTTCTTGATCTGTTAATGTTTTGGGAGTCAGCGCTTCAAGAGGGTAGTGATTAAGCAGGTCTAGTACAAATTCCATCGGCATGTAAGCCAGCATAGTCATCCCAAGCGCCCCATGGTGTAAAACGCGCCTTCTCCCAACAAAGTTGTTTGGCTGCAAACCTTCATGGCTATCATATCTTAATAGATATTGAATCGATTCACCTTGTTGAATGGCGAGTATAGCAGAATGACCGGACAATTCATGCAATTGCACCAGATAAGGCTCTGCTTCCCTGCGAATATCCAGATTCTCTAGTACAATACCTCCATATTCCAAATGCTTGAATCCGAGACGATATTCTTTCGTTTTCTGGTCATACCGGATCATGTCATTTCGCTCCATGGTCCAGAGCAGCCGATAGATTGTCGCTTTTGCCAATTTGGTTTTCTTCATCAGCTCTTCTATGGACATAACCGGTTTTTCGAAACTGAAGCAATTCATAATTTGTATGGCACGATCCACTGACCTGATTCCTTCGATATTTAACTCTCTCATCTTCGTCCTCTCTTCTTTGTAAAACAATAGTGTAGTCCTAACTCTTTCTCGTTATTTTACACCATATTTGATCTGATACTAACTAAAAATAATTATCTCATTATTATTTTGTCAAATTAGGTAAGAAAGTTACGATTTCAGGAAATATAACAAGAAGAATAGTAAAAAGAAACATAGTGATAACCATTGGAAAAACACCTTTAAATATCTTTTGAATAGGCACATCGGTAACAATCCCGCTGCTTCCATTTGCTCGATGAAAATAAAGGACTGATAAAAAGATACCTCCTTTTTCAATACCATTAATTCATTATGGTGTCGCGAAAGTCAATCTGCCGAATGCACCTTCAGATTATTACTTCTCGGTTTCATATACAACTACATCGTCGCGATATTATGAAACTCCAAATATTTATTTATTCAAAAAACGATATATGGTCGCAATTTATTCCTTTTGTTTTTTTTAATTGTTTGTTATATTGTTCTCGTATATGAACCTTAGTTTACTTATATGAAACAAATTGGTTATAATCACCATATTATATTTGTTCGAAGGAGATCTATAATGGATGCCAAAAATAATGAGGATCATTTACTTTCCTCTGTCAAGAATGCGCTTCTGATTTTGCAAAGCTTTACCATGGATGAACCCGAAAAAAAAGTTAGTGATCTTGCTGTTTCACTTGGCTTAAATAAAAGCACAGTTAGCAGAACCATGTCCACTTTGGCAAGTGAAGGCTTTGTATCCAAAAACCCCGAGACGAAAAAATACCGATTAGGCTTCTCCATTCTTGCATTGAGTAGCATTGTTAACAGCAATACAGATGTTTATCAGGAGTCTCAACCGGTATTAATAAAGCTTGTAGAGGATATTGGAGAAACAGCACACATTTCCATTTTGGACAATTTGGATGTTATTTATATACAAAAGTTGGAATGTAATCACCCTGTCCGGGTTTTAACCCATGTTGGCAAAAGAAACCCTGCATACTGTACAAGCTCGGGTAAAGTATTAATCGCAAATGCCGAAGAACGGATAATTCAAAAAATACTAGAAAATGAATTGCACCCTTTTACTAAATATACGATTACCAATCCGAAGGAATTACATACACATTTAAAAAATGTTAAGGAAGAAGGGTTTGCCTTCAGTATGGAGGAGTTGTTAGAAGGGGTCAATTCGATTGCCGCGCCAATTTATGACTATACCGGGAAAGTCATCGCGTCTTTAAGCGTCGTCGGTCCGAAACAGCGGATACAACCTAATAAGATTCGTCCAATTGCCAAAAAAGTAATTAATGCCAGCATGGAAATTTCAGACCGCCTGGGATATTGGCGATAATAACGATTCATAGGAGAGTGGCATACGTGTTTGACTTTCACACACACTTCATACCACATGAAGTATTAAGCTGGATTAAAGACCATCAACAAACGATCAATGCAAAGTGGGTAAAAAAAGATAAACAAAAAGATGACTTTTTATTTATAAATGAGAAATGGGGATTTGAATTAAAGCCATCTTTTACGAATTCCATATTATATTTGGAAGAGCAAGCCATTGTCGGTGTTACTCATTCTGTTATTTCACCCATCCCGCAGCTATTTATGTATGATTTCCCCGTAGAAATTACTACAGCTATTTCTAATGTGTATAATCAGGCATTATCCAACTGGGTGAAATCAACTCCCGAATCTATCTCAGCGCTCGGAACGGTTCCTCTTAACAACCCCAACCGAGCAGCGGATGTATTAGGTGATGCCATGCGCTTGGGATTAAAAGGGGTGATAATTGGTCCCGGTTTGCCTAATAGGATGTTATCAGACGACTATTTTATTCCCTTTTTCGAAGAGGCCAACAAACACCAGGCCATTATCTTTATACATCCGCTTTTAAGCGAAGACCCTCGTTTACAACGAAGAATGATGCCGAACTTAATTGGCGTCCCTTGGGAAACTACAGTTTGCGCAACTGATTTACTGCTAAGCGGTTTCACTGATAAATACCCAAAAATCAAAATATTGCTGGCTCACGGGGGAGGCTTCCTCCCCTACCAAATTGGAAGAATGAATAAAGGGTATTCACAGTGGAGAGAAGTTTCATCCGCATTACAAGCACCCCCCATCGAATATCTCAAGCACTTCTGGTATGATAACGTATTGTGGAGTGATGAAAGTATAAAATTCCTCATAAAAACGGTAGGAGAAGATAGAGTCGTTCCTGGTTCTGACTTTCCTTTCGATCTTTGCGTTTGGCCGCCTAAAGGCATTAGTAAGAAAGGCGTTCATTCATTGTTGGCAATAAACTAGATTACTAGTCAAATCCGTCCAGCTGACAAATTGGTAAAGCCTAGAGCTCTCATACGGCTCCTCTCTTACTTCCAGCTTTGTACAATTTTTGTTAAATAAGCTTTAAGATCAGCCTCAAGCTCTTCCTTCTGCAAGGCAAGCTCGATAGTAGCTTGAATAAATCCAAACTTGTCTCCTACATCATACCTCTTCCCACTATAAAGTAGTGCCAGCATGGGGTGGGATACATTCAATTCTCTGAGTGCATCAGTGAGTTGAATTTCTCCTCCGCGACTTGGCGTACTCTTCTCTAGAATGTCGAACACCGAAGGATCTAGAATATATCGTCCAATAATTGCTAAGTTAGAGGGAGCTTCGTCTCGATTCGGTTTCTCGACTAAGTCCGCAATTCGAATGCTATCATCCGACCATTGGTTCAGATTAGATCCCATCAATGGAGAGATGATCCCATATTTGCTCACGTCCTCATAAGGAACCTTGGCTACAGCGACAACTGGCGAATGAGTTTGTTCGTACAGCTGCATCATCTGAGCTAGACAGGGTGGATCGGATTGCATGATATCATCCCCTAGCAGTACAGCGAATGGTTCGTTGCCAATAAATTTACGCGCACATAACACGGCATGGCCCAAGCCCAGTGGTTCCTTTTGACGAATATAGTGAATGTCGGCCATTCTACCGATATCTACAACAAGACTGAGTAAGTCCTGCTTCTCCTTCTCTGCAAGCATCATCTCTAGTTCGACAGATCGATCGAAATGATCTTCAATTGCACGTTTATTGCGCCCTGTTACGATAATGATATCTTCAATACCCGAAGCAATCGCTTCCTCGACGATATACTGAATCGCTGGTTTATCTACGATGGGCAGCATTTCTTTCGGCTGAGCTTTCGTGGCAGGTAAGAATCGTGTACCCAACCCAGCTGCAGGAATAATCGCTTTGCGGATTAACATGAGTTCACTCCTTAAAGTTTTGATGATGATGGCCACGCTAGTGGTCGATAAAACTACTTCGTAAGCATGTGCTTAATTAGTTAGATTTCAATAATTCTAACACGCTTGTATCCATACGCTTAGACCCAATCGCCCCGTGGAATGTCACGCCTGCCTTAGTACCGTGGAAATCAGAGCCTGCTGTTACAATTAATCCATGTCGAATGCCCAATTCATTGTAGGATCGTTGTTGTTCCTCGTTATGATCTGAATGATAGGCCTCGATCCCATCGATCCCATGTTGGATAATCACTTCAACGATTTCCTCATTGTTATACAAGCCCGGGTGAGCTAGAACCGCTTTACCTCCAGCTGCTCTAATCCAACTAATAGCTTCAAGAGGACCAATCCGTGGTGGATTAACGTATGCCGCTCCTCCCGTTCCTAGGTACAACTCGAAAGCCTCCGCAACAGTATTCACAATTCCACGTGCAACGAGTACATCTGCAATATGTGGTCTGCCCAAGGTCTGATCTACACTCTTCTGCGCTATGAGGTGATCGTTCACCTCTTTCATTGTTATGCGAATACCAAGCTCATTAAGACGTTTAAGTATAAGATTATTGCGAATATTACGCGTGTCACGAAGCTGAGATAGTCTCTCATTGAATATAGGGTCCTTGTCATCCATGTAATAACCAAGAATATGAACATCGACTCCACGATCTACTGTACTAATCTCAACACCGGGTACAACTTCAATTCCAAGCCGCTCCCCTTCAAGACGTGCTTCATCAATACCCGAGACTGTGTCATGATCCGTAATGGCTATGGCAGCAAGACCAGCTTCACGTGCTAACCGAACATTCTCCGCTGGTGTGCATACTCCATCTGAGGCAGTAGTATGTGTATGTAAGTCTACATAAGTACGATTGGCCATTGGTTTAAATCCCGCTCTCATTAGAATATATAAATCATCTTATAGCTCTAATACACAAAAAACAAGCATACAGCATTTATACTGTACGCTCTTTACAATAATCTTATTTGAAGTTTATGAATTTAGGAATTATCTACGCTTCCGGCTGTTCTTAATAAGAGTCATTCTTCGAGAGTGGCGTAGCCATGAATAATATGATTTGAGGTCACGTAATTCCATGGTCTCACTCATTCGTCCTAAGAATGTCACGATAATCATCTTATGGAGCTGGTTACCAACCAAGTCTGTCTGTTCTAAGTCACCAAATTCTGCAACCATAACCAGATCATCCTCTACAAGGTAAACATCCTGTTCATTCCTATAATAGGACTTAATCTGTTCAAGTTTGAGTTGATTCCATAAATATTCACAAATATCTCCTATGGACTCATCACCGCGTACAATTCTGTCATTCCAACGTGATAAGGCATGATTGGTTATAACGATATCTGCTACTTTCTTATCCCCAAGGGTGACATGAAAAGGTTCGTATGTACTCCAACGGTCCATAATTCGATCCTTCATAATAAAAACTCCCTTCTAAGATGGGGCTTTATACCTATGAAACTACGATCATATTCCTATTTTACTTCATTATCGGCAAATTTCCAACTATTGAATCTCAGAATGAATTAATAGGTGTAGGATTTAGCCTTGTCAGGCATACTATTGCTGTATTCGGTCTTGATTTCAGTCCGATAGGAACGTTCTACTGCCTTCACATAGGGGAATTGCGACAGTTGAATCGCAGTAGCTTCGTACTGTGATGCATCCATGTAGATGACTACATATTTCATTCTCTTTGAGATGTAATGAACGGAACCAAATTTCTCCAAACCACGAGCTGATTTAATATCGTTCACCCATACAATGACTCCCATTCTTTCGTGCATGTGTTCAGACTCCCTTTCTTTTCTATTCGCATATCATGTATTGTAAAACACCAATGTTTACAACTTCTTGTGAACTAACCACAACTTCCACTGCAGCCTCCACCCGTGCTACAACCACCTTCACTAGGTGAAGGATTATTACTTGGAACCTTAATCGTATCTGATACAGCGTATGCAATCGTTGTAGATATATCATAGAGCAGTTCATCAAGCTTCGCTTCAGATGCTTTGTAATGGCCGACCGATTCGATTTCTTCTAACTGATGCTCTATAAGTTTCACTTCGTCTAATGCCTTATGATAATCTGGATGAAAATGGCCAAATCGCTGGCACTCCTCGAACAGTTCCTTTTTGCGATTCAGCTGTTGTACCAGAGCTTTCACTTCGGCATCTTGATCCAAGAAGTCTTTCCAATACAGATAATCCGCTACTTCGGCGGAACCATTAATCATATCACCAAGCTGGTAAGCTTTCATCAGAACGGCAGCCATGTCTAGTGCAGTTTTCTCCATAACACTCATTACACAACTCCACCTTTCTCCAAACTGTTACTATCATATCACGAATTTAAACAATTGTTGACATGTATTTTGTAATATCATGAATACCTGGCGCAATTAATCGCATAGCCTCTAGTTTACTCAAGGACAATCGGATTTTCTTTCCATACATTATGCCTTCCATAACAGGTGTTGAATCCTCCAATGTAATTAAGACTGGAGCGATGATCATGTCCTCACCTTCATGAGCTACTTGAACATAACACTGCCATTCGATTGCTTGTTGCAACAGTTGCTTTCTCGTTGACATGTGATATGAAACATACGAATTCATCCAACCGCTAGGAATATCGGCTAACCCTGGATACAAGGATGTGATTTCGGGATGCTGTTCATCCTGGGTGTACATATCATAACGAAGTCGTGAATGGAAAATCCCCTGAATGGATTCGAGCTCATTAGATGCATGCGTATTGATCCGAGGATCAGCACGTTTATTATCCGTTCGATAACCATATGTATTCATCTTCTCACGAATGAAGTCTACATCTTCATCTGTAATCAGGAATAATTCAGGCTGTAATCGACTCTTCTCATTAAGAATATGGGCGACTTCGGGAATTCTCGTCAGTTGTTCAGCAATTGCTGAAGTCTCACAACGAAGAATCACAACCGTTTCCAACTGTACACCTCGGTATAATTTACTCCACTCCATGATGCTAATTTGGATATTCTCAGGAACTCCATATCGTGCAAAGCTCATTAGATGATTGATTACGCGATCTGAGGTCCATCCTCGTTGGAATGCAGTGAACATACTTTCTTTCGTAATTTGGTATGTGTACATCTGATTTCGAGATATCAATGTAGCGTAAGTATTAAATTGATAATGATCGGAATAATTTACTTTAGGAGTTACGATGATCTCAAAGTCAGGCTGTACAAACCATCCTTCATTAGGATACCTATTCTGAACATGCTCTTCGATTCCTAATAAGGAAAGAACAGCTTGGCTCCCATCTATCGTCCGACCTAACTGTACCCAACCAAGCTCTTGAATAGCTATAAGGTACTCCTCAATTTGATTCAGGTTCATTTCTTCTCCCTGATCGAGTAAATGATGAATCGAGAACCAATCATTACTTCGAAGCATGGGAAGGAGAACAAGAAACTGTCGTATAAGATGCTGTTCGGGATAATGGACCTTAAACCACAGGTGATACAATTGCAATTTTAATTCAATCGGATTGAGTTCAAGCCATCCCGTTACTCGTTGCTGATGTACTTGGAGCTGTCCATCAGTGATTTGTACGATGCCTAATCTCAATCCAAAATCGATAAGAATACTTAGGGGAAGCGGGTAAGGAAGCTTGGCAGCATCCATCCCAATATATGGAGCAAGTCGATCGGGTACTAATTGAACGTGCTTCAACATCGTTTCGACTAGCTTCTTATCTAGCTGACCCTTCTTGTTGAATTGCGGTTGAACTCTGCTGACCCATGCAAGCATGATGACCATATCCA
The DNA here is from genome assembly GCA_040880185.1 of Paenibacillaceae bacterium. Taxonomy (GTDB): domain Bacteria; phylum Bacillota; class Bacilli; order Paenibacillales; family UBA4045; genus UBA4045. The sequence goes on from JBBDIY010000070.1 coordinate 8,090, forward strand.
TAACAAGATCCTGACCCTCGGATTGGCAATCCTCATCAATATGGTCTACAGGAGTTAGATTGTTCAGAAGGTCCGATAAGAGTTGTGTCATATGCTCGATATAGTGCTCATAAGGAACACAGTATACCCGTTCACCAGCTATTCTCCGCATACCGATAACCCGACTTTTCTTACAAAGACCTAGCAAGCCAAGCTTTAGCTCGGATTGTGCAAACAAGGATTCCACTTTTAATCCAAGGAATGAGTTCAGATCGAATAAGGTGGCACCAAAGCTCCGCACAATCGCAGTCAATACTTGATCCTCTAAATCATTCATATCTCTGGCTTGTACACTCATTTTATTTGAACCTGCTCTTCAAGGTAGCTAGCCTTTTGATGTTTATACGTGTATCCTTGTTCAACTAGGAAAAGCTGTCGATGACGTGCAAACTCAACTTCGCAGCTACCTTCTGTTACAAGTGTGTAGAAGAAAGCTTGATTATTCTCTTTCTTAGGTCTAAGAATTCTTCCTAATCGCTGTGCTTCCTCTTGTCTAGAGCCGAAGCTACCCGATATCTGTATGGCTACATTCGCTTCTGGAAGATCGATTGCAAAGTTAGCTACCTTGGACACGACTAGCACTTGAATCTCACCATTAATAAATTGCGCATATATGAGCTCTCGTTCCTGTTGCGACACTTTTCCAGTAATTAGAGAGGCTTTAAGTGTAGACGCTAATTCATTTAATTGTTTAATATATTGTCCAATTACAATGATCTGGCTACCTGCATGTTGAGCTACTAGCTGTTGAACAGTATGGATCTTATTCAGATTCTCGCCAGCAATTCGGTGCTTGGCCGAACGAGTAGCTAATACATAGTCTTGGCGGTCTTTAGGATGCATAGGTATAGCGATTTCCACACATAGTGCACTAGCGATCCAACCTGAGTATTCTAACGCTTTCCATCTTTGTTCATACCTCTTTGGACCAATGAGAGCGAACACATCCTCCTCCTGGCCATCCTCTCTAATCAAGGTAGCGGTTAAACCTAATCTTCGTGTCGCTTGAATCGAAGCTGTCATTCGGAATACAGGTGCAGGTAACAAATGAACCTCATCATAGATAATTAGCCCCCAGTTCCTTTCATTGAATAAGCCCATATGAATGAGTGGACCTTCCTTATGCTTGCGATAAGTTAAAATTTGATAAGTGGCTATTGTGATGGGTCTGACGACTTTGGTCGAGCCTGTATACTCGCCAATCCAATCCTCCTTCACATCTGTTCGGTCTAGTAGCTCCCTCTTCCATTGTTTCACAGAGGTAACATTGCTAGTAAGTATTAGGGTCTCACAATTTAGCCTTTCCATTGCCGCTATGCCAACAATCGTTTTACCTGATCCACAAGGTAGAACGATAACACCACTACCACCGTCGACAGTCCCATCCCGATAAAATTGATCGACCGCTTCAAGCTGATAATTACGTAATCTCAACTTTGACATACCATCTTCGTCTATAATACGAGATCTAATGGGTAGTGTGTTCCCTTCTTGATACCCTACTAGATCAATGACAGGATATCCCGCTCGCAATAACTCTCGTTTGATATCTCCACGGTGTAGAGGATCAATTGCTATGGTCAGTGCGTCAATTCTACCGCGACAATAAGCCTTGATCATTGCAATCTGAGCTACTTCCTGAATGACTTGCCATTCTGTAGCAACGAGTTGCATGAAGGGATCGCCCTGCTCTAAGCGCAAGCTTCCATATCGGGACATCATACGCTGTATGAACTCTCGAACGGATGCTGGTAAGCCAAATTTACCGTAATCCATTAATACTGCAATAATCTCATCGACAACCATCCCGGAAGACGCAGCCTGCCATAATGAAATCGTGGTAATACGATAAGTGTAGAGATGATCAGGACTTTTCAATAGCTCAGCAAACCTGCCCAATGTATGACGAATAAACGCTATCTCCGAATGATCAGTCTCCAAGAGAATCGTAAAATCATTCTGCACAATAATAGGTCGATTAGTTAGTTCGATCACTGCTTACCTCCTACCGGAAATAAAACTGTCGTGACAAACACTGGGAATAATTACTGTCGTGACTAACACTGGAAATATAACTGTCGTGACTAACAAGGGAGTTTTATTGGAAGTCGATCCGTATCGAGAAACAAGGAAGTTTTATTGGAAGTCGATCCGTATCGAGAAATCGAAAATAGGATTACCATTGAAGGTAATCCTCTGTGCTAACTCATCACTATCGCGTCGAACCAACCGTCTCTCTATGCTTCTCGGATATATCGCTTAATGCTTGACCTGCTTCTTCCTCAGAATATTGGTGGACAGCAAGGTCACCGATGGCTATAATGCCAACCAGATCTCCATTCTGTACGATAGGTAGGCGGCGAATTTGTTTATCTGACATCATTCGTGCTGCCTCATCTACTGTCGTATCAGGGGTGGCAGTAATTGGTTTGTTGGTCATGACTTCCTCTACACTACCTGATCCTGAACGCTTGTCTGCGTAGCCGCGAAGTACAAGATCACGATCAGTTACAACACCGATCAATTTCTTACCATCTACTATGGGAATAAACCCAATGTCATGCTCCTTCATTTTCACGGCAATTTCGAATATGTTATCCTGCTTCGTTACAGTGACACAATCCTTCGTCATAATATCCTGTAGCTTCATCATCTGTAGTATCCCTCCTCAACGTATTGAGAATAGATTATCCAGAAGGAGAGTGTTCCATACATCGAAAAAAAATCGTGAAATATTCGTGAAATCTATGTTGAATTGGTGTTCATAATGTATGATTGGATTTAGTTTTAATTCGTGAAACTAAATCCTCCCTATTGAGAGGGATGTCCATTTTAGTTTCAATTTGTGCTACTAAACAGGGGTTTAGGCGTGGAAGTCCGTTCATACGTTGGTTTAATTGCGCTAATCCTAACTAATGGCTTGCATGTAGCAAATCACATCGATTTAGTTAAGCAAATCTGAACTAAATCGATGTATATGTAAATCTAACTATAAGTTAAATTCCTGCATATAATCCAAAGTCATGGTCCCTAATAATATGGCGGCTTGCTCCATTGCTTCTTCATCAATATCGAATTGCGGATGATGATGAGGGTAGATGATCCCCTTCTCAACATTGCCAGCCCCAACGAACATATAACAACCCTTAATTTTCTGCAAATAATAGGAGAAGTCCTCCCCTGCCATAAGGCGAGGGGCTTCATGAACATGCTCAGCACCGAATACTGCTGTTGCCGCATCGTTAAATCGAATGGCTTCGTTCGCATCATTGATAACTGATGGATAACCATCTCTATATTCCAGAACTGCCTGAGCTCCGAACATTGCAGCTGTCTCTTTCACAATGAGGGCTAAACGCGCACGTACTTCTAATCTCACTTCTTCATTGAATGTCCGGACGGTACCCTTCAGCAAGCATTGATCAGCGATGATGTTAAACGCTGTGCCGGCCTGAATAACACCCACCGAGACGACACAGGGTTCGGTTGGATTCACACTGCGACTTACAATCGATTGTAGATTCACAACTAGGTGAGAACCTACTAGCACACTATCTATTGCAGTATGTGGTAGACCACCATGCCCACCCTTACCGGTTACGACAATCTCGAATTCATCCGCTGCTGCCATGACTGAGCCTGCTGCACCATATACATGACCAACCGGAAAAGGGGTCCATAGATGAACACCATACATCACATCTACTTGATCAAGAACTCCAGAACCTACAATCCCTATCGCCCCTCCTGGACAAACCTCCTCTGCATGCTGGAAGACGAAGAGAATTTGACCAGACCAATCCTCAGGATGATCGGTAAACCAATGGGCAAGTTCAAGGAGAACTGCCGTGTGAGCATCATGACCACAAGCATGCATGACTTTAGAGACCTTGGACGAGTACGCACATTGTTTTTGATCTTGAATGGGTAAAGCATCTATATCCGCTCTTAATGCAACTGTTGGTCCCGAGCGCTCACTAACAATTCGTCCAATAACAGCTGTGCCTGGTGCACCTTGGATAATCTCAATACCCCAGCTTTCTAACAATGCACGAATAAAAGTTGAGGTGTGGTGCTCTTGATAGCTCAGTTCCGGATTCTCATGTAGCTGTCTACGGTAGCGGACCATATCTCCATAATAGAGGTGCATATCTTCTATCCGACTTTTCATAGCGGGGGCTCCTTTATTCAATAGTGGAGATGAAATGAGATGACGCTAAATTTTACAATACAGCAAACACTAGTCGAAATCCAGTTCAAACCGCTTGCACATCGAATGCAAACATACTATCATGAAGGAATAAAGCAAAGAAGTTGAAATTTCACACATTATCGGAAATGGGGACGAAAAATCCATGATTATTGAGAATACTGGCTTGAATGGTGTTAAGAGTGAATTAGGTCATCTGGACGATATAACTACAGGTTTGGGCTTTGTTCGTTGGCAATGGGAGTACACCCGAGCAACTTACGATTGTAAATTTGAAGATAAACAAAAAGGTGAAGAATATTTTCTTCGTATCAGTACAAGAGCAGTTGAAGGCAAATTAGAAAATCCTTATGCCGTTCTTACCATTGAAGAATCGTATCTCGGACGCGCCACATTCCCACATGGTTTAGACTATTCTGCTACTAGTATTCCTGATCATGTCGTGAAAGCCGCAACACAGAAATTAATCGATCTCAAGAATAAACTAAATTAAATTAAGGAACCGTGGTTCAACCATGAATCCCCCTCAAAGAGGAACACCAGACTTTTTTCTGTTATTTCTTACTCTCGCACTGATCGGTTTCGGTCTAGTGATGGTTTTTAGCGCAAGCTACAGCATTACTTTTCAGGATGATCCACTCTCATATACGAAACGACAGGTTGTATGGGCGTTAATTGGAACATTCGTTATGTTCATAACCATGAATACCTCATATCACAATTTAAAGAAGCTCTTCGTACCTTTCTTTCTGTTCGTCCTCTTCCTACTCGTTCTTGTCTTAATGATAGGTGAGGTGCGGAACGGTGCCAAAAGCTGGTTCAGTATAGGACCTTTCGGAGGGCAACCGACTGAATTTGCTAAGATTGGTATCGTACTCTATCTATCCGTGATGATTGGCAGGAAGGGTGAGAAGCTCAAAGATTTCAAAAACGGGCTACTGCCGCTTCTAGTCATGGTCGGTTTAGTTGGTTTCTTAATCATGCTTCAGCCTGATCTGGGCTCAACCCTAATCATGATGTTGACTGCTTCCTTAGTCATTATTGTTGGTGGCGCTAGGAAGAAGCATATACTCTGGCTTACAGGAATTGCAGCAAGTCTATTCATTGCCGTAGTTATGATAGAACTGTGGACCGCCGAACTCACGGATAAGCCAAGCTATCGCTTACGAAGACTTACCTCATATATGAATCCATGGGACGATCCACTCTCTTCTGGTTTGCAGCTCATTCAATCCTGGTTTGCTCTCGGTCATGGAGGACTTATGGGGGCAGGCTTCGGTCAGAGTATCCAGAAGCTGCACTACCTTCCCTTTGCCCACAACGACTTCATCTTCGCCATTATTGGTGAAGAGTTGGGGTTTATCGGAGCTGCTCTATTCCTACTCGTCTATCTCACATTCATATGGAGAGGTCTTCTAGTTGCACTTCGTTGTAGTGATGTTACCGGGACACTAGTAGGCATCGGAATAATCGGTATGATTAGTATCCAGGTGTTGATCAATATCGGTGGAGTTATTGGGGCCATTCCTATTACGGGCGTTACTCTTCCATTCATTAGCTATGGAGGAACTTCGTTATTATCCACCATGTTTGCTGTAGGGATCTTACTTAGTATATCGAGGGAGAATAGTAAGCTAGAGAAGACGAAAAACTCTGCCTCTCTAACGACGAGCAATTAATTACTTGACTTTCGTCAAGTCAACGACTTGCTCTTCCTTCTCCTTGAAGACAACTCCTTCAACCTTTACATTGACCTCCACCACACGTAATCCGGTCATTGCTTCAAGAGATTCCTTAACATTCTCTTGAAGAATCCGGCATACTTGGTGGATTTTACACCCATACTCCACAATGATACGCAGATCAACGGCTGTCTCCTCATTACCTACCTCTACCGATACACCCTTATGTACATTCCTACCGCTAATACGCTTGGCTAATCCTTCTGATATTCCACCAGACATGGCAGCTATCCCTGGAGTTTCCAATGCAGTAAGTCCAGCTATTGTTGCAACCACATCGTCGGATATTCGAATTGTTCCTCCTTGTTGCTGTTCCATCACATTCACACCTTCCTCTTATAATGATTTAACCAGACCACCATCAACCATGAATACAGATCCAGTCATATACGAATTAGCTTCGGATAATAAGAAAGCAGCCAATGTAGCAAATTCTTCAGGTGTTCCATATCTTCCAAGCGGGATTTCCTTCTCGGACTCATGACGAATATCTTCGATCGAACGATTTTCTCTATTTGCTGTAGCTTGATCGATCTCCGCTATTCGGTCCGTCGCAATTCGCCCCGGACAAATGGTATTCACGAGAATGTGATCCGCTGCCAATTCTTGCGATAATGTCTTCATCAGACCGGTAATTCCCGTACGGAACACATTGGATAATACTAAGCCTGGAATAGGTACTCGCACGGATGAAGAAGCCACAGTAACAATACGCCCTCCATCCTCTTGCATTAATGGATAGAAGCCTCTAATCAATCGCACAACACTCATCAAAGTCGTCTGGAATGCATGAACCCATTGTTCATCATTCAATGTCAGAAAGCTACCACTAGGTGGTCCACCTGCATTACATACTAAGCCATCCAGCTTGCCAAAGCGCTGCTGGGTTTGAGCAATCATCTGGTTGATATGCTCTGGTTGACTGACATCGGCTGCTAATGCCAGCACTTCAACACCGAAGCGACTTCTTAGCTCCTGTGCGACCTGCTGAATCGACTCTTCACTCCGACTGCTGATAATGAGCGAAGCTCCTTCCATAGCGAGTTGTTCAGCAATTGCTCTACCTAAACCTCTACTCGCAGCTGTAACAACGAATCGTTTGCCTCGTAATTTTAAATCCATAGTTGGACTTCTCCTTTATTTGTTAAGATTTTAAATGTGTAACTTTCCTTTTAAGAATGAATTCGCTACAATAAAGTTGCTCGTTACGGACTATACCACTTACTGGCTGGAGGGAATCATTGTTGAAACGAAAATTGTTCTTTATTACACTTGCCGCCCTGTTCGTCATTAGCGGTTTTGCCCATTACACGCATCAGGATAGCACACTTCAATTCATTCTATGTGCTCTGACGATCGTATTTGCCGCTGGCTTCCTCGGTAAAGCTACTGAAAGTGTAGCACATTACGCAGGACAGCGTATGGGTGGATTTCTTAATGCCACCTTCGGGAATGCTGCGGAATTAATCATTGCGATCTTCCTTGTTAAGAATAGTCACTTTGACATGGTAAAGGCAAGTATCACGGGTTCTATTATTGGAAACTTGTTGCTTGTACTTGGATTAAGTTTACTAGTTGGCGGGTTAAGATTCAAGATTCAGAAGTTCAATGTCATGATGGCTGGTCATAATGCATCACTGATGTTACTTGCTGTCATCGCTCTCTTCATCCCCGCAATGATCGTATTAACACCATCGGAAGTCAAAAGCTTCAGCTTATTGATCGCCGGGATATTGATCATGGCTTATCTCCTCTGGTTATTGTTCTCCATGGTGACACATAAAGATGAGATGTCAGATCTAGCCATCGAGCATAGTGAGCCTGCTTGGGGGAAGACGAAATCCATCTTGTACCTCATCCTAGCAACCGGTATGGTTGTACTAGTCAGTGAGTGGCTCGTAGGTAATGTTGAAGTGTTGACCGAGAGATTCGGATGGTCAGAGATGTTCGTTGGTGCATTCGTCATCGCCATAGTAGGGAATGCAGCCGAGCATAGTGCTGCCATTATGCTTGCCTCGAAGAATAAGATCGGCGCGGCCGTCGAGATTGCGATTGGTAGTAGCTTGCAGATCGCTCTCTTCGTTGCTCCTGCACTCATATTCATCAGTTGGATGTTTGGCAATACAATGGATATTATATTCAGTGTACCGGAATTGGTCGCCATAGGTGTGTCCGTCTTCATTGCCAAATCGATATCGCGCGATGGGAATACGAATTGGTACGAGGGTTTGCTACTGCTCGTTGTCTATGTCATTCTTGCTACAGCTTTCTTCATGATTTAGAATTGAACGCAATATAAAAGAAGGGCATAACTGCCCTTCTTTTATATTGCAAACCTATTTGCATATCTCAATAAAGAATCATGAAAATCCTTCCAGCTGTTTACTGTCACTTAATGCTTCATAAAGCTTAGCTAAGTTCCGTTCTAGTTTACTAATAATATCTTTACCCCGTTGCTCCTGAATAAGTCCTGCTCTAACAGCAAAGTCAATTTCGCGCGATAGACCGTACATCTGGGTGTCCAACACTTCTTCGTATAAGGGACAGCGACGGTTTGTTAATGTCTCCATCTGAACTTCAATCAGCTTCTCTATCTTATCCGCATCCTCCTGGAGAAGAGATGTTGCTGTTGTATATAAATCCATTGGAATATGAGTTGACATGTAAATCCCCCTTGCAAGACAATATCAGCTGGTTGCAATACTTATATGTAGTTTAGACGATAATGATGTTTAACACAAGAGTTGATAACTACCAATCGAACAGACAAATAACAACCCGCCGCCACATCAATGAATGATTGATGTGGCGGCGGGTTGTTAAGTTGTTATGGACAGTGAGTTCATCTTAATCTTAAGTGTACTACTCCGCTAATTTAATATTAAGATTATGCTTGCCGAATACTTCTAACATGGTTTCTTTTGCAGTTGCTTCATCGGGTCCATGCACATGTAGCTCATACTGGCTCGTATTAATCAAAGTGGTGAACAAACCTAGGATGCTTTTTACATCGATATACTTGTTCTCAAACTTCAATACAATAGAGGATGTAAATCGGTTGGCTGTTTGGGAAATTTCTACAATTGCTGCATTCTTATCAGACATGGTCTATCCCTCCAAATGATTAGTTCATCATGAACTATTACTCATTTCATGATAACGTGGAAGACGAAAGCACGCAAGTGAAGATTTTACAAAATACCCCTAGATAATTTGGACAATCCTCCAAATGAATGGCCTATTCGAACTCTTATTTCAAATTTTCCGGATTAAGCATTTCGAGTTCTGGAATAACAAACCGACCGTCCTTACGAATTAACACATCGTCAAACCAGACTTCACCACCGCCGAATTCAGGTCTTTGAATAAGGACTAAATCCCAATGAACAGATGAACGATTCCCATTATCAGCTTCTTCGTAAGCTTGACCCGGTGTGAAATGTAAACTGCCATCAATCTTCTCGTCGAATAAAGTGTCCTTCATCGGATTCAATATGAACGGATTAAACCCTAGACTGAATTCGCCAATATATCTAGATCCTTCATCGGAATCCAATACTTCATTCAGTCTGACTGTATCATTACTAGTGGCCTCTACAATCTTCCCGTTCTCGAAGCGAAATTGAATATGCTCGAATGTAAATCCTGCATAAACGGATGGCGTATTATAATGTATGATTCCCTGCACTGAATTTCTAACAGGTGCCGTATACACTTCTCCATCTGGAATATTCCTTCGCCCATCACACTTCACGGCGGATATATCTTGAATCGAGAAACTTAGATCAGTACCTGGCGAGATAATCCTCACTCGATCCGTACGGTCCATCAAGGCTTTCAGTGGATCCATAGCTCGAGACATCTTCCCATAATCCAAATTGCATACATTAAAATAAAAATCCTCGAACGCCGATGTACTCATGTTGGCTAATTGAGCCATTGAAGCGTTAGGATAACGTAACACGACCCATTTTGTTCGTTTCACTCGCTGTTCGAGATGTACAGGATGTCTGTAAAACTGATCGTACAATTTCATCTTCGAGCTTGGAACATCGGATAAATCATTCACATTCTCGCCTGCACGTATCGCTATGTAAGCCTGCATATTCTTCATTCGATTCAGATCCAATTCAGCCCACTGCTCCATGTGCTCTTGGGTGGCCCCCTGGAGAAGGTGACGAAGCACCACTCGATCACTTAATTCAATGAATGGTCGACCACCTTGCGCATAAACTTCATCTATAAGGCAATTCACAAGCTCACGTTCATTACCAATCATATCAATCAGAACATTGTCTCCTGGCTGAATACGAACAGAGTATTGAATTAAATTCTTAGCTAAATCATGCAATCGAGGATCTCTCATCTGATTACTCCTTCACATAAATATATATAATTACTTTTATTCTACACATTTGTTACGAGATGAGATAGCTATCCATTAATGTCTCCTTCGATGTCTGACCCTCTTTTATATAATCAATGGTTGTATGGAATTGAACTCTAATGGGCTTCTCTGTAGCACGGTTTATCCATAATAGCATTGTAGAATGTACTTCAGAAGAATTTAGACGCTCCAATAGCTGACGATCTGCCTGATCGATATAGGTCTGGATCTCATTACTCATTCTTGCTTTATCTGCAACGGATAATGATTGTTCAGCGGAATTCTGCGTGTATGGAGCCTCTGTGCGAATCTCATCCATCTGATCGTGTAATTGATCAAGCAATACTTCTTTGGCAGTAAGGTTGTCCAGCTTTGCCGATAGTACAACCGTTTGTGGATTGGATCGTTCCTGATCTAGAGTAATCGTTGTCGCTCCCTTCTGATATCGTTCTGTATCCTGCAGTGGATTCCAATTCAAATTCATGGAGCGCTGGTTAATGACTGACTCTATATCTTCCCATTGAACAACATGAGCCTCTACAGATAACTGTTGTAATGTGTTGTGGAATAACGCATTAGGATCCATATGTCCTTCGCTCATTGTACATCCAATGATGAACAAATAGAAAACGGCAGCACAGCTGCCGAATCCTATAGGGTACAGCCATCTGCTCATATTCAACAACATACCTTCCCTTCTATCGCTGTATCTGTTAACGGTTAGCGTAACCGGATACGAAGAACTTATTCAACGCGATAGGAGGGTCGTTTATTGGTTACTCATGCGAATCTTGTTCTTACCTGCTTTCTTCGCTTGGTATAAGGCGATATCTGCTTTGTGAAACAGATGATCCACTCCAATCTGATCATCTTCACAATTCCAGCTGGCAATACCACAGGATATCGTTACGGTTGGATTTGTTTCTTCATAGATATGCTTACGAATCCGATCGGTAACTTTGAACGCATTCTCCTGTGTCATTAACGGTAAGTAAATAGCGAATTCTTCTCCACCCCAGCGTGCAGCAATATCCGATTCGCGAATATTCTGAGAAATGATCGAACATACCTTAATTAGGATTTGATCACCAATCTGATGACCATAATTATCGTTGACCTTCTTGAAATCATCAATATCTAGAACAATTAAAGAACCACTATATTCTTTTTTCTGCATCAAGTGTATTTGTTCATATAAATAATGACGGACATATAGTCCTGTAAGCTGATCCGTAACCACCATACGACGCATCTCCGAATGGAGTGTGGCGTTTGTAATAGCAAGTCCGATATGACCAGAAAGCACTTGAAGCATCTTGAAATTATCATATGAGAAGAAATTCGCTCTGCGATGTACTAACAGAATGGCACCAACTGTTTCTCCATTAATGATAATGGGTGATCCGATTAACGATCGTGCTTGTGAGATGTTCATCAATTTGGATTCCACATTATTATTGTTGTGTTGATAATCAGATATGATGAGTGGTTCCTTGGAACGACATATACTTCCTGCAAAGCCGTAATGAATATCAAATTTCTCGTTTATCAACAATTCTGCATTACTGGCTTGTACAACCAGATTTGCTCTCTCATCATCTATTTGTAGAATACAGCAATAATCAGCAGCAAAAATTTGAATCAGTTCATCACAGGCAAACCGGAATATCTCCCCTAATTGTAAGCTTTTGTTTAATCGTTTTGTAATTTCGTTAATAATTCTTAATTCACCAATCAACGAATTGGATTGCTCATAAAGCTTAGCAACCTCAAAGGCCTTCCCTGCGTTGTCGGCTAACATAGAAATGAATGCGACCTCATCTTCGACGATCTCTTGTCCCGACAAATTGGCGTGGAGAATACCATAAATACCTTGCTTTCCCTTTAGTGGAGCAGCAACCTTGGTGTATATCTCTGATGTACCTTCATTTTTCACTTCTATGAGCAATTTTCCCTCTAAGAATACACGACTGCTTAAATCTAAATCCGGATGCTGAATGACCAATGGCTTAACAGGACTTATCAAGCTGGTGTGATCTTGTGATAATAATAAATCGAATTGCTCAATTGGAAATCTAGTTTTCATCCAGTTTATAACTTCGTTCAGTATATCATTGACATCGATTCTGCCATGAAAGGCTTTACCCATATCTAGAAGCAGGCTTAATCTCTCGCTGTTCTGTCGTTCGATAGATAACTCCAAATCCTTAGCAAAGGAATGCCATAAGGCTTTATAGTTTACTTTAATATCACATGTTGGTTCTAATGAAATAAAGCCAAACCAAGCCCCTAGGCCATCACTAGAGTTAAGTAAAGGTGCGGCAGCAGTAGCGGCTTGAATTCTATGGTTTTTAAATAAAGGCATCATGGAATGCCATTCCAGTTGATTAGAACGGATTGAAGCTATGATTGCGTTATCGTCATTAAGAGAATCTAGTAGGCAAGCACCCAAACTAAACAGACTTAGAGCCTCTGGATGGAGGCTCAGCTTCATGTTGTTATATACCTCTAATATATAACCGCGTTGATCAAGAAGGAGCACACAACAGTTCGTCATACCCAAATCTGTTACTGTAGTAATGGCCCATTCTCGAAAGTGGTTACGGATCACGATCCTTTGCTCGAACTTTAGGTCTATCATTCGGAATTGATCCCTTCAATTCATGATTCCCTGTTCAATCGATGTTATTATCACTGTATGTAATGCGCCGTCTTGAACCTATATGAATATCATACTATACTACATATGGGTTTTACAATCGTTTTTGCTTGACAAATCTAGTCTTATTCTTATAAAATTAGAAGTCGAGTACGGAGGACGGAATTGTGTCACCCTCACTGTTATTGCGGCGTAAGGGCAGCGGCTGAACTATCCTTATGCATGAAGATTAATTGGATGCTTCACATGGCAATATACAGGCACAGCACCACCTTAGTTACTACATCAACTTAACATCTAAATTCACTAAACAAAGGAGCAACTATACTCATGTCACGTTATACAGGCCCGCAATTTAAATTAAGCCGCCGTCTAGGAATATCCCTTAGTGGCTCTGGTAAAGAACTTAAACGTGCATTCCCTCCCGGACAACATGGTCCAGGACAACGTAAGAAGATCAGTGGATACGGAATGCAATTGCAAGAAAAGCAGAAGCTTCGCCATATGTACGGTCTAGGCGAGAAGCAATTCCGCAACTTATTCGATAAAGCTTCCCATATGAAGGGTATTGCCGGTGAAAACTTCATGATCTTGCTAGAACGTCGTCTAGACAATCTGGTATATCGTTTGGGCTGGTCAAACTCACGTGCTGGTGCTCGTCAACTAGTAAACCACGGTCACGTTACACTCAATGGTAAGAAAGTGGATATCGCTTCTTACACTTGTGAAGTTGGTGACGTTATTGGTTTGCGTGAGAAGAGCCGCGGTCTTACACATGTGAAGGAATCTGTTGCTAACCGCAACTACCTACATCCTTACCTTGAATATGATGAGAAGGCTTTGGAAGGTAAGTTTATTCGTCTTCCTGAGCGCGCAGAATTACCACAAGAAATCGACGAGAAACAAATCGTTGAGTTTTATAGCCGTTAATCCTAACACACCAATTAACCCTTTGAGCTTCATGCTCAAAGGGTTTTTTATTAGAGATATATAATTATATTCATTCATGCTACTCAAGTCGAATTTTCACAAATTTACGTTTCCCCACTTGGATAATATCACCTTCGGATATGACAACCTCGGCATTCACATCCATGATTTTCTCTTCATTGATCCGTACTGCTCCTTGTTCGATACTTCTTCTTGCCTCACCATTCGTAGACTGAAGTCCCAATTCGACCAGTAACTTAATCAATCTTATGCTTCCATTGTCAAGTTGATCTAGTCTCAGTGTGGTTTCTTCTATATCCGTTGGTAATGCTCTTTGCTGGAATACAGTAATAAAGTGCTGCTCTGCTTCTCTCGCTGCATCTTCACTGTGGAACATGCGTACGAATGTGTAGCCAAGCTTCATCTTCAGATCTCTTGGATGAACACTACCATCGGCTAATCCTGCAGCAATAACGGATAAATCTTCTGATCTTATATCCGTTGCAAGCTCATAATACTTCAACATAAGCTCATCAGGTATGGACATGGCCTTCCCATAAATTTGGTTAGGTTCCTCATCAATCCCAATATAATTGCCAAGACTTTTACTCATCTTCTGAATCCCATCCAAGCCTTCTAGAAGAGGCGTCATGATGGCAGATTGTGTGGCTACCCCGTACTCCTTCTGCAACGTTCGTCCCATCAGAAGATTGAATTTCTGATCAGTTCCGCCTAGCTCTACATCACTCTCAAGTGCTACTGAATCGTAGCCTTGCATTAATGGGTAGAAAAACTCATGGATGTGTATCGGCTGCTCCGACTGGTACCTTTTGCTAAAATCATCTCTTTCCAGCATACGAGCAACTGTTAGCTTCGCAGCAAGAGTGACTACATCAGCAAAATTTAATTTTGCCAACCAATCTGAATTGAAATATACGGTAGTTAGAGCAGGATCCAGGATTTTGTAGATTTGTTTCTGATACGTTTCCGCATTCTGAATAACATCTTCCTTGGTTAATTGTTTACGTGTTTCCGATTTGCCCGTTGGATCCCCGATCATCCCTGTAAAGTCACCAATAATGAGCTGAACCTGATGACCAAGCTGTTGGAATTGTCTTAATTTGTGTAGCGCAACACTGTGACCAATGTGAATATCCGGTGATGAGGGATCCATACCAAATTTTATTTTGAGGGGTACTCCTGTTATGATTGATTTTCGAATGCTCATCTTGAGTTGCTCCTCAGGAACAATCTCCACCACACCTCTACGAATTATACCCCACTGTCGCTCCACTTCCAGCTGCTGTTCTGGGGTAGGTTTCTTCTCTTCGTTCATCTTAATAACCTCCTGAAAGTAAAAAAAATGCAAAAAAAAAACCTTCCAATTCGTCAGGGACGAGAAGGTTTTAACCCGCGGTACCCTTCATCAGTTTCGCTCGAAAACTGCATGTAATTAATCTACTTTATAACATAATTGATATTCTATAGTCAAACGATAACCTATGCTTCAAATGCCCAATATGCTATAATAGTTCTGTTTATAAGGAGGATCGATTCATGCCCGGTGAATTTACTAACAAACAAAAAGCAATTATTATGGCAAAAAAGACTTTATTCATTACGATGACATTACTCAAATGGATTCTAGCATTCATGTTCATTGGAGGTTTTCTCATTGGAGGAATCGTTGTCGGATACATAACTGCGTTGGTCAAAGATGAACCTATAAGAGATGCAGCATATATTCTGAAACAGGTTAACGAAAACTCACTAACTGGCTTTGTATACTTCGCAGATGGTACGACTCAGGTCGGACAATTACGTACAGATGAAGATCGTAGACTTGCTAATACGATAACCGAAATTCCAGAATACTTGCAGAAAGCTTTCATCTCTGTTGAAGATAATCGATTCGAGGATCACTATGGCGTGGATTTTATTGGAACTGTGCGTGCAGCTAAGCAGAAATTTCTGAATGAAGATCAGCAAACAGGTGGTAGCACCATTACTCAGCAATTAGCTCGACGTGTATTCCTAAGCTTAGAACAAACGGATAGCCGTAAATTTAAGGAAATGTTCCTAGCTATGCGTATTGAACGGATCATGACCAAGGATGATATCCTATTAGCCTATTTGAACAAAATGCCTTTCGGTAATAGCTCTAGCGGTTATAATACTTTTGGAATTAAAGCTGCTGCCAAAGGTATATTCAACAAAGAAGACTTGTATCAATTGAATATTGCTCAGTCTGCATATTTGGCTGGTCTTCTCAAAGCACCAAGTGAGTATTCTGCCTTTACGGGTAAAGGGTCTATCGATGAGGATGGATTCGATAAAGCGATGTTACGGCAGAAGGTCGTTCTTTCACAAATGCTCAAATACGACAATATCACACAACAGGAATACGAAGATGCATTAGCTTTTAACGTACGCAGTACGTTAGCACCAACAAAAGAGAAAGCTTATACCACGTATCCATTCCTAATGATAGAAGCGGAGCAACGAGCTGCCGAAGCGTTATTAATGATGAAGGATCCAGAGTTAACGGTGACTGAGATTAGATCTAAGAAGAACTCCGATCTCTTTAGAGAAGCTATTGAAGCCATGAACAGAAGCGGCTATACGATCTATACGACGATAGATAAGCAAATGTATGATGAAATGCGAGTGATCGCATCCAATCCCGAGAACTTCACCAAGGACGACCCAGAGAAAGGGATGGAGCAAACGGGAGCCATCATGATCAATAATCAAACAGGTGCGATCCTAAGCATGATGGAAGGCCGCGACTTCTACACCGAGCAAATGAATCACGCCACACAGATGGTACGTCAACCAGGTTCTTCATTAAAACCACTAGCAGCTTATATTCCTGCTCTTGAGACTGGATTAATCCAACCAGGATCTCCTATTGATGATGTACCCTTAATTCTGAAGGATGGTAGCAAGGGTGCCCACATTCCCCAGAATGTGGATGCCAAATTCCATGGATTCCTGACAGCGCGTCAAGCGCTTAATCAATCCTATAATATTCCTGCTCTTAAGCTATACCTCGCTGAATATGGAGGAGTTGGTATTGAGACAGCATGGGACTATGCGAAGAGAATGGGCATTACTTCTTTGACTGAACAAGATTATTCCGCTCAAACCGGTATTATCGGTGGTTTGTCGCAGGGTGTATCCGTTGAAGAAGTTACGAATGCCTACTCTACAATTCCGAATAAAGGTGTATTCAACGATGCCTTCATGATAGAGAAAATTGTCGATTCTGAAGGTAAGATCATCTATCAACATGAGAGCAAACCGGAAATTGTCTTCTCGGAAGAAACTGCATATCTGATAACTGATATGCTGCGCACAGTCATCAGCAGTGGTTCTGCGGGTTTGATTAAGACAAAGTTTAAGCATTATGGTGAAATTCCGATATATGGCAAGACAGGTACGACTCAGAATAATAATGATGTTTGGTTTGTTGGATTCACCCCTGATGTATCAGTAGGTGTATGGACTGGTTACGATCAGCAGGCAGAATTAACACCAAAAGGTAAAAATCGTTCCAAAGAAATATGGTCGCTCATTATGGATACAGCCATTGAGAAGAAACCGGAATGGTTCAAATCTGAGCCCGCCGAAAAACCTGAGAACATTGTTAGCCGGACGATTTCGAGCATCTCGGGTAAAATTCCAAATAGTTTAACAACCAGTGCTAATTTACTAACGACTGATCTCTTCAACAAGAAATTCCTTCCTACAGAAGAGGAAGATATGCTCATGAGTATGCAAGTTATATTCTATAACGGATTTAATTATATTCCACAGGTATCAACACCAAGTGATTTTGTACAAGAAAAGGTATTGGTTAATCGTGAGAGACCAATGAAGCTTATTATTGACGAGATTAGAGAAACCTTCGCGAAGTATCCGAAGTCGATACCTACTTCAAAAGGCGGCAAGAAAACGCCGGAAGCTTATTCCACACCAGACATGGCTTCAGATGCGCCAACCGAAACAGATCCAAGAGTCGATGATGGGGCCACTCCTCCTCCACCGCCTAGTCTGAAGATTGAAGTGAATGCGATATATAACATCAGTTTCCAGCCTGTAACTCAAGAGGATGTTATTGGTTATCGGATCTATCGATCAACAGACTTCCTACCGTTCTCGAGATTAGAAGGCAATGTCGTGTCGACTGGACAAGATCCCATCTTCAAGGTAGCGGCACTTGGTCGAAGTGATTCTTTCTATATAACGAGTGTTGATATTGCAGGTAACGAATCTGCGCCAAGCTCTATCGTTTATAGATCCGATTCAGTCATAGATCAGAACAGTGTACCAACAACCGATGATCCAAATGTACCTGCAGTTGAAGGAGTACCAGTAACTCCGATTGGATTATCCGTTACAACTCGAGATGATGGTGTAGGGATTAAATTGGACTGGAATCCAAATCCAACTACAGACCAGGTTGACACATATAATATATTCTTTAGCACAACGAATAGTGGTCCATATGCATTAGTCGGTACAGTGAATGACAATCGATTCGAAGACATCTCCTTCCCAACTGATGGTTGGTATCAGATTACTGCATCAAACAGCAATGGTGAATCTGCCCCAACCGCTGCGGTCGAGATGAAAACTCCATAATTCATATAACTGCTCATAATGAATAAAGGCTGTTCCAGAGTGATGTAGCTACTCTGGAACAGCCTTCCTATTTGCGTTCTTTATTTAATCTTCGATTGTCGATAAATCACCAGTAGGTAAATTCAATTCCCAAGCTTTAAGCACTCTTCGCATAATTTTACCGCTGCGAGTTTTAGGTAGTTTATCTTTAAATTCAATTTCTCTAGGCGCAGCGTGTGCGGATAATCCTTCTTTCACAAAGCGAGCAATATCCTGCTTGAGTTCCTCAGAGGCTGTGTAGCCTTCTCGTAAGGAAATGAACGCTTTGATAACTTCACCCCGCAAAGGATCTGGCTTGCCTATAACACCGGCTTCAGCGACTGCTGGGTGCTCTATAAGCTTGCTCTCCACCTCGAAGGGTCCTACGCGTTCCCCTGATGTGTTGATGACATCATCAATTCGTCCTTGGAACCAGAAGTATCCATCCTCATCTGCATAAGCGGAATCTCCTGATACATACCAGCCCTCTAGGCGAAAATATTCTTCGAACTTAGCAGGGTTGTTCCATATCTTACGCATGAGCGCAGGCCAAGGCGTGCGTATGGCTAGGTTGCCCATTCGATATGGAGGAAGAACATTGCCCTGATCATCTACAATGGCTGCCTCAACGCCCGGTATAGGTCGTCCCATTGACCCTGGACGAATATCCATGCTTGGATAGTTGCAGATGAGCTGAGCACCTGTCTCAGTCATCCACCACGTGTCATGAATACGGTGGTTGTACACCTTCATCCCCCAGCGAATGACTTCTGGATTTAATGGTTCACCCACACTGATAACATGACGTAGAGAAGATAAATCATATTGAGTTACGACATCATCCCCTGCACCCATGAGCATTCGGTATGCGGTTGGAGCACTGTACCAAACACTAATTCTGTACTTCTGGATCGTAGAATACCAATCCTGAGGGCTGAACCGACCACCTCTCACGACATTGGATACACCGTTCAACCATGGAGCGAATATGCCATAGGAGGTGCCTGTTACCCAGCCTGGATCAGCCGTACACCAATATACATCATCCTTCTTAAAATCTAATACAATTTGACCTGTGTAATATTGTTGAATCATCATGTTATGAACGTGGAATACACCCTTCGGTTTACCCGTAGACCCTGATGTATAATGGATCAATATACCATCTTCACGATCAACCCACTCAATGTCAAGTTGGTCCGATGCTGTCTTCATCTCACTCAATAAATCCACTTGCCCTGGTTGTACATCGATGTTCTCACCAACCAGAATTACATGCTTTAAATCTGGCAGGTCTTGAACAGGAACACGATGTAATAAAGCAGGTGTTGTGATGATCGCCATCGCCCCACTATCCAACAAGCGATCTCTTACCGCTGTTTCCATGAAGGCTTCGAATAAAGGTCCTGCGACAGCACCAATCTTAATCGTACCAATAAGAGAAAAATATAATTCGGGTGTTCGTGGCATAAAGATAAACACCCTATCACCTTTTACTACGCCTAATTGACGAAGTACATTACCTACCTTATCGGATTGCTGCTTCATCTGTTTAAACGTGTATTTCTCTTCTCGGTTAGGATCACTATAATAGAGGGCAATTCGATTACCATCTTCACCTTCAGCATGGCGATCAATTGCTTCATATGCCATGTTAACTTTTCCTGTTGTATACCAACTGAATTGCTTCTCGACATCTTCCCAATTGAAGTCTGCTCGAGTCTGTTCATAGCTTTGCATATTGGATCCTAGTGCGGTTGCCGTAATAATCTCTAGTTTTGAATCCTCCACTATAACCTCTCCTTATCTCTGTAGTTCTTTCATTAAACCGCTTACAATAAGTGACTTTGAACGCTCATTCGCATGTATATTATATCATAACAATTCCTGTTCGCCTATGATGGAAAGTCTATTTTTTTGCGTATTAATTCGTTACAATAAGAATATATCCCCTATTCAAGAAAAGGAGCCCTCTCGATGGAGCATAATAAATGGTTCCAATCCGAAACTTTACCGACTCCTGAAGGATTGATTATCTTATCAGGTCCCATTCCTTCTGAACAATTGAATGAATATACGATGCATGAAGGTCTTCATGCATTTCGACGTCCACCGGAACAACATAAGGCATTAGTAGAGATTGCAGCATTACCCGAAGGAAGAATTATCGCGGCTGTGATCGCTGGCATCATCGTTGGTTATGTTACATTTCACTACCCCGACGAGATGGAGCGATGGTCGGAAACGAAGTTGGACAATCTCATTGAATTGGGTGCTATAGAAGTCGCTAAGCCTTACCGGACCTATGGTATTGGTAAACGCTTGATCAAACTTGCCTTTCTCGCGGGACAGCTCGATAATTGTATCGTATTCACCACGGAATATTATTGGCATTGGGATTTGGATGGTACAGGTTTATCGGTTTGGGACTATCGTAAGTTGATGGAGAATCTAATGAAGTGTGTGAATATGGTATGGTTTGCAACCGATGATCCTGAGATATGCTCTCACCCTGCGAATTGCCTTATGGTTCGAGTAGGTCCAGATGTTCCACTCTCATCTGTAGAACAATTCGACCACATTCGATTTCATCAAAGATTCATGTATTAGAGATTTCGTTATTCACCAAGGAGGTTGTCATGAACAATAAGGCAGCATTTATATATGATTCATCTGAGCTTGAATACCGCTTTCATGAAAGCCACCCTTTCAATCAACGGCGGTTACTGCTGACTCATGAGCTACTATTCCATATACAGGCATTGTCCTCTACTGATTTTATTAAACCTAGGCAGCTCGATGAACAAACTCTACTCTCAGTCCATACATCCGAATATGTATCGATGGTTAAAGCACTAAGCACTCCAACACCCTCGGTCAACGCCATTTCTAGCGCGGAGCAATATGGGCTTGGCTTAGGAGATACACCGTTCTTCAATGGTATGCATGAGGCAACATTAGCAACTGTCGCTGGGTCAGTAACTGCTGTAGATTTAGTAATGTCCGGGGAGTACAAACATGCCATACATCTAGCGGGAGGCTTGCATCATGCGTTCCGCAATAAAGCAGCTGGATTCTGTGTATATAACGATGCATCCGTAGCGATTGCTCACATTCAAGAGAAATATGGCGCACGGGTGCTCTATATCGATACAGATGTTCATCATGGTGATGGTGTACAAGAAACCTTCTATACAGACGCCCATGTGTGCACATTCTCCATTCACGAAACAGGGAAATATCTATTCCCTGGAACTGGATATGCGGCTGATCGCGGACATGGCGATGGCTTTGGTTACAGCTTCAATCTACCTATGGAACCTTATACGGAAGATCAGTCCTGGCTTGATTGCTTTCATGAGGCTATTCATAAAGTCGCTGCTTTCTTCAAGCCTGATATCATTGTGAGTCAACATGGCTGTGATGCTCATTATTATGATCCTCTGTCACATCAGCAGTGTAGCATGAACATTTACTTAGAGATGCCGAAGATCATACAGACTTTGGCAGATACATGGTGCAATGGTAAATGGGTTGCATTAGGTGGGGGAGGCTATGACATCTGGAGAGTCGTTCCACGGGCATGGAGCTTATTATGGTTAACGATGAGCAATCATCCATTGGTCGACAAGCTAAGAACACACCCAACAGAGTTCTTGCCGGAGCAATGGCGAACACAGGTTCAGGTTGATAGCCCGACTGAATTACCACTAACGTGGTTGGATGACACAACAGCCTGGGAAGCAGTTCCCAGGCTGAAAGAGATTAGTGAGAAGAATCTGCAAACCAAAGATCTAAGCTTATTGTACTTGCCCACGTAACTCCCTAACCATATGAGCAATCAGCCGATAGGAATTGTCCGATGCAAGTTGAGTGAATTCTGCAAAATTAACTTGAGCCGAACCATCAGCCCTATCTGACATCGAACGGATGATAACGAATGGGATCCCATTCGTCTGACAAGCTTGGGCAACTGCAGCACCCTCCATCTCCGTACAGCTGCCTAATAATTCAAGATGAAGCTGCTTGACCTTGTCACGATCTGCAATAAATTGATCACCTGACAATATTCTGCCTTTCCATATTTGGTTACCAAATAATAGTTTACTTGATTCGAAGGCAATATCTACAAGCTCTGGGTCAGCGACGAAAATCGATGTATCCGCATAAGGAATCACACCAAGTGCGAAACCTAGTGCTCTTACATCTACATCGTGCTGCATACAGTCTGTAGAAATCACAATGTCTCCGATATTCAGTTCAGGATCGAGTGCACCAGCTACACCGGTGAATAACACACAATCAACACCAAATTTAGTGATAAGAATTTGAGTGCATATTGCTGCATTTACCTTTCCAACACCAGATTTACATAAGACAACGGGAACCTCGAATAAGAGTCCTTCATAGAAGGACATCCCAGCTATGATCGTTATTGTAGGTTGCTTCATATCATGCTCAATCAGCTTTACTTCTTCAGCCATTGCACCCATGATACCAATTTTCGAATATGTCATCTCACTTGCTCCTTTTTTATGTGATCAGATTCGAATATGACAAAAAAAAAAGCGGCTCATTATATATGAGCCACCGATTGCCTTAGAATGACTTCATGAGGTAGAATCACTCTGGAATTCGTTACGGATTCTTTTTTCATTAATTTAGTTAATAACCGCATCGAGACTGCTCCAATGTCGTACATAGGTTGAGCAACTGTACTAAGCAGTGGGCGAACCATGGAAGCCATACGAACATTATCTACACTAATGACGGATACATCCTCAGGCACTCTCAGCCCTTTATCTTGAATGGCGTGAATGGCACCAATTGCCATCTCATCATTCGCTGCGAATATCGCCGTCGGCTTGTCCTGCAGTTCAAGAAAATACTGAGCAACCTCCAACCCGGATTCATATCGGTAATTACCAATACGAACCAAATCGTCTTTGATTGTAATGCCTGCCTTATCGAGTGCATTCTTATAGCCTTGATAACGGGCAAATCCGTTGGAAGGATCCTGAAGCGTGCCACTTATCATAGCTATCCGACGATGTCCATTCTCGATCAATGTGCTTACTGCATCTTCTGCAGCTGCGGTATGATCAATATCAACCGATGGATAATTGTCTCCTTCGTCGGTAGTTGCACATAATACGATAGGTACTGAAGAAGTTCGGAAAGCTTGAATATGATCCTCGGTCACAGCCCCACCCATGAAGAGCAAACCGTCAACCTGCTTCTCCAATAGTGTATTGATGACTCGGATCTCTTTGTCCTTCTTCTTGTCAGCATTACAGAGAATGATATTATAATGGTACATATTCGCAATATCTTCAATGCCTCGTGCTACTTCTGCAAAAATCGCATTGGAAATATCCGGAATCACGACTCCAACAGTCGTTGTCTTCTTACTAGCCAGTCCTCTGGCTACAGCATTCGGGCGATATCCCAGTCGTTCAATGGCTTCGAATACCTTCTTCCGAGTTTGTGGTTTCACGTTCGGGTTGTTATTCACAACACGAGAAACCGTTGCCATGGAAACGCTCGCTTCCCTTGCTACATCATAAATGGTTACTGTCACTGTGAGTTCTCCCCAATATCAACATAATAAATTATGATACTGTAATTTAACAAATTTCGCAAATGTACACCCTTTTATTAATTAAAAATAAACGGTCTCGCCTCCTTAACTGAGACAAAACCGTTTATCATTCTTCGTATTAAGTTGTTAAAACTGCACTTGTAATCTGAGTTAATCTCCCTACCAAGTCATTCTCCCAATCTGAATCACTCAATGATCGAGCTAGCAATAATAAATCTAATAGTTGATCAATTCTCTCTCCAATGATGGATTGAATTGGGATATGAATGAGTTCGATATCTGTTGCTCTCGAGATAAGGAACGCCCATTCATTGAGTTCATGAAAATTAATTTTCTGTATATGGGGTTGACCGCCGAGCTGAGTAATAAGCAGGGCTAAATCCGCTTTGACCCTTGTGAGTATTTCAGTATAAAAGCACTTTGCACACGTGTAGATCGGAACATTATCAATTTCAACCGTCTTGGAATAAATAACGGTTCGCAATCGAATATCCATTGGTTGGCCACAGTTACATTTCTTATACAACGATCTCACTCCCTCAAACCATACACTAAACTTGATAATGTATAATTCGTGATGAGTGGGGATTATCCTTTTCGAATGATGCTAGTAGATTATGGGATTCGTTTAGCGAATGTTCGATTGCGTATAAAGGGAATTCTGACAAAGATCATCGCCAACAATGCCCCTATCGAATCATTGCGAATATCTAGCAAATCTGGCGTGCGACCCGCAACAAAGGACTGATGATATTCATCCGTCAACCCATATAGGATACATAATAATACGACAAACAGGGACACTGCTAAACGATGGCTCACCATCGCCCACCAGATTAAGCAGGCTAAGATGAAGTATGAGAAAAAGTGACCAACATCAAAGCTATCCAGCCATGGCAGCCATCGCTGAGCCCAAGGGAGATAGGTGTCGAGCTCACTCCCTGTCTGGTGTGACAGCACGAAGATAATAATCATCCAGATCAGAGCAGGTATCCATCGATATATGCCTGTGAACCTCAAGCTTGTTCACCTAATAGTTTGACAAAGGCAAGTGTAAAGGCAGGTAGGTCTGGTGGACGTCTCCCCGAAACGATGTTCCGATCAACGACAGCCTCTTCATCGACCCAGATAGCACCAGCATGAATAAGATCATCTTTGATCCCTGGAGTCGATGTCATCGTATAGCCTTTACAAATTCCTGCGGAGGCGAGTACCCACCCTGCGTGACAAATATGGGCAATGGGTTTGTGTGATTCGTGAAATTTACGAGTTAAGTCTAATACAGACTCATATCTTCTTAATTTATCTGGAGCCCAGCCGCCAGGCACATAAAGGCCAGCAAAATCATCAGCACTCACATCATTGAAAGAAACATCAGAAACCAATGGAACACCATATTTGCCCACATACTTCGTATTGGCCTGCAAGCCTGCAATAACGACCTTAGCACCCGCTTCTCTTAAGCGCAATATCGGATACCACATTTCCAGATCTTCAAAATCGTCATCCGTAAAAGCTAGAATTTGTTTGCCATGTAAGTTCATATTAACCTCCTTCTGTAAATTAAATTCTGGAAATTAAACTGTCGTGACTAACAAGGGAGTTTAATTGGAAGTCGATCCGTATCGAGTAAAAAGGGTAGCAGCTGTTCTCAAATATTGCTTTTATCCATGAGCACACGTATTTCTTCCCCAGTCTTGCAGGTTAATATGCTTTTGAATAATGAGCGGCATTCGGATACATTCAGTGCTAGTAAACGATTCTTAACATCGAGTATGGAATGGGCAGACATGCTAAAATCACGAACACCAAGTCCGAGTAATAACGGTAGAGCTTCCGGATCACCAGCAATCTCGCCACACACACTAACAGCAATCCCATTGCGTTCTGCTGCTTCAACCGTTAGCTGAATCATGCGAATGATAGCAGGGTGAAATGGATCATATAAATAGGCGATATTATCATTCATTCGATCTACCGCTAATACATATTGGATGAGATCATTCGTACCAATGCTGAAGAAGTCAACCTCTTGTGCTAACCAATCCGCAATCATCACAGCAGCTGGCACTTCAATCATGATACCAACCTGAATATCATCTTTAAAGGGTATCCCTTCTCGGCGAAGTTCATGCTTAGCTTCCTGGAGTAAGAAGTTGGCCTCATGCAGCTCTTCCATGGAAGAAATCATTGGATACATAATCTTAATATTACCATATTGACTTGCTCTCAGAATAGCTTTTAGCTGTGTCCTGAATATATCATGGCGGTCCAAGGAGAAGCGAATCGCCCGATAGCCCAAGAATGGATTGTCCTCTTCAGGAAACGAATAATAATCCAGATGCTTGTCCCCACCAATATCCAGAGTGCGTATGACAATGGGACGCTCCCCCATAATTTCCGCTACATTCCGATATACGTTATATTGTTGCTCCTCATCAGGGAAAGAAGATCGGTGCATATATAGAAACTCTGTACGGAATAATCCAACACCCTCTGCGCCATTCTTAAGGGCTAGCTCCAACTCCTTCTCCGAACTAATATTAGCGTTCAAGCTAACGGTTAATCCGTCTTTCGTAATGGAAGGAGATTGCGCTTGCTCGCGTAACTTCAGACGATTGACTCGAATTTGGTGCTGTCTCTCCCGATATTCATCTTTTAATGGAGCGTCTGGTTCAATATAGACTACACCCTGATCTCCATCAATAATTAGTTTATCTCCTGTAACAATGGGTGTTAGTAATTTATCCTCAAGACTAATGACGAATGGAATCCCCATGGACCGGGCCATAATCGCAGCATGTGAATTCTTACCCCCAACTAATGTTGCAATACCAAGAACAAGCTCAGGGTTCAGATGAGCCAGTTGTGAAGGAGATAGTTCCTTAGCAACTAATATGAATGGGTGGGTATCTTGAGGTAGTTGAATGTCCGGTGCCCCGAGTAAATGCTGAAGCAAGCGATTGCCAACATCCTTGATGTCTGTACGTCTTTCTTTCATATATTCATCATCAATTAAATCGAACATGGATGTGAAATGATCGATGACTTCCTTAACTGCCACTTCCGCGGCTTTATATTGTCGTTGGATGATACCCTGTACTTCTTTCATAAATTCGGGGTCTTCTAATATAGCTAGGTGAGCATCAAAGATCGCGGATGTTTCTTCACCCACAACAGTGGTCATCTCACGCTTCATACCTTCTATCTCATGCTTAGATTGGTTAATTCCTTGGTATAATCGTTCGAATTCACTGGCAAGCTGGGTTACATCAATTTTATTGTCCGGAATATCCCACTCCCAGCTAGGCAATACGAATGCATTCCCTATAGCGACCCCAGGTGATGCACCTATGCCTTTAACCATTTGCTGTTTACCCATTTGACTTCGCCACCTTTAATACGACTGACATAACAGATGCTTGTCCAATTTTTACTGCTTTGAACGGAGCATAGCTCCATGATTTTACTATTTCCGAGTTGGTAATGACCATTGGAGTGACCAGTGATTTGCTATGCTGCTTGACCTTCTTGAGATTAAATCGAATGAGCATCTGACCGGGCTCGACTTGATCACCCTCGTTCACCAGACACTCGAACCACTTGCCCTGAAGATGAATGGTATCTATACCGATGTGAAGCAGAACCTCCACGCCATCCTTCGTTCGAATTCCGATCGCATGCTTTGTAGGATATATATGTACAATAATACCAGCTACAGGAGCTACAACCTCTCCTCGGTCTGGTAGGAAGGCTACCCCATCTCCAACCATTCTACCAGAGAAGATCGGATCAGGTACGTCTTTAAGTGGTATCATCAGACCCTGCACGGGTGCATGGAATAGCACGGTCTGGACATCCTTGCGAAGTAGCTTCATAATCTCTTCACGGATTAACTCAGATAGTGTTCCGAAGACAACCTGTACATGCCCACCGCCTAGACGAATAACGCCTACCGCGCCAAGATGCTTAAGTGCTGTAATATCCATCTTCTTATCGTTCCGGAGATCCAATCTAAGACGTGTGATGCAAGCTTCCATCTTGACGATATTATGCTTGCCACCAAGGGCTTCAAGAATAAGCGGTGAACGATGGGGGATGTCCCCTGCTCCCGCATCCAGAGCCGAACCATCTTCTCTCCCAGGTGTTGCAAGATCAAATCTCCGTATAGCCCATCGGAAAACCACATAGTAGAATAATCCGTAAACAAGACCAATCGGTATGATTAACCACCCATTATGGGACAAGTGCAAATTAATCACAAAGTCGATCGCACCTGCTGAGAATGAAAACCCATGATGAATATTAAGCCAATAAACAATGAGCATCGATAAACCAGACAACACAGCATGAATGATGAATAAAACGGGAGCCACGAATAGAAAAGCAAATTCAATAGGCTCAGTCACACCTGTAAAAAAGCATGCTAATGCAGCAGTTATGAATGTCGCCCTAATCTTCGGCTTCAAATCTTCGCGCGCTTCATGAATGATCGCGAAGGCAATCGCTGGAAGAGCAAACATCATCGTCGGATACAGACCTGCCATATAAATTCCTGAAGTAGGATCTCCAGCGAAGAATCGCGGTAAATCGCCATGCACGATAACACCATCCGCCCGTTCGAAGTCTCCGACTTGAAACCAGAATATATTATTAAGAATATGATGAAGTCCTGAAGGAACGAGTAATCGATGAATCATACCATAGAGAAAGACACCGAAACCGCCCATATCGAGCAATAATGTAGACAGTGCTGTCAACCCTCGACTCAACCACGGACTAACATGAATGAATAAATAGGAGAACACCAGAGAAGCAAAGCTCATGAACAGCGGGACGAACCTCGATCCTCCGAAAAACTGAATGTATTCTGGAAATTCAATCGTTTTGAATCGATGGAATGACCAAGCTGAAGCTATGCCAATTAAGATACCCCCAGTTACATTGATTTGAAATTCACTGCCTAAGTAATTTTGTGTAACTTGTGTACATAGATAATAGGCTAGTAATGATGACATTCCCGCCATCCCTGCATTCTCTGTTAATCCAAGAGCGACACCAACAGCGAAGATGATTGGCAGGAAAGTGAATATTGTATTCCCGCCAAGCCGCAATACTTCATCAAAGCCCTCAAACCCAAGTGAATCCCACGGAAGATTCGCCAAACTTAGGAATATGGATGCAGCCGGGAGAGCAATCATGGGGAGCATTAACGCTCGTCCAAAGTGCTGTAAGTTGCCCATCCAATTCATGTCGTCTCACTCCTTTGATGAAGAAATTATGCTACTAAAGTCCCTTTCGCTCAACTGGCCATCAGCGGGTAACTTGCACATTTTTTGTGCTAGTTGGATTCTAAATGGTTGGACGTAACCCCAGTTCGTCCCTGACCCAGTAACAATTGATGTATCATCGTATCATTCTCCTAAGAAACGATCGGATAAATATCGAGCCACTCCATCATCATTATTACTTTCTACAACTTGGTCTGCCATTTCTAATATCTGGGGATGTGCATTGCTTACAGCGATTTTCTTGCCAGCTGCTCGGAACAATCCAATATCATTCAGATTATCTCCGAATACGGTTACCTCCGTCACTTCGCAGCCAACCAGTTTACTCCAGAGATAAAGTCCTTCTTGCTTATTCGCCATAGCGTGACTAAATTCTAGAAAGTAATGATCGGGAATATACTGATCTTTCATAAGGTGGCTATGCACTTGATTCTTGAATATTCCGCTAATATAAGTATGTATCTTCTCAAGCTCATCTAGCAACCCAATGTATGTAATAATTAATGTTCGATGTGTATCAGGGCAATTCAATTGTTCAACTTCTCTAAATCGCGGGTCATTTGGGCGGCTATTATAAAACTGAACGTCCCCTCCCCTATGTAATCTCTCATGTAGAACTTTCTCCACGTCATTCGAATCTAGGCAGAATAATAGGGGTAAGATGTTATAACTTCTTCCGAATTCAATAATATCATTCGTAATTCGATTGTTAAGCCAATGTCCATCAAGCACTTTCTGCTCAACAGGATCATACAGGAGCGCTCCATTGTATAATACCAAGGGATGCTTCCATGGAATTTCTCCAACAGCATGGATGGAGCTTGTATAACTTCGTGCTGTAGCATAACTGATAATCGTCCCATTCTTTATTGCTTCCGTTAACGTATGTATGGTGAATGATGAGAGAGTCGCATCTGATTGCAACAATGTTCCATCCAGATCTGTCAAATAATAAGCAGGTTCCACAGAAATCCTCCATATCTATCATTCATTAATTCTATATATCTGCAACAGGTGTAAAGCCATCCTGCCAGTTCAATTCACTATCCCTCATGAACTGATTCGGCCAACTATGTGGGATAACACCCCAATCTCTAAACCCTTTAATCATAGAGTAAAATAGCTCTAGATGCTCCTCTGTTGGTTCGTTCAGCATGAGATGAAGTTATCCATGATGGAATCTGGCTTATCTTCCAATCTCTCAAGCACCTTGAGGAACCATTTGTGATATGGATATAGAACTTCAGCTTCTGCTAGAATGAGTCGGCCACCGAATAGGATGAATTGGGTTACCGAGTGCTGCAGCAAGTATGTATTCTTTTGTTTGATTGCTTCTTGGGCGTACCAGTGCCAAGCTTCGAATTGCGAGTAAAATCTCACGATATTCTCAGCTTGCTTCTCAATTGGGTATCTTACGATTCGTTCAATGATTTGAGCCAACCCATCGATTGTCGAGAATGCGATTGTGGTTCCTTCAAAAGCGAATCGAGCAGGTTCACTCCCCTTCCGTGCCACCTGTTCCATATAATCTACTGTCACATATTTCCCATCCACATATCCACCTTCGTATGTACATGACTCTGTTTCATAATAAGTGATACGACCTTCTTCCGAACGTTTCGCATAATAATCATTAGAGACAATCATCATGATATCTACGTCAGAGTTTTCCTTCTGGAATCCGTGTGCAATCGATCCACCAATTAATAATGCTAATATATCGGGGTCCTTCTCAAGCTTAACTGTAATATTCCGAATAGCATCTTGATGATGCTGATCCATGTGAGCACTCCCTTATCGGCTGACCTCTTCAGCTCATCAGCACTTTATATGTTTGGCAATGCCGACTATCCTTAATCTCCAGCGCATTTAATTGCATACCGTAAGCACAACCACCATCGATACCAATCTTATCTCCACCAAACCAGATGTCTGCTGAACCATGAATATCCATCGTATTCGTATGTCCGAACACGACCGGTTTGGTAACTACAGTAGGATGATAAATAAAGGGATCCTTGATATACATAAAGTCTCGCTCAGGTTGTTCTCGCCAATTCATAAAGTTAGGGTTTAATCCTGCATGTACATATATGTAATTGTGATCTTCGTGGTAGAGTGGAAGGTTGGCTAAAAAGGTCAAATGCTGCTTATAATTCGTACTTATAAATGTCTTCGCGTGAGCTAATCTAGATTCATTAGATTGCCCTCGTGTTGCTACACAGTAACTATCTAACAATTGAAGCCCACCATGCTCGAAAAATTTACCGTCTTCTGCGGATTGCTCATTACCCATCACATCTACAAATCTGAATGAGCTGCAACAGCTCTGCAAATTGCTCATAGCAACCGTGAATATCGCTGATCACTAACGTTC
Source organism: Paenibacillaceae bacterium (assembly GCA_040880185.1). Lineage (GTDB taxonomy): Bacteria > Bacillota > Bacilli > Paenibacillales > UBA4045 > UBA4045. Next base: position 39,992 of record JBBDIY010000070.1, read on the forward strand.
TCATTGCCTATCGTCCTCCCCCCGCGTTTCCTACAAAGCAGTAACAATAATCGGTTTGTCCCTTGTAATGATTAAAGTATGCTCGAATTGAGCTACATAACTATGATCGGGTACCCGTAAAGTCCACCCATCCGCTTGATGTTCAACGTAATCTGCTCCCGTGGACAGAAAAGGTTCGATCGTGATCACTTGACCATTCTTCAATACGGATTTATCCATAGGATTATAGTAGGGGAGAATTTCCCGCGGTTCCTCGTGTAACGACTTTCCGATCCCGTGACTACAGAGATTTTTGATCACTTTGTATCCGCCTAATTTTGCTTCTGTCTCCATCATTCGACCAATTTGATTAATTCTAACGCCTGCTTTTAAGCTTTGAATGACCTTCATCATCGTTTGGTACGTGTAACTACATAAACGTGTAATTTTACTTTCTACAGGATCCATTTGAAAAGAATACCCAGAATCCGCATAATATCCATCCAGTTTAGCAGAAACATCAATATTAATTAAATCACCCGGCTGTATGACGTACGCCCCTGGTATTCCATGTGCAACATTACGATTAATACTAATACACGTATATCCAGGAAATTTAATTTCTTTGGGAGCCGACACCGCGCCATATCGAGCGAGAATACTACCGCCAATCTCATCTAATTCACGTGTTGTCATACCAACTACCGTTTTCTCTTTCATCTCTTGAATCGTTGTCGCTACGACCTTACCGATCTTAGTTAATTTATCGATATCCTTCTGAGATCCTGCTGTCACTATCTACGCCTCCTGAAGTTGTTGATTCTCAGCTATTCTCTTCAATTCAATATTCCTATGTTCTAAGAATTTTCTCAGTAATTTTTCAATATTAATCGCTCCACGATCCAACCAATTAAACCATACGGAGCCTCAAAATTAAGGGTATCCCTCATCATAGTATAGCCATTAAGCACCTTAAATTCATGTATATGCCGCAAACTTTTAAATGCACCTCGCTGCATTTCGTCGATGAATAAGTATGGTTCCATGAATTCTGTTATTAATGAAGTTAGCTGTTGACGAATACCGAAATGAGTTGCTTCGAATGTAACGGTCTGCCCCTCTGATTGTATACAGTGTCAATTCTCATGACCTTTCATGATTTTAACATATTTTTCTGATATACTTACGATGTAAAATAATGGGTTTTAAGGCATGGGGCTCTTTATCTCGGATTCACATACCCCGATTTATTATTCGACCCTTGTTTCCGCATATCCCATCTTCACAGCTTGTTGTTCTAAGTAATAGATCATCTCTCGTCCAATGCCCTTGCCTCTAAACGTTGGAAGCACAGAGACACGCCCAATATACATATAATTTTCTTGATAATAATAGATCGTCGCACCTACGGCTTTGGAATCTTTGAAGGCGATGATCGCTCCACCCTTACTTCCAATTTTGCTCTGTAAACTCTCAACCGTCTCGCTAAGGGCTCCAGATGGTGGATGAAGAATTCCAATATACTCTGTAAAAGCCTCTATCATGATTGCATGTACAATCTCGATTTCCTCGTGAATGGCTTCTCGGATTAATAGATTATGATTGGACATTATGTATTGAATGAATCGGTATTTAGGAAACTCACAATCGTAATCGATAGTTTTGTTGTCCCGTATGGCAGCATCATACATACGATTGAATTCTTGGATTTCATCCGCTGAGTAATCAAACTGAGGCACTTGATTTAGAATCAGATTTAGAATCAGCTCTAATACCATCGACGAAATCTTATGTATCATCTAGCGCCTCGTTTATCGAATATTATTGCTCTCCACATATTCATGTAATTGCATGAGACGGCTCATTCGCGCTATCGGTTCAATACCTCTTAAGCGAAACTTATCATCATCTGCTCGATAGCTGATGAAAGGGATACCCGCATCTTGAGCAGCCTTCCCATCAATCCATGAATCTCCAATCGATATCCATTCGTCAGGTTTAATTGCAGGAAATTGATTCATCACATAGTGGAATCCCGAAGGCGAAGGCTTTAAGGCAGACATCATCTCTCTACCGATGATTAAATCGAAGAATGCTGCGATCTCTGTGTTCTTCAGTGCTTCTAATGCTGCGACGACTGAATTATTCGTAATCACAACCAATACATACTTATTATGTAAAGATTCAAGAAGTTGCTTGGCCCCTGGTTCTAATCCAGCTCCACGCATCCCGATTAATTCATGCTTGGATGTTAAGCCATAATTGATTCATAGATGTCAGTGGATATCCCTAATGCTCGAACATACTCAATTAATGTGGCTGTCGTATGCTCGTGAATGGCAAACTCGTTGGACAATATATTGTTCTGAATTAAGAATTCGAATATATCAGATTTCATAAGCTTGAAATCAATATTAGATTGTAACAAGGTATTGTCCATATCAAACATAATTCCCTTGATCATAATTGCTTCTCATAACAAACACTTGAGGTACAATCTACATATTCACCGTACTTATCAATCTCTCTAAACCCATGCTTCTTATAGAAGTTAATCGCTTCAGGTTGTTGATCGCCTGTCTCGAGCTTCATCGTCATATAATCGGATTCCCTTGCCTTAGTCTCTAGCATGTTGAGAATTTGTATAGCAATGCCATGTCTGCGATAAGCCGGCTCCACATAGAATCGCTTCAACTCTGTAACCCCTTCACCAAGTGGACTTATCGCTCCACAACCTACTGGTACGTCATCACAATAAGCCAATACGAATGTAATATGGTTGACCTTTGGGCTATCAAAATCCACTTTGAATACCTCATCCGCAGGATACATCTCATCCAGATAGGCATCGAGTTTTCGAATCAATACCGCGAGATCTGCATGTGTAGGCTCTACTGTAACTAGCTTGATGGCATCCATCTGTTCATCCTCCTAATCGTAAATCAGATATTGGTGACGGATGTCATCATTATATCCTCCTTCTCTTAAGGCTTAAGAATAGACCATGAAGAAATAAAATCGGGATCGACAATAATTTCACCCGTTTTATTCAATTTATATTCGCCTGGCTGTGCCGGTTGGAAAGCATCAAAATCTAGGGGTAGTTTGTACTCTTCTTGTTTATCCTCTCGCTGAACGACAATTCCTTCAGTCGAATTAATCCGCATCACTCTTCCATGCAATTGGACTGTCTCCAGAACAATCTCATTACGATCAACATAAGAGAGACCTATAATGACATATCTATATAGAAGGCTCTTCATCTTGTTCTCATCGATTTCCAAGTGCGTTGCCTCCTTCTGTTAATGATCTAATCTGAGCTTCTTATATCTATACCAATATGTATATACTTCACGGTAGCCTAGCTTTCTATATAGCTTGATAGCCGACTCATTACCTTTCACAACTTGTAAGTAACTATGAGTTGCTCCATTCAGCTTCGCCCACTTCAGAATATTTAGTATTAATTGTTTACCATACCCTTTGTTACGATACGGGTAGCCTGTAATGATATCGAATAGCCCGACATAATTTTGTTCGATCACTCCCACACCGCAAGCTACAGGAATATCCCCATCATAAAGCGTAAAGAACCCTTTTGTCAGAAAAGACGTTGATAATAATTGCTTCGTAATCTCAATGGTAGTCGCTGATAGGTTATTGAAACTAGATAGGATTTGAGCCCATTCATCGGTAAATTCCGTCGAGATCGTCACATGATTGTGTTGTGGTTCTTCGATCTTAGACAGATTTAATAGCTTAACACTAGAAGGTTCAACCATGACATATTGCATGTCTTCTAAGATCCTATCGATTTTCTTCGCGGTCACAAAAGGTGAGATCTTGAAGATCGTATCCATGTTCAAACCAGAATAGATCGACTCGCAATACTTAATCTTATCCAAGACTTTCTTCGATTCTCCCACGTATATAGGACTGATCGAATTCGATCTCTTCGTATATCCAGCGGCGAATCTCAGAAGCCAACCATCATATACAAAGCTCTGTAAAGCCGGCCAAGCATTAAGAGAGTATTCTTCAATGTTCTTGTACATGGGAATCGATCACCGCCAGTATTAAATATACTTCTTGAAGCCCCTTGCCACGTTAGCGTAGCCAAGTCGTTCGAAAAATTGATGCGCTTCCGTTCTTCTTACATTGCTCATCAATAAGATTTCTCTACAATCCACAGCCATGCAAAGCACCTCAATATGATCAAATAATTGTTTCCCTACACCCAACCCTCTGCAAGCTGGATCCACGATCAGATTCTCTAGCATAGCGTAAGGTCTATTCCCATACATGGCATCTGGGCAGAAACTTAATAGGATCGTCCCTACAACAGTATCTTCATTCTCATATACGAGCAAATAATGATTGGGATCGAGCTTAATTTGATCTATACGATCTTCAAGTACCTCAATCTCATTATCATCGGGAATTAGTAGCTTGTATAGCTCTTCTATTCGCTCTCTGTCTCGACGTTCCGCTTCTCTGATCATGGTTACCTCCATTGTAATTATTCTTATCTACTTATTATACCTGCGAATCTCTTCAAACTTCTTTATGAGCCATTCGCGATTAACGTCATACTTCAAGTTATGCACCCCTGAACACCCTTTCAGTACTTATGAAATGATAATTAATTTTGAAACATTCAATATTGATTGTACCAAATAATGTAAGGAGTAGTATAGAGATGCTTAAGCAAAATTGCGAAAAAATCAATCTTGTCCTTTATTGTGCTAATCATGAATACTTATTCGTTAGCTTCGTTAGCTTGCTATTATATTCTAAAATGCGTACAAAATCTCACGACTGCGGGTATACTGTTCGTAGAGGTGAACGGAAATGGTGAAGCAACTAAAGCAGAAGAAACTGACCGATGAGGAATGGCAAGCGGTCATCAGTAATGATGCTTCTTTTGATCGTCAGTTTTACTATGCGGTCAAAACGACCGGTATTTTCTGCAGACCCTCTTGTAAATCCAGACCACCCAAGAGAGAGAATATTAGTTTATTCTTAACAACAGAACAAGCATTGAACGCTAACTATCGCCCATGCAAGCGATGTAAACCAACAGGTGAACGGGTGCCGGATGACGAATGGGTCTCATTAGTAACAGCGTATATCGACACAAACTATATGAATCATTTATCACTGGAATTGCTTGCAGAGATCAGCCACAGCAGTCCGTATCATCTGCATCGAACGTTCAAGCGAATCAAGGACATGACCCCTGTAGAATATATCCAGCAGCAACGAATCGAGCATGCCAAAGAACAGCTTATGACTGCGGAGAAGAGCATTGCTGAGGTTGGTCATAGTGTGGGTTTAGCAAATACACCGTACTTCATAACCTTATTCAAGAAGAAAACCGGATATACACCCGCTAGCTACCGTCAGACACAAACCAATAACTTAAGAGGAGCATCCGAGAATGAATAAAACAGCGAATACACCGATCTATTGGACGTTATTAACACATGACGAATGGAATATGTATATCGCGGCTACCTCTGCAGGGCTTTGCTATGTTGGTTCGCACAATCAATTGTTTGATGAATTGGTTAACTGGGTAAAAAGTCGCTTTCGCGGCAGTATATTGATACAGGATGATGAGAAGCTGCTGCCCTTTTCGCTAGAGCTTGTCGAATATTTGCAAGGGACGCGAAAAGACTTTACAGTGCCTTTTGACTTTCATGGAACGCCATTTCAATTGACTGTCTGGAACGCTCTATGCAGCATACCTTATGGACTAACTAAGTCTTATTCGGATATTGCAGCTATGATCCAGAAGCCAGCCGCAGTTCGTGCCGTTGGTTCTGCCATTGGGGCAAATCCAGTGTTAATCACAGTCCCCTGCCATCGTGTAATAGGAAAGAATGGAGCTCTAACCGGCTACCGTGGCGGCATGGATATGAAGAAGAGGCTGTTGCAATTGGAACGGGATAACGTGATCATTGATGCTAAGTAATGTGGAATACCTATATAAAAATCCAAAAACGATCCTGAATAGAGGAACCGGATATCTCTCCGGCTATAGCCACTCGCTGAATCCTTACACGGGTTGTTCATTTGGCTGTTCCTATTGTTATGTGCGTAAGATGCCAGTCTCAACTTTTCGTAATGCAGAATGGGGAAGCTGGGTCGATATTAAGAAGGGTACTGCTGAGGTTTTCCACAAGGAGTTCCAAAGAGCCAAGAGCAAAGGACCTATCACCATCTTCATGTCCTCCAGCACCGACCCCTATCAGCCCATCGAATATAAGGAACGAATTACTCGCTCATTACTAGAGGTAATGGTCAGCTACCCACCCGACTTTCTATTCGTGCAAACCCGGAGTCCGCTTGTTCGTAGAGATATTGACTTATTGCAACGCCTTGGAGATAAAGTGCGTGTGAGTATGACAGTGGAAACTGACCTTGAGGACATCCGACGATATTTTACTCCTTATGCCCCTCCTATTCGTGCCCGATTGAATACACTTGAGATATTGGCTGAGGCAGGTATATCCACACAGGCGACGATCGCCCCTATTTTGCCGAGTAGTGAGAAGTTTGCTGAGTTATTACGACCACTGGTGAATCGTGTTTGTGTGGATGATTACTTCATGGGGGATGGCAGCGGCGGGAAACGTACGCGAGGTTTAGGTATTCAAGCATTGTATGAACAATTGGGATTAGAGCAGTGGTATCATCCTACTGCCTATACGAACGTGCTCGATCGGTTGAAACAAGTTTTTCCCGAGGATCAGCTTTATGTCAGTCAGAAGGGGTTTGAGCCTTAAGATTTTCGTTTCATACTGCGAATCAATTGTTTGGTTTCCTGGTCTACACGGTAAGATTCCGTAATCTTCTGTAAAGCTTTATTGTAAGTGAATTTGTCCAACGAATTATGGTGTAAGTATTGCATAGTGGGTTCAGATAGCTTTACATAACAGATCGATATAGCCCATGCCACCGCCATCTTGACATAGTATCCCTCATGCTTGATGTTATTCAAAAGCTGTAAAACCCTACTAATATACTCATCTTCAGTGTAATAAAAAAGCAGCATAACAACTCCAAACCGAATTTCATACTCATTGTTAGATGATACATAGGACTGTAGGAATTCCCAGACTCGCTCCTTGTTCGTTTGAGTGAACTTTAACCCATTACAGAAGCTATCGCATACTGACCAATTATTAATCTTGGGGACAAAATCTACTACATAGCGCAGAATTTCTTCAACGTCTGTCTGCACATAGCCAATAACCATCCCTTGCAGCATGATTTCTTCGAAATATTCGCTTTCAGTTTGTTCCAGGTATGTACGCCAATCGCCCTTTGCTATTGTTTGGGCTAATTTGCGTATTGCTGGCAGTCGAACACCGATAATATTATTGATATTCGGAATCAACGCAGACGTAAATTTCTGATACTCAACTTCAGCTAATTGTAATAGTTGTTCCTTAATCGTCTTATCCACGGTATCCCCCACTTATTCCTTTGAAATTTCCCATAAGTAAATGGAAGCAACTGAACCTAGAGGCGAGTATCTGAGGCGGTATTGTTCAAACTGTGCTCTGTTAATCGTACTAAGACCATATAACTTCATCATTCCCCTACGAATTGCAATATCACCCCAACTGAGTACATCACGACGTTCCATCGAATTGATAAGCAGCATCTCAGCTGTCCATTGTCCAACTCCACTCAGAGTTATTAATCTACTAATTACCTCAGAATCTGACAAGCCATTTAGTTCATCCAGTTTAAATTCACCTTGTGCAATCATCTGGGCAATCGTGTGAATGCAAACCGCCTTTTTCATCGTCATGCCACATCTTTGGATGTCATCTGGAGTCTGCATGGAGATATGAAGCGGCGAAATCTCAACGAACTGATCTTCCATCCTTGCCCAGACGGTGTTTGCTGCTTTAACGGAAATAAGCTGTCCAACAATAGCATGCATGAGTGCAGCGAACAGATCGGGTATGATGACCCGCTCCACCTTGCCCAATCGTAAGATCGCCGCCCCGAGTGTTTCATCAACACGGATTAAGTAATCGATCTCATCTTGCCCATAGTCATAATGTTTGGTTATCACTGTTCGCATGTGCAACTCACCTGCTTCACAATTATATCAGGTCCTCTTCTTTATACTTCGTATAACCTTTTTCAGTTAAGACCGTAAGCTCTCTGAATAGATCATCTTCTTGCTTAAAGTTAAAGCATGATTTTCCTTGCATCCGTTTCTTTAGAGGCTCAGATATGCCAGCCAACAATTGCGGATACGCATATACTGGCATCAATGTATCCAAACTATATTGATCATCTGTATTCACTTTCAAATCCATTTGAGATTCGTATACTTCCAAGATCTTCACTAATTTAGTGAAAATACTGGTGAATTTTTGCTCTATTGTCAAGCGAACCTCTCCGATCCATTTATTAATTTAATATATTAACTCTCTTGTTAGATCAATTCAAACAATGTATTTAGTTTATCAATTTGGTGTAGCGGTGTAGCAATGATTCCATCTTTCCAAGGTTGGTTCACTTTCATCCAGATCGTTTCCATTCCGACCTTTGCAGCGCCTTCGATATCGTTCACAGGATGGTCTCCAATATATATACATTGCTCTGGTTTCAACATAAGTCGCTCACATGCCATCTCGAATATTCTACGATCCGGTTTCTTAATACCAGCCTCTTCTGAAACGATGATCAAATCGAATTCATTGCGGATCCCTAACTGATCAATCTTCCCATATTGTATCAGGGTTTTCCCATTCGTTATGAGACCCGTTTTATACTTTGTTCTACCATACTGTACAACTTCTCTAGCATCATTCATTAATACGGCACTCTTCACATACTCCGTACTGTAGAATTCCATTAACTCCAATAGTTGTGGTTTCTCTTGCCAAGGTAATCGTTCCAGCAGTTCAGAGAATAGCTCCTGTTTATCCTTGTAGCCGTCTAGATCGAGTTCGATGATAAGATCAAAGATATGTTGGGTCATATCCAAATGCGTGAAGTAATGAGTAATAAAAGAGTTAGTAAAGCTTCGAAATGTACTCGTTCGGTCTAGAATGGTATTATCCAAATCAAAGATGATGGCTTTGATGTTATTCATTGTTTGCCCCTTACATATCATATATAATAAATCCTGTTTTCTTCCCTTTAACAAATCCAGCTCCCTCGTAGAAGCTATGTACATCTTCTCTCTTCGACCCCGTTAAGAGCATTATCTTATAGCAGTTTTTATCGCGTGCGATTTCAATAGCCTTTTCTAATGCCATTCGATCAAGGGTGCTCATCTTCTACACCTGCTTTCGTGGGATTGAGATATTCCAAGTAAATCACATACTCAGCAGTTCTGGCAGGCCATTCTGGTACATGACCAGACAATCATTATTTTCCTCTAGTACTTTTATAATGTCTGGATGCGGTTCATCAAAGTTTTCTAAATAGTCCTTTTCCCCATATTCAGGTCGTATCGGGAATGCTAGCTTCTCTTCATCAATTGAAAATTCCGAATTAATCCCTTGCTTGTTACCTCTCGCATCCAATCGAATCCATTTATCTAATTCTCGAAAATACACCGTATTCAAAGCATGAATGCAGAAACCGTCCTCCGGTTTGTCATACAGCGTTAACCTTTGGTAACTAATGCCGGCTGGGATACCCATACCCCTCAACACAGCCGCGAATAAATGTGACTTGGCATAACAGATGCCATGCTTCTTCTCTAGGGTATCTGAAGCTGTTCTCGTTACTTCGTGAGTTTGGATATCATATGAATGATTGATATTGTCTCGTACATATTCGAATACGGATTTGATCCGATCAATCTCTGACTCCTCTTGTTCAGTGAATGAACGAATGAGAGACTGGATTTGGGGATCGAGGTAATTTATATACGGTGATGCTTGGAGATACGCGTCCAACGATTGCACTTGCTTCATGTTTAAACCTCCACTCGAAATTTATTGCCAATCCTTCGCTAGTAAACCGTAAATGACATAATCTACGTAATGATCATTCAACCAATCATCTTGTCTGGAAATCCCCTCTTGGACAAATCCAAGCCTTTCTGGGATTGCTCTGCTCTTGTGATTAAACTCTGCTGCTCTGATTTCAATACGGTTTAGTTTTACTTCCTTTAGCATGTAATTGATGATGGCTCGGCAGGATCGTGACATGATTCCGTTCCCTTGATAATCTGCTGCTAGCCAATATCCAACTGAAGTCTTCTTACTATTCCAATTGATCTCATGCAGTCCTATACAACCTACGATATTACTTTTATAAAAGATACCCGCCTGAAACCCATTGTTATTCACATATTGTTGATGAGTAGAGCGAATAAACTCTTTCACTTGTTCAACACTCAGAGTGCCATCGACCCAAGGCAACCATTCCCTTAAGTAGTTTCGATTCTTGTCCACTTGCAGGAATAATCGTTCAGCATGCTCCATCTGTAAGAGTCGCAGTTCTAAGTCATTATCAATTTGAAAAGAAAACATGATATCCCTCCGCGATTAATAGTCTTTAGAACGAATCACCTTCAATTACTTTCCTTAAATTGATCTCGTTTATTCCATTCTGGCAGAAGCCAAATGATCTGCCGGTTAATCTCTGAACTCTATCTATGATTTGACCTAGATGATAGCCCGTATGCTCGACAAGATGGTAGAAGGAATGCATGTCTATGTGTTGATCATTAGAAGTTATTAAATCATCCATACCTTCTCTCCAACTCGTATAAGTATCATGTACGATTACTGTTAACTCAGAGGGAACCATTTTAGCATCGGGGAAATAACTTTCAATACCCGCGTCGTGTTCGTTCTTTGTTGGTTCGAAATATCTATTGATATGTCTCTGAACATGCTCAACCATATGTAATGTGATACCGCCAATTGAATTTTGATTGTTATCCTTCTTCCATAGCTCCTCAGAGTTAATTCTTTGAAGAGCTTGGGTTAGCTTGGGTAGATAATGATCAGTCATTCGATGTAAGGTTATTTTCAAGAATAGAATTTCCGATTGCTCCCTCATTTGGTTCCATCCTTTCAACTCTCTACATACCACTTCGGTTTGATTAAATCGAAATGATTATGATCATCTAGCACTCTACTCAGCTTTTCCATCATTAGCCATATGATCTCTCCCCATATTGAATTCATATATTTATTCTATGATGTATTCCATCTTCCGACTTCTTGTTTTCATTCCAAGGGATTCATAAAATTGTAGTGCACCTGTATTGAATTCTGCTACACCTAACTCAATATTACTCGCTGATATCTCTTTGGCGTATTCAACAAGAAATAGGAATAGTGATTTGCCAATTCCTTGACCTCGATGGTTTTCCTCGACACAGAAGTCATCTATGAATATATACTTTCGCTGTTTATAGATCGGTCGATATGCTGCTTCATCAATTCTGATAACTGTATAAGCGTCTATCGTTCCGTTGTCTGGATTCACGGCCACGATAACTGCTGTCCGTTCTTCTCTTAATATTTTGCGGTAATAGTCGATTCCCATGGGGGTGTCATACGGAGCATAGATGTCTGGTCTGGCTGCAACATGAATATGGTGGATCTGCGCTACTAATCTCGACACGCCTTCATAATCATCAATCTGTGCTAATCTGATTAGATGGGTCATCATCATCATCCTCGATTTAAAGTTTATGCTTGGGCAATTTTGGGGAATTTCATTCCTTGTATGGGAAGGAGCTTCACCAGTTCAGATAATCTAACTTCCTTAGCAGATACGATATCGTACAAATGAAGTAAATGACCCTCCTGTTGATAAATCACGACAGTACTCAGATCCTCAAGAACATATATATCGTCAGAAAATACATTCAAACAGTACCATGTAAAAATACCTTCTGCGTTCATCACCCCACATTGAGATGATATTGGTGTTCTCAATGAATGTAACTTCAAGAGAAGATTCCAATCTTCCTGAGAATGGATATTTAATTTTCGGATTATGGGTATATTGGTTACTACTGGTTTAAGATCAAATGAGTAAGTAGGTTCGAGAGCTTGTGTGAAACCGAATTTCGAATAGAAGTTCAGAACTGATTTATTTGCAAATAAGTACATGAAATTACAGCTTGTCCGATATTTTTCAATAACAATCTCCATTAACCTTCTAGAAAGTCCTTGGTTACGGTACGCCGGATCAGTCATTACTGTACCTATTTGAACAGCCGAATACACTTGTCGATCGAGTATAATATCCATTAAGTTAACGGATACATTTGCAATAACTTTATGTTCATGTAGAAAGGAATAGTTGATGTATCTATCATTCCAACAACCTCTTTGATACCAACTCTCAAAATCAATTCCAAATGTTCGATGCGCCAACTCATTAAAGCTCAGTCTGTATTGTTCGATACCTTTATAATCCTTAATAAATTGAAATTGGGTCATACAATCTCCATTCATATACTTTCTAATTTTCCGAATAAGACTTCGGCATACTTACTAGACATCGGCGTAAAATCATGGATATGATACTGATTTCTAACTGGGTTCACACCCTGACTCACTTCATCAAGAACGATCCCTTCGGCCCATATATAATCTATATCGCCACGGTATAAGCTTTGGAATTCTCTAGAGTTAACATAGAATAATCCGGAGATTTCGCTGGTCTGAAAGTCATATTGCTCTAATGATTTATCACACTCGTGAATAAATATATGATTAAATTCTCTATCGATACATTGATCTGAGATGATATCCTCCTCTGCCACCATGCCACAAGGAAGTAATTCATGGAACGGGATCGTTATTCCTAGTTCTTCCCTCAACTCTCGAACTCCGTCTTCAATGGTTTCCCCAGATTGGAGATGACCTGCACATGATGTGTCGAGAAGATTAGGATATGTGTCCTTATCTTTATGACGCAGTTGGAAGAGCAAACTAGGGCCCCCACTAGTATAATGATTAACAATCCGGCAATGAAATGTTTGGTGCCAGAGACCTTGAGCATGTGCATTTGCTCGACTATCTGTTCCGACTCGTATCATATCTTCGTCGAAGATATCGAACATCTCTAATTCAGACATTGATTGTTCCTCCATCTTATTCAATTGCCATCAATTGCATCTTGCGGATACTTCTCCTCAAAATATGGGAGTACATGCTCGGCGCAGTCAGTAGTCCAGAGCACCAATGTTCTGTGATCCCGCTTGCTCTGAAGCTCTGCAATCGACTTACTTATTTTAATCTCTACAAATTTTGCTATTTTCATTTCCATGCCTCCTTATGTGTTACGGCTTTTTCAGCTACGACAATTTCTTGCATTCTCTGTATTAAATGATGCCAAAAAAGTTTAATGCGTAGGAAATTCCACCTTCACTAGCCTTCTTAGTGACATAGTCCGCTTTTTGTTTTAGTCGTTCTTCACCATTTCCCATAGCAATTCCCAATCCTACATACTCCAACATGTCGATGTCATTTCCGCCGTCACCGAGAGCTATGGCTTCTGACTTACTAATGTTGAAATAGTCCAATACTTTTTTAATAGCAATTGATTTGGAAACTTCCGTTTCTTCCAGCACGTTCATGACGTGGATGTGAAAACGCTCGAACCTGAGTCTTGGAAATTTATCTATGAATTTTTGAGCTTCACTATCGTCCGCATACAAACATATGCAGTATGCTTCCTCTGATAGAGAATTCATTGTTTCGGGATATTGTTTAAGATTCAAAGTCTCATTTAATGCATTCTTAATCCGTTCATCATCAGATCCGATGCCGTTCATGGTAAATAGCTCGGTGAGATAGGAAATGCCGTGTCCATTTAATTCGGCGAAAGTCGATACATCTCGAACCTCTCTGTCGAAAGTACTGATTTATATATTACTTCATTATTACATTTAATAAGCGCTCCGTTTGCGGAAATAATCGTGTCAATGCCCATGGTCTTAAACTCTTCACACATATGGTACGGTCTTCCTGTCGCTACCACGACTTTTATTCCGCTTTCAATCAATTTTTTTATTGCTTCTTTCGTACTTAACGGTATGCTTCTGTCAACTTCACTTAATAGGGTGCCGTCAACATCAAAAAATACAACCTTGTACATATATTAGAATAACCTCCTTAGTAAATACAAAAGTTAAATTCATTGATCTATTAAGTAAGATACTATCGAGTCTATAGTTTTATTGAAAATATAAGAACTCTCAAAGTATTTAAGATTATACTTTTTGCATTCCTCCCTTATTCTTATGCTATCTGATTTTATCCGCTCTATTTCTTTTATAGTATCAGTATCATTAAGGTTCTTAAACCCGTCATTTTCTGTCTTACTTGAGTGAAATCTCATGTCTTCTACACAATCATTAACATTTATATCTGCCAAACCAATGAAACATGATTTAACTTTCCCCGAATGTCTCTGTTCAAATTGTGACACATAACTTGGTACCAACTGCACTCCTTCAACGGTGTAATCTATTGCATTCTCCACCATTGCTGTCATTAGAGGGTTAACTACTACCCACAATCGTTGTCCAGTTTTATAGTCACCCTCAGTTGGATACACCCCGAATTCAGGTATTCCATTCGCAATCCCCATCACTAAATAATCAAGTGAAAAAAAGGGAATGCCCGCTTTTTTTAGAACCAGATTTGCTGTTGTTGTTTTCCCGCTTCTTGATGCTCCTCCAATTATATATAACATCTTTCCCTCCTATTCTATTGAGCCAGCATGATAATTCCTATTGTTATTAATACCGAAGCAATAATTCGATTTCTCCCTTGTGGTTCCTGCAGAATGAAGATTCCCATTAGTGTTGTGAATACCGTACCAATTTCTCTCATCGGAGCAAGCTGAGAAACTGGCATAAGCTCAAGTGCTTTCAAGAATAATATGTACCCTCCGGGAGCGAGTATCCCACCTAATAGAATGGTTTTCCAATTCATTGTCCATTCATGTTTGATCGCTTTTGACCGTATGGTTATGTATGTGAGTGCGAGTAAATTGCCTATGTTAGATGCCATATTAAGTGTGAAAGCAGGAATGTAATGAAGCGTCACCTTGTCTACTACGGTGTAGGAAGTAATCATAAGTCCCACCATGAATGCCAAGATAACCGTCCTATTCGTGATACTCCATCGCCCTTTAATTCTGATATCTCCAACTAGGAAAATCCCCACTACAATGCTAATAATACCAAACCAACCTAATAGTTCTAGATGCTCACTCAATAATAGAACGCCGATGATCGGGACAATTAATGGACTTGTTCCCCTCATAATTGGATAAACCTGAGACATATCGCCTATTGAGTAGGCCTTTGCAAGTAGTAGTACATATGCGCCATGCAATGTCATGCTCGCTACAATTAGTAACCAACCTATTGCTGGAACTGAATGAATCACTTTTAGCTCCAATAATACAAAGGGTATAAAAACAATAATTGCTATCCATTGACAATGCCAAAGGAATACACTTTTGTTGATACTCCGCTTCGTAAAGAGGTTCCATATGGCGTGAATGAATCCTGATAATATAACTAAGAAGACTGCTAGTGAAGTCAAGTAACACACGCCATTTCTATGAATATTAACCACCCTTGGAGCGGCTATTCCGTGCATCATCGTTTCTGTGGTCACTGTAACCACTTTCGGAGTGGCTAATTGAGCATTCAAAGCTCCAGTTAATCGAATACCTCTGTATAGCCACTCCAGAAGTGGTTAATACAAGTTATTAGGCGAAATCCGGGCGAATAACCACTCCATGTAACGTTAAAGCAAAGTATTTGTTAAATGTAAAAATGTAGCTAATTTATCCCAGTATACACCAACTAGAGACTAAGCTCGACAAAAAAAATCAACCCCTGCATAGCTGCGGGGGTCGATCACATGTGAGAAAGCTTCAATTATTGAATAAATCGGAATGTGCCAATGAGCTGTCCACTCGGTTGATCCAATCGTATCTCAATAGTTCCTGCCTCATTACCAGCAATCCGAGCTTCAAAAAATCACATGCCCTTGAGCAAATCAGACTTCTTAAAGCTGATCCAATCACCTGAATGGATATCAGTTATGCTGCTTCCACCCTCGGTGCACTCTCCAAGTACTACACCTTTATAATCGTCAATACTTCGCTAACTTTAGATTTAAATCACTTCGTAATGCTCTACTGTAGGGAATGGCTCATAGAAATGGTGTAACAGGTTTTTCCATTGCTGATATTCTTCCGATCCTCTGAATCCGACGGTATGATCCTCAAGAGTTTCCCATCGCACTAGCAAAATATACTTATTGGCGTCTTCAATACACTTCTGTAATTCATGATTGATATAACCTTTCATACTCGCGATAATACTAGATGCTTGGTTGAAATTATGTTCGAATTCTTCGGTCAAACCTACCTTTACCTGTAACATGGCTACTTCTAGTATCATCATCATCTTCCTTTGTTAATAATTGTCCGTATGTTCTTCACTTTTATCTTTCTCAAATAAGCTAAATTTGATCTCACCTGAACGGATCTTTATTAGTGTCTCTACGAAAAATTCATGCTCCCGTTGAAGCACTCTCTTCCCTAATGTTTCCACAGTGTCACCTTCAAGCACTAATACCTCTGATTGTGAAATTACACTGCCGGTATCATAATTCTCATCTACCAAGTGTATAGTAATGCCTGTCACCTTATCTTTAGCATTTAACACTGCCTCATGAACAAGATCTCCATACATCCCTACCCCACCATGCTTCGGCAGAAGTGAAGGATGAATATTCAATATATAGCCTTTATATCTCGAAAGCGTTTCCGGCCCCAACTTCTTCATATATCCAGCCAAAACGATTAAATTTACTTTGTGAGTCTCAAGCACTTCCAACATTACACGATCCAGAATTTCCGGGTCGGAGTATCCAACACTACTCAAGTGGAAGCATGGAATCCCTTCTTGCTGGGCCCTCTCCATTGCTCTCGATTTAGAATTGTTGCTGATGAGTACAGTAGGCTCAGCATCAAGTTTCCTCGTCTTACATGCATCAACGATCGCCTGCATATTACTGCCCCCATGAGAGGCAAAGAACCCAATCCTTAATGCTTCCATCTATTTATCCACCTCAGTTACTCTTTCTCTTAATCACGAACGCATTATCTACTCTATCAAAACCAAGACGAGGATAATAATCAATCGCTCCTGGAGCAGAGAGTAATATTAACGCACATTCATCTCCAATTTTAGCTCGTACCTGCTCGACCAATTCCCTTCCAACTCCATGCTGCTGGTAGTTCTTATCCACTGCAAGATCAGACAAATAACAACAATAAGAGAAGTCAGTTAATGCTCTTGCTACTCCTATCATCTTCCCATCTACCCAAGCACTTATCACAACATCAGAATTATCTATCATTCTTTGTATGCGTTGCTAATAAAGCTCCCAAACTTACACTCTTCTTCCCACTATGACAAGATCTCTCTCTACACCATCTAGATTAGCAATCTTCGGCATATAACCCCATTGCTCAAATTTGTACTTCTTTAGGAGAGCTAAACTGGGTTCATTATGTGCAAACACAAAACCTACTAGTGTAAGTATTCGAAGTCTCGAACAATCCTGAATGGCCCTCTCCAATAGAATGCTGCCTATACCTTTGGAACGATTCTCTACAGATATATAAATACTGATCTCTGCTGTTGCGTTATAAGCGGGTCTACCATAGAATGATTGAAAGCTTAACCAAGCGACGATCTCATCATCGATCTTCATGACCCACAGAGGTCTGGAATTTGCCGAGTGCTCGTCAAACCATTTTCGTTTACTGTCGATTGTCACAGGGTCTAGATCTGCAGTAACAGTTCGACTTGATATGGTGGAATTATAGATGTCTACAATTCGCTCAAGTTGATCAAGTGTCGCATCTTCTATTGTATATTGGAATTCCATTAGGTTTACCTCCAGAAGTTATTGACTATACGCTTCCTTCATCATAATATGTGATTTCATTATTCTTCCTTACAATTGCAAGTAATCCTTCTTTATAATAGGGCATAAACTCATCTGCTTGCTCTATATTCACCCATCTAATTTCAAGGATTTCATCTGGCATAACAATCTCTTCAACTCCTCCAATGATTTCCGCTCTAAACGTAATAAATAATAAATGTTCATCGTTGCTATCAATTACTGCTTCATTAACGGCTACGATTCCGAATACTTTAATATCTAGCCCAGTCTCTTCCTTTGCTTCCCTAATTGCTGCAACTTCCAGCGTTTCATTAGCTTCAACTGCTCCGCCTGGTAGAGTCCAACGTCCACTTCCATTATCTTTGTTCAATACCATTAAGATTTTCGTCCTAGATGGATTCGTTATCAAATTATAAACAACAACGATTCGCTTCATGATTTACCTTCCTTCTCGAATTAATGCTTTAATCCTAACCCTCTTATCTTTCTTAGAAGCAGTGCAAACCCTTCTGCCTTAATTAATAGGATAATTCCGATTACAAATCGAATCAGTTGTTCAACAAATGTATACAACAAGCTTTGTCTATCAAATTGCATGTCCTGATTTACTAAGTGAATATAATTCATGCTAATTCTTACGATAATACTGAAGGATAGAATAGCTAAAATTAGCCCAATGACGGACAAGACAAATCCCTCTATTTCTTTCGTTTGTAGCGTTGTCTCAAGCTCAGTTGAACTATTACGCATAATATATTTCGAAAGCTTCTCCGCCAGTATCCACAAAACAATTCCACCAATGATCAGGCTAAATGCAGGAATTCCAACGATAAGGAATACTTCTGAATAAGTTGTATCGTCCTCGATAACTTGTAAATATACCGGTATCGCGAAATTCAGAAGATCTACTAAATGACTAATCCCTAGGATGAATAAATAGATCGCCAGTATTCTAACAGCCAGAAAAGAAAACTCTCTCAACTTCATGTTCTTCCCCCTCAATGGTTTTGGAGCACCTTCCTGCAGGAACTCAAGCCGGTTGCAGATATTCCTTCAACGGAACCATATGATGCTGGTCGTGCCATATGAAATCTTTCATGTATTGTGGAACATTGAATACATTCTCATCTTGGTCGATATAATTGCGCTCAATAGCTTCATCTGATAATGTTCGAATACTTTCAATTATTCTCTTACGAAAAATTATCGACTTCTCTATTAATTCGTTCGTTGTAATCGTTCTACCATAAGTAATCGCCTTACTATTAAAATCATCATAATCTAAGTGGACTAATTTATAAATTTCTCTCATAAATATTTGTTCATATATTCCTTCACATCTCGAGGTTTCTTAAATATATAGACCATCTTAAATCGTCCTACCTCGTCCAACGTTTTCAATATTTTCCTTCTACTTCTTTTCTTATAATTCCATATCCATCTTATAAACTCCAAATCGATCTTTTCTATACAGCCTTCTGCCATATCCGCTCTGGTCTTGCCATGATTGAGAATTCTTCGCTTGATCACTCGATAGATACAAAGATATCTTGGAAAATCAAAGTAAAATACAGTATCCGTATCCTTCAACCGCTTATCAAGCGTTCTCGAGTAGTTGCCATCCAGAATATAGGTATCATGATTTACTAACAGTTCATCAATGGTTATATCCCAATCTTGTTCACTCGATGCTACCCATCCTGACTTCCAATATAATGAGTCTAGATGAATAACCGGAACACCTTTAATCTGTCCTAAGTTTTTAGAGAATGTCGATTTGCCAGAGCCAGCGCAGCCCAATACAAGTACTTTTCTCATATTGAAGACTTTTCGCTTGATGAGAATGATTGAATTCGTTTGCCTTGTTCGTTTCTTTCCGAATAATTCCCGTTCGTATATTCAGATATCACTTTTACCCAGAATGTCTGAGCTGGTCGATTCCGTTCAAGCTGATAAACTTCCCACTGTCCTCTATGTTTATTGAATACCGTTTCAGCTACTTGTTTGCCGATGCCTGATCTCCGATACTTCTTCATTACAAAGAACTCTGCAATCGAGTAATAGATGTAATTAGCTTCTTCAACTGTTCTAACCAATACAAATCCAGCCAAACTTCCTTCCACTCTTATCAAATACGGTACTCGACTGGATTCTTCCCAGTATAAATCGATGAATGGATACTCAGAATAATTCCCTTTCTCTAGTACATCTTCATCTGTGAATTCAGAAAAATCATAATCGTAGAACTGTATCAAGTTCTTTAGAATATCCTTTTCTTCACCCTCTGCCACATGTAACTCAATAAGCATTAGTCTTCACCCCATATGTCGTTATAGTAATAACCTATAATATAATCACTTCCAGATATTAGCTAGTTCTCTTCTTTTGCCTTTATCAAAGCTTCAATAATTCTGTCAATGTCTTCATTCTTATTTAGATGTACGGTTACATACTTCGGACGATAACCTGAACTACTGACTTCAAATAAGATATTCTTATTCTGATCATCAGCTACAACGGAAATCTGTTCGTCCTGTAGGATACTAATCAAAGTCATATTAACTCTCCTTCGCTATGTATTACTTGAATATAATAAGATTCCATCTCGCTTCGTCCAACCTGTATATGTCCAAAATTGATTCCCTATATCGTTATCCGATAAAACCATAATGTGACACTTCGTAATTCCTTCGGATTTTAACATTGTTAAGCTTTTCTCAATAAGCTTCTTCGCAACAGCTTTTCCACGATGTTCTTTGCTAACAGCAACATGATATATGTATCCTCTTCTTCCATCATGACCGCACAATATTGTACCAATGATTTTATCGTCTAATGTACATACAAAACTCATTCCTGTATTTCGATTTAAATAATAATTAATGGATTGTCTGGAATCGGCTTCACTCAATACCATTCCTTCTGTCTTATTCCATAACTCAATGGCTAAATCATAATCTGAGATCGTCATTTCTCTTATCACATTCAAAGGGGTCCACTCCTATATTCGCTTTCGCTATCTTCAAACATCGTCTAGTGCCTATATTGTGTAATATGTTCGCGACCTTGCTGCAGCAGCTTCGTGATAACTACAATCTGCCCAGTATGGTAACCGTAATGCTCCGCAACATGGAATAAGTGAGTTTGAATGGGTCTGCTATAGAAGGGATCTCCAGCATCCGCAGAGTTTCTCATTCGCTTCCAATCTTCCTCGTCATAGTACACTTTGACCTCTCTCATTAGCTCTTCTTCATTAAGTCTGAATAACACAGAAGAGGATTCACTACGAACGAATTTCAATCTTTTAATTAGTTCTTCTTTATTCATCGTATTTGATACATTGAATTCTTCTGACCTTTCTCTGACAAAAGGCTGCTTACCAATACCACTAACCAAATGTTGATACTCGTTCCCTGCGAGATGGATACATAAATTCCCGATACTATTCGTGCTGTTATTTAACCTCTTCCAGATATCATCTTCAGATAATTTGTTCAAACAGATCTCAATTCTATTTAATTGGATATTCATTTGTTTCAGTATTTCTTCAATTAACACAGGCACAAGCATTCCTCCAATCTGATTTAGAAAGTCACCATGGCTCCTCTTTCATCGAATACAGCTGTTGGATTCCATGCCACTTCCCAAGCATTCTGCTCGGGATCTAAGAAGTATGCAGATCTCCCACCCCAGAAGGCATCATTTGGTTCCCGTACTATTGTTCCTCCGACTTTCCGAACTTCATTAATCGTAATGTCTACTTCTTCCCGAGTATCCACATTAATTGCTAGTGTAATACCACGAAATCCTTCAACCTTAACACTCGTCTCTAACCCAGAGTCCTTGATTAATTCATGCATGGGGAATAAGGACAACAATACTCCAGCCGTCTCGAACACACAATAATTGTCTGAACTCATTGCAGTCTCGCTCCAGCCAAGCTTTTGATAAAACTTTCTTAATTCAGGTAGATTATAAGCTCCAATTGTTATTAAACTAACGCGTTGTGGTATCATTTCGATTCCTCCCAGTTTCTTTTCATTTGAATATAAAAGTATAAACCGGATAGTTCTCTTTTACTTCAAACCCCAATTTCGATGCCAGTTTATGTGAAGGGATGTTATTATGAGTTGTTTCCCACAATGGATTCATTCCTCTATCAAGTAGATTTTATTGAGGCTAGAGTTGCATATCCCTTCCCTCGCTCATCATCTTGATACGTATCTACATCGATAAAGTATTCATTCCCATCATGTAGCCCATTATTACTGCAAGTCGATAAAAGCAGCTGGTTTTGATTTCGAATTTCTACTCCGACGCTCTTCATTGTCTTAAATTCATCCGTAACATAAGCAAATCTATAATATGACTCCGGCAAAATATGAATATCCACGATATCAATCTGTAATTTATCTTCTCTGGGTATCGTCGCATTTTTCAGTTGATTGAATTTCCCAATGTCCAGTGTATACACGGATTCATAGTGTTTATCCACACTCACATTTTCTAATCCATTTTTAAAGAGTTCATCCCATTGTTTAGAATTACTTGTATAAATCTCAAACCAATTTTCATCTCGCATCGCACAATCAGGTATTACAACTCTCTTAATAAATTGATAAACAAATTGTTGAGTATCTTCAGAACTAACCCTTCCCTCCATGTAGAGCCATCTGTTAATTGCCCAGACAATAGCAACATTAGGATCTAGTTCATTATCGACGAACACCCGACCTGGATATTTCCCATTCTGCCCGAGTGAGAACTTATAATAACAAATAATTGCTGGGTTGCTGAACATATGTTATGATTTATTTAACAAAGACCAAGTGCTACTTGCGGTAACACTTGGCCATGTACAACTGGCTTGGATGGGATTCCCTTCTGAGTAGCTATAAGGACAAAATCCCACCTTCGACTCTAATCATCGGGTGGGATTTTACTTTCTCTTGTTGTTAATACTAATGTATGTTAAAAGGGCAATAATAAACATGCCAAATAGGAACATGATCGTTATAGCGTCTTTTACTTCCATAGTCTCACCTCCTTTCGAAGGGAAACTATGCCCACCCAAGATTCAATTGTTCTTTTATTGTAACTCTTATCACAAATGCGTACAAGTGTTCTGTTTATATTATTTCTAGCAACTCTATGGGTTTGCTAATCACAGTCGTTCCCTCGATATCATTCGTTAATGAATCCCCAATCATAACTACATCACCTTTGGCAACACTACATTTATCCAGGGAAATTTCAAATATACGTTTATCTGGTTTGGAGACTCCAGCTTCTTCAGATGTTATTATCCTGTCTATATATTGTAGGAGGTTACAGTCTTCAAGGTTTTTGTGCTGGACTTTTGTAAAACCATTCGTAACTACAGCTATTTGCAAATGAAGTTGTTTGAGTTTAGATAACACCTCGATTGTTCCAGGATTGTCCATACACATGTTTACCAACTCGATTTAATATAGAACCAATGGCCTGAGATTCTTCCTCAGTCAAATCTCCTAGACCTGCAGCATGTCGTTTCAAATCCACAATTAAATAACCTATGTAAACCATGTTGTCACTTGATCCTATATGCCCCACATATATGAACTCATCTTCATAAATACAACCACCCGGAACAATGATTTCTCCTTGATGTTTCCTACATATAAAGCAAGCTTGTTACAGAACTTGGTTAATAATCCGGTCTAATTTCTGTTCTTCACTTTCCAATCCAGTTTTATCACATAGGACATTATGCAGCCTTCTAAATTCCGGAATAATCGTACTTAAGGTTTCCATAATAGCCTCTTGATCTCTGTTACAGAACCAATTCTCAAGCATCTCCAACTGCCCCTTATCTAATCGAGAACGACTCCCCTCGATCTTCGACCAATCCCATAAATCGTTAGAATGACGGTCAACCTCCATGTTCCAACCACTAACCATACAGGAACGGAGATTATTCATCATTGTTAATGCATAATAATATTCCTCTCTCATTACCCTACGATAAACCTCGTGAATATACGAGAATACTTTACCTCTCCACTTCTTAACATCATCTTTAGTCACTTTGTAAATGATCATATTCGATTGTTCCTTTAATCGTTGTAGCTGACCAGATGGATCGTATATGATCTTCATATTTTGGACCCAGATGGAAGGTGTGAATCGGGAGAACGCATATATAAACATATCAACTTTAATAAAAGTACTATAATGAGCGATTGTATATGGCGCACTTGGATATAAATCTTCGTAGAATAATACTTCACCAAACTCTGATACAATCTGTTGTTTGTTACTTATATATTCATCGTAATGATCTTCAGTAACAACAATTCTCAGATCAATATCTGAATATATATCATGATTGTCATTCGCAAGTGAGCCTCCGAGGAAGATTGCTTCGGTACCACTTTTCTTCTTAAGATTATCAATAATAACATCTAACATCTTGTCTCTAACATCAGGTAATTTTTCATCTCTTATTACGTGTTTGGATTGATACACTGTTATTGACCTCCCTTATCCATACTTATTCTTTAATTGATTTTATAGAGAATAGCAGCGGTATTGTTGCACCCTCCTTATTAAGTCTCCAAACACCATCTTCACCCTTTATCATGAATGGAAAATGGTTATAATTGCTTTAAGGAAACTCATGTAAAAACTCAATCTTTAAACCATGAGATATTAAAGCATTAATGATATCACTCAAACTGTGGGTCCACTCATTTGAGGGATTAAGTAATTCAGCCATAGCTTTAAGATCCTTCGCTCTGTTAGACGAAACATCCAATATGCTAACCAAACTATTTATATTCTCCTTGGTCACTCGGAACAGCTCAGTAATCGCCTTATCGCGATCATCTTCAGTTTGCAAGTGATACATGGGTCCCAACATTAAACTCGCATCAAATGTATGATCAGGGAACATCGACAAATCCCTTGCATCTGCGACCCTGCATTCAACAGCATGATGATCAAAATCCTGTTCGGCTGCCTTCTCTTCCGCAAGTTCCACCAATCTTGGAGTTAAGTCGGTAAGTGTAACTTGGTAGCCCAGCTTAGCTAACTCAATCGAATATTTGCCAGGACCTGCACCATTATCTAATATTCGTCCATTCTTAGGTAAATATTGTTTGATGTAATGGAGATTCACTAGAAATTCAATAGGCTCTCGGTCAAGACGTCCCCATTCGTCAAATGAACTGTAGTATTTCACGATATTCTCCATATGAACCCCTTACAATATGATTACCACGATTTTACCTATTCTTAGCTACAAAAGTAATACATTCTGTTGTCAGTTTTACTGGTTGTCCATTTCGTTCGCTCCGTAGCTCTTAAGCAACTTCTTCATATGCACAATATTAGCACTAATAACCCCCTATGTTCTTACTCGTCCTCCTTCGGAACCTTTGAATCTCGAAGTAATTGGAGACTTCCTTGTCTAGTACTTGCAAGACCTCTGATATCTGTTTCTTTGTTTATAGTTAACTCGGTTACTATAACTCCTGTCTCATATTGATTATCTTGCGAAGAATATTCGTCGTAAATGGTATATTGGAATCTACCGTTATCCAATGACAAATAATTCAAATCAAGTCCGTCATTTTCTGCCCCTCCGCCTCTTAAATAAGAGGAGAAAGAGAACATATTCCATGAATCCACCCTATTCTTGGGAAATTCGGATTCTATAGAACCCATTTTGCCATATCGATATACTATATAATCTTCTTGCTCTGATGTGCAGATAGATACTATCTTTGAAGATTGTACTGTTATGAAAGAATACGTCGTTCCGAAGATTGTTATTATCTCTACTCTAAAGAATATTCCATTAAATAACAATCCCTCATTTTCCCTTCGTGCTTCTCATGTTGTTCAAGTAATCTCACAATTCTAAACCCACATTTCGTATAACATGCGAGCGCCCGTTTATTCCAAGTTTGCGGATCCATGATGATTCTATTAGCTTTCTCGTCGGTCACTAGATATTCAATCATAGAACTTACCAATTTGATCCAATCCCTTGATTCCAGCAGGTTGGTTCACCAATAAATTGATTTCTACCAATTTATTCGCCAATCGACAACCAGTACAGTTTTGTTCGCTCATTATTGCACCCCTAAACTACTCCCGATATTCTCTCTAATACAACGGCAATACCATCCTCATCATTACTAACTGTAATTTCGCTAGCAATCTCCTTCAATTCTTTTACTGCATTACCCATCGCAACTGACCATCCACATGCATGGAATAATCCAATATCATTATGATCATCACCAAAAGCAATGACGTCCTCATATTGGATACCATACATATTAAGTAATTTTGCTACGGCTAATTCCTTCGATGCTTTCTTGAACATGATTTGAATCAATTGTCCTTGATCCGTTACTAGAATGTTTAGTTTAGAAGCAAATTTCTCCATTAAGATCTCTATATCTAAGTTTCCGGTAATAAGGATCTTCGTAGCATCAAAACTCACTAGCTCTTCTAACGATTTCACAATGGGATTCCCTCTTGCATTCATGGTGACGGAGTAATCAATCTCTTTCAAACTAAACTATTCATCTTGCACTTCGATACTGATCTCAATTTCAGGATTATTATGTATACAATGATTTAGAACTTCTGCAGTAATATCCGAATGGATGGGTTCGTGCAGATTAATTCCTGATCGAGAACAAGTAATGAATGCCCCGTTGTAATACACGAATGATCCAATGTCTAGTAATTCCTTCGGAAGAAACCATTTAGCGGCTCGAGGTGGTCGTGCAGTTGCGAAGATAATCTTTAATCCTTGTTCATAACAAGCCAGGATACTCTTGTAGTTTCTATAGGAAACTTTCTTGTCTGAATTAAGAAGTGTTCCATCTAGGTCTAACACAACCGCTGAATACATCATCGAATAACCCCCAAATCCATATACTAATCAATATATTAATTTATTAGACATCGATATATTCCGATACGCTTGATATAAGAATCCCTATTAAATCTTCATCCATGAATTGATAGTCATCAGGTATGTTTAAACAAATCATCTTTTTGTCGATTAGACTTCTTCCGAATTTATCTTGGATTCTTCTTACATGTTTCTTCTCCATAACAAAGATCATATCGGCCCAGCCAATGTGTCCTTCAGAAATTTTTATTCTTGCATTGTCCTCGGTTCCAGCTGATCTGACCTCATATCCGTTGACTCCTTGAAATATCTTCTCAGCCGTTAAACTTCGCCATCTATTCTGACTACATACAAATAGTAATTTTATCTAGTCCACCACCCTGATAAGACACATGAATAACCCCGTTCCTAAAAACTACAAACTCCCAAGAGATGCCCATTATTATCTGCAAATTCTATTGTCTTCAAAGAGCCGTAATCGTTGATTTCACTCACGTCTACGCCATTGTCCTTAAGTGTTTGATAAGTATAAAGAACAAATAGAAATTGATGATTGGGTGCATACGTCCATCCAGAGTAAATTGAAGTGGTACAACTTCATCGGCTTGAACTAAACTAATCATAGCTTGTCCAAGTTCAATGTTACCTTGACCTTCCATAGGATTATTCAATAATAATAGGGATGAAATTGCAATCAATTCTGTTCAAAATATCCATTCTTAACACTCATCCTCTCGCTTAATAGAAGAGGTGCTGCACTATATCCTTTTCTATCTTCCGGATTTTTAACAACACAATTATCTACGAAAATATTAAGTTTATCAGCGATGATCTGATATTGCTCCTGGGGCAGACGATCAGCCAATCTTAGAAAACATACCAAATTGTTCATTATAAGTCTTCAACAAATACTGGATTGCCCTTTGCATCATATCCGTATTCTTCTCTTCTATATGAGTCAAATATTGAAAGGCAACGGATGTCCCTAAAGCCGATCAACATGCACACCTTACATCTGGCTCTATCCCATTGCCGAACCCACCATCCTCGTTCTGGTATTCTTCTAATTCTTTATGAACTTACCATCTCTTTCTCTCAATTAAAGAATGGATCTGAGCCATATGATGCCGATTATGCCAGACAAATCTTTGGAGTGCTGTGTCAACAGTGATTACACCTAATAATTGCGTTCTTAATGTTCTAATGAAGTCATCTGGACCCAAATTTCTTAGTAAAATACAAAACCGACTGTGAAGCGATTCTAACAGGGTAATAGAAGTTTCTATTGGAGTTTCCTTGTAATCACTTAATTCGGACCATAAATCTTCCCGATAAGAGCTCGCGATAGGTTCATCTTCGGTTAATGCCCTCTTGAACCTTATGAAAGCATTCATATCATTATCGGCCATATGATGTACGACTTGCTGGATAGTCCATCCATCTGGACGATATGCCGTTTGAAGTTGCTCTATATTGAGGGCTTTAGTCATTTCTTTGAGGGTCTTCGAAATATCTGGGATTTGTTCTATGACATGATTCCGTTCTTCAATAGTTGGATTACTAATTGGAACAAAATGACCAATCGGGTAACGTAATTGATCCATTCCTAAATCCCCCTTTTTTTCGAATCATAATTGAGACTATCTCTTTGATTTCATTTTGAAATTTATTTACCTGTGTGAAGTCGTTTCTACTTGTGATCAATCTTGCAAAAATTCTGAAGAGATATCGTGGTGGAGGGGAAAATCTAGGAGGCCAATGGAATTAATGTCTTTCACTGATTCTAACTTAGAATCCCTAGGATGGCTACAGTACTAAAGATAAACGTGGACCTATCTACTTGAATCACTTTCTGTAGAGTTCATCTCACATTAGTTAAATTAGGCTCTTACAGTTTTATCTATGTACTTCAGCAATGGTAATTTCATATCCCCTTTGACTGAAGATGGTTTCCAACCAATACGTGTTGCTCCATGTTTGATATAGAATGATTCTGCATTCGGATCGCTCTTAATCATAAATTCATTAATTTCTAAATTCCGGATTAACTCTAATAAATGATTCCACAAGATCTTACCTATTCCTGTACCTATACTTTTCGGATGTACAAAAAACCATACTAACTCCGGATCACACTGTATATTCATGAAATGATAAAATCCAGAAATACCCTGCTCATCCTCGTATAGGTAAACATAATCTTGTTCAATATCGCTATAAGTAATCTTTATTTGTTCACGAGCCGCTACGAGATATTCTTGGTCATATTGCCAGTATGATTTCGACTCGAAAGCCAATTGTGATAGTAAGGATGCTTCACTAGATAAGGCTTCACGGATAATATAAATCCCCCCACTTTTAAGATAACTTCCGCATGTGTATGCAATCAAAACGCGATGTGACTTCTTTTTATATATGAATGGATCGGGTTTGCAATAACCACTCAGTTAAAATTCATACAAGATTTTCGTCCATCAATCTATGAATGTGATCAAAGGCCTCTACCGATAAAATTCGAAGAAACTATCTTTATATCTAACTCTTTAGCCCATACAGATAACTGTCCTATATGGTGTATTTCGTGGGCTATGAGATGTCTTAGAATTTCTCCATACGTATATGTGTTTTCACTCCATGAAACCGTAACTGGTTTATTGTCCATTTCATTTCCCCATGATTTTAGATATCCTTGGATTTCTATTCTACAATGATCTAATAATCCAATTACGAGTTTTAATTCTTTATAATCTTTGAAATCAGGTTTTATATCGGGCATCTCCATTAAGCCCCTGATCCAACTGTATTCGACGTCAATGATATGGAATAAGGTTTGTAATATTGATCCGACACCACCAATACGTTCGCGTAACAGCTTATCCTTGGGAATCTGTTCTATTAAAAGAAACCACTCATTTCTGACTTGCCAATTATACTGAAACAATCGCAACATATTAGCCATCCTCATTCATTTGATTTATTCTGTTCTATCCGAATATCGCATTATACAACCAATTTATAGCGAAAATAATAGCAGAGAGTACAGGAACACATAATACAGCTACAGTAAAACCAATTATAAAAGTTAACCACAATGGTCTTTCTTTCACTTCTAATTGTTGGTTAACGAGTAAATCTACCTTGGATTCAAGTCTCTTCAATGATTCCTTTATTTCTTGGATATCCTCTTCCACTTTCTTACCTCCTTTCTCTCTATTGGAACATAGATAATACTTCAACTTGTAGATGAGGTTTAAAGTCCATCTGATCCAATGGAATCCCATGACTTACCCCATATTGAATGGCGTTGTTCCACGATTCTTGATTCGTATTCATATCGAATGTCCTATCTTGAAAGACCACGATAAGTTCTTGTTCGCAAAAATAATGCGCATACCAACAATCATCAGCAATCATGATCATGTTCTTTTGTATAACCTCTATATGTGCTCTAATTCACCCTCGTCTACCGAAACCAATAGGAGTTGCCAAGGTCCAACGTCTTTCTTAGAAACTACTGGGAGGTTATGAATGATGTTAGGATCCTTTAAAGATTCTCGAACAATGATCCCGAAATAAGTACCTACTTGGGTCGCTCCCATATGCTTATCTCCCTTTTATATTATTCTTCATTAGTCTCGCTATCTCCCGAGCGTTGTCAGTGGGGATTTGTTCTAGATTTGTGATAACACTTTCTTGTCGATCTATCGAATGATTTTGGCTCAATTTCCATTTTCCTTCTAGTTTGCTGATGATAAGCTTAAATCCTACGATTCCTCTCATTAAGCCACTTACAAATTCACTATTACTTTCATCAATATGATAGGAACCATTTGTCCCCTCATATTTCAATACCATATCATTCAAATCTTCCAATATCTCGCTCTCATCTTCAATAAGTTCAACCTTCCCATAAACATGTACAGCAACATAATTCCACGTTGGAACCGCAGCTGTTGTCTCATACCAGGATGGTGAGATGTAACTATGAGGGCCTTGAAAGATTACCATAACTTCTTGACTATCGATGTCATTCCATTGTGGATTTAACCTTGCAAAATGGCCATATAAATAACCGTCTTTTTGATTTATCAATAGTGGCAAATGAGTGGCATATGGCTCCCCATTGTGTTGAGAGATTAAAATGCCAAAGCTGTTATTCTCGATGAATTCATAAATAGATTGTTGGTCTTCAACCAAAAAATGCTTAGGTGTGTACATTTATTTACTCCTTCATCAAGATAAGAATTTTATGCTTTTCAAAATCAGCCAGTATATCCGGAGGCAATAACTGCTGAAGCTGATCTTCATTCGCCCATACATAATCACTGTGTTCATCCGAAAGAACAACTTGGTCTTGTTCAGTTCTGCATAGATATGTAATAACAACCATCTGTCGATTAGGATTTGTCATGAATGTACCGGCATACAAAAGCTTCTCAACATATATATCTAATCCGCTCTCTTCTTTAGCTTCTCGAATAAGAGCTTCTTCTAATTTCTCTCCAAAATCAATTTTCCCTCCGACCGTCTCCCATTCCCCCGCACCAACTGCGTCATTGTCGGCACGCTTCACGATAAGAATCTTTCCCTTATTTACTAATATTGCTTTCACAGCAACAACTATTTTATTATCCATCTTGAACCTCCTCTGCATGACTAAATCGGATGAACGAGAAATCAACGGTTGATGAAATAACCTTGTTTCTTATCGAATTTTGTCCACACTTGATTCAGCAAAAAAATAATTCAGATCATCTTCACTCGTCCATTCTGCCTTCCAGTAAATTACTCTTGGACAATCACGTGGAAAACAATAATGTATGGAATGTTCCTTTAATCGATGTCATCTATACATTCATTTGTTGTTGAATATATCAGATGATGGTTATCGGACACAATAATCGAGATAACCTTTTTCAGTTTTAGAATGTTAAAAGCATACTCTTTACACCCTTTTGCCAAACGGCCCATAGTCCATACCCATCGTTGCGATATCTTGCTTGGTTTCTCGAAATCCATGTTCTTGTTTGGTCATCTGTGAATGGGGAGGGGTAGTACTTCATTGTTTCAGAATCCGAGAAGATGTCATGCAATGGGACAAAATCATCTTCCACGTATTCTCTTAAGTATAATCTATCCGTTTCTAGAATACGTTTCATTGTGATACCCCTTTTCAAAGCATACAAACCTAAATGTGTTGGATCTAGTTTTGGATTCTCAACCTCATTCATGGAAACGAAGAAAAGAACATCACCATCAAATATCGTATGAAATGGATATATAGCCCTCGCCATGGAAGTATGAATTTGTTTAGATAAATGCCTCATATACAACAATTGCTGAACGACCAGCACCTTGCCTGCCTAGTGGGAATATATTGCTCTGGGCCGTTTCAAATGCCTTCTGACCTAACAACTTATCAGGATAAATTGCATTATCTCTAGCAACATAATCATAGACGGTGGCCCCAACAACTTTAGGCATCCAATCGGTTGAATATTCCTTAAGACGCAATAGAGCCGAGGTAACTCCAGTGGTGGCTTCTAACCCGTGAACTGACCCACCTGTGAAGCAGATTGCATCCAGTTTTCGTTCTCCCGCAAGTAAATTATGATCATTGTTTCTCCTCATTCCACCTAGCATAATAGTTGAACTATCCCACTATTCTTCTACAATTTCTATTTTATCTGCTGCAGTTTGAGCGGGGTATGAGTCCTCCGTTTCACTAAACCAAACCTTGACTTGATCGCCTTCTTCAAATCTCTTGAAGCCACTAACTCTAACCCAGTAAGCTTCTTTATATTCGCCAGATTCTAATATGTTTTGAATATTTCCACTAATTTCTTCCCTCGAGATGCCACCGATTACAAGTATTCTACCTCCATCCCTATCTACAACCCTACCAATTAAATTTGGCTCTCCACTCACGTCGCTATTGCAACCAATCAAACTCACTATAACCACAATCAGTAACAATAGAGAGAGTGCTCTTCTCATCCATGTAGACATTACATATCACCCTTCACAATTAATGTGAGTCCGCAGGATCCACAAACTTGATCAATAGATAATACCTTCCCACCACAAGCTGGGCATTCTTCTTGAATAGCTTCGTTTCTAACTCCATTGGATTGACTGTGGTTATCATGATCTATTATTTCCGTATTCTGTTCATAATCTACAGGTTTGATCGAATATTGATTTATCAAAATTTCTTTAAGTTCTTTAATATCCCTTGCCATCACAGACGAATTGATTGCACTGATAATAATCCAGTACAGAATCATGATGCTGATAATTAAGCTAATCAACCATAGTAATATTGCCATTAAATCACACATCACACATCCCTTTCATAGAGGTTTGCGGACCAATCATCCCCATCACTTCTACCTCTGCTTTGAAATCCCAATCCTTTATAATAGTTGTTTAAATTTTCGTTATCAGTCAAGCAATCAAGTCTTATATAAGTCTTACCATTTGCTTTTATATATTGTCCTGCCCAATCAAGTAATAGCTTTCCAAGTCCCTTACCGCTATAACTACTACCCACCATCTGCTTCCTACCACTCATCACAACAACCAATAAATCAATATGATTATCCAGTTAGCTCAGGATAAGTGATTGTAGAGGTGGTGAGACAGCTTTGAACTAACCGATTAAACAATTCACGCTTGACTGTTC
>JBBDIY010000071.1:0-13374 GCA_040880185.1 Paenibacillaceae bacterium
ACCCGCTAAATTACGCAACCTATGCTCGGTCGCGACCGAAAGTTGAGTTATAAAGTATAAAGGTTGGTAAAATCCCATAATTTATGATACCATCTAATGGTTGCATCCTATTTATTACAACTTTTGGAATGGATGGTGTATTTTTGTGAATTCGAATTTTTATAAGTTCATTTTATTATCTTTATTAATCATTGTGATTACAGGTTGTAGTTTGGACGTTCCCAAAGTGCTGAATGATGAACAAGTAACTTTAAAAGTGATGTATTATGATGAGCAACAATTTTTCAGAGAATATGGTGAGCTTCTATATGCGAAATTCCCTAACATCGAAATAGAAGTTGTTACTATGCAGAATATGTATAATCAAACCAACAGCCAGGATTTTGATCCAAAAAAAGCATTGAATGATTTACTAGATCAAGAAAAACCAGATATCATTTTCACACAAATTTATGAATATGAGGAATTGGTTACTGACGGAAGACTAATGGAGTTAGATACATGGATAGGAACAGACAAATATGATCTGTCTACCTTCGTTCCAGCAATTATCGAACAGCTTCGCGAGTTAGGTAATGGTAGTCTATATGGACTTGCGCCTCGCTTTTATAGCACGGCCCTATTCTATAATATCGACTTATTCGAACAGAATGGTATTGATGTACCCTCAGAGGGAATGAATTGGATAGAATTGATGCAACTAGCACAGAGGTTCCCGAGCGGTGATGAAGCCAATCGAATCTATGGATTTAATGTCCAAGAGTACTCAACATATTCCCAAGTTTTGCAAATGGTAGCCAGAACCGAGGGATTGTCCTTCCTAGATTCGGAGAGCATGAAGATGACATTCGACACCGAATCCTATAGAAGAATTTTTCAATCCGTCGTTGAATTATACCAATCTGGTGCGATCAATCCTCCTCGTGATTATAATTCTGACGGAATGACGCCTATGGTTATGGAGCAGGATTATTTAATGCAAAATCCGTTTGTAGCTGGTAAAAGTGCCATGGTGGTCGATTCACCACAGCTTATTCAACAAATTGAGCAAGCCAATCAGCGGGTGAAAGACTACAAAGCATTCAACTATGGCATCCTTACCGCTCCAACGAGTTCAACAGAGCCAGGTATGGGTGGACAGATCAACATCGGGCAAATTTATGCAGTGAGTTCCACATCCGAGAATAGTAAAGCGGCTTGGGAGCTCGTGAAATATATCAACAGCGAGGATATGGCGAGAATTAAATCTAAATCTTCTACATATGACCTTTCTACCCGTCTTACCTTCTCTAAAGAGCGTGACGGGCACAGTATGGAGCCCTTCTATGCAATGAAGCCGAGCCCAATCAATGCTTACAATTTCTTGGAGGGGGTGCCCAACTCTTTCTACCAAAGCTTTGATATGTTGTTAAATGAACAAATCAAGAAGGTAGTAAACAAGGAAGCGACATTGGAGGAAGCCATCCAAGTCGTTCAAGAGCAAGGTCAAAAAGACTTAGAGAATAATCTTCTATTAGATAAACAAGAAAAGCAACAAATCAAGGAACGATCAGGAGATGCAATTATCCCCGAAGCTGAAGAAACATTGGAGACATCCTCACAATAGGTTATCCACGCAGAGGTAAATATAACAGAAAACCGTCAGTTGGATTAATATCCACTGACGGTTTTTCTGTTAAGCGCCTTTCTGCAATTCATACATCTTGTAATAACGTCCTTGCGCCTGCATTAGTTCCTCATGGGATCCACGCTCAACAATCTCACCTTTGTGGAGCACTAATATGAGGTCGGCTTCACGAATCGTGGACAGTCGATGAGCAATCACGAAGGTTGTTCTGCCTTGACTTAGAACCTTTAATGCGTTCTGAATGAGTCCCTCTGTCTCGCTATCAATAGAAGCTGTTGCCTCATCTAAGATCAGTATAGATGGATTAAACGCTAATGCTCTAGCGAATGTGATCAATTGTCGTTGGCCTGCAGATAACGTACTCCCTCGTTCAATGACTGGCTCATCCATACCCGCAGGAAGCCGTTCCACGAAGGTATCCGCTCCAACGTCCTTTAAAGCTTGGCTCACTTGATCGGGTCCGATGGATTTATTATATAAGCTTACATTAAATTTGATATCACCAGCGAACAGGAATGGGTCCTGAAGCACTACAGCCATATACTTACGCAGGGATTGCTTAGGAATCGTGCGAATATCCTGACCATCAATGGTGATCTTACCTTTCTCGGTCTCATAAAAACCAAGCAACAGGTTCATAACAGAGCTCTTCCCTGAGCCAGTATGACCAACCAATGCCACCGTCTGTCCTTGAATGGCCTCAAACGATAATCCCTTCAATACATATTCTTCATCATTATAAGCAAACCAGATATCCTCGAATGTCACAGTACCCTTCGGACGTACAAACTGTTCATTCTGAATATCCGTTACTTCTCGTCCTGGCTCATCCATGAGCTCGAATACCCGCTCAGCGGATACGAAAGCACGTTGTGCATTAACTAACTGGTCGAATATACCAATGACCGGATAGAATAACCGGCCAAGATAATCTAAGAATGCATATAATGTACCCAACTCGATCGAAGCCTCAAGCGAAAGCCCACCGAAATAGTAGATGATGAACGCCGTCATCAATGCACCAGATAAACCAATCAAGTTGCGAGAAATCATGGATGTCAGTCTTAGTTGCTTGACATTATTCACAAACCATACGTCGTTTAGCTCTTCAAACTCACGAACTGTTTCCTTCTCTCGACGGAACAATCGGAGAACTGGCATTACAACAATGGTCTCACTCAGCATGGCATTCATCTCACTAATTCGCGCCCGCATCGACACCCAATATTTGTTCGAGAATCGCAATAGACAGTAAACGATCCCCGCATAGAATGGGATTAGAATTAAACATATACTTGCCATGAATGGATTCAAATAGAAGAGAAATATGAAAATTCCAGTAATTTGGACCAAGCTTACAACAAAGGTAGCCATAAAACTCATGTAGAGATCACGTATGGATTCTGTATCGTTCGCAACTCGATTGACCAATGCGCCTACAGGTGTGTTGTCGAAGTATCGGACAGCAATCCGTTGAAGATGATTCATAATATCCATCCGCATTTGCAAGATGATACGTAGCGCAGTCGTCTGTAGGAGAAAGGATTGAACGAAATGAAGAATAGCAGCGCCAACCAATATACATACGTATAAACCAACAAGGTAGATAATTGGTTTCATTCTGAATGCATCCGACCCAATAAGGGAGAGATGGTCATTAATAACCGTCCTCGTAATGATCGGTCCTAATAATTCCGTACCTACAGCCATTATGAGAATCAATATAGCGGCAATTATACGAAACTTGAAAAGTAGTGCATATCGGAATAGTCTTCTGATAGTTCCTTTGTCCACACTTATGATCTTATCTCTCAATATCTCTTTGTCCTGTTCCACGTATAACCCACCTTCCTATAGCAATGAAGCCTCGATTTGCTGACGCTCATATTGTTCCTTATACCAGCCACCCAGGAACATGAGCTGATCATGAGTGCCTTCCTCCACGATCCGACCATCATCAAGCACAATAATCCAATCTGCATGGCTCACAGCCGATAATCGATGTGTGGCTATAATCGTTGTTCGTCCATGACGTTCATGACGAATATTATGCAGTATCGCACTTTCCGTTCTAGCATCCACTGCAGAAAGCGCATCATCGAGAATGAGAATTTCCGGATCTACTAAGAGGGCACGTGCTATACCTACACGTTGCTTCTGTCCCCCGGACAGCATGAGCCCATTCTCGCCAATCATGGTTTCCAAGCCATCTTTCATCTGAGCAATATCTATGGATAGGGATGCCATGTGAACTGCATCGTCTACTTCCTCAGCGGTCGCATCTAGCTTACCCAATCGAACATTATCACGGATCGTCTTGGATAAGAGTAAATATTCTTGCGGAACATAGCCCATCCATTCATGAATTTGATCGAAACTAATCTGTTCAATCGATATTCCACCGATTAGAAGGGAATTGCCCGTGATCGGATATTGACGCAACAGCTGCTTCAGAAATGTTGACTTGCCACTCCCCGTGCGACCAACAACACCCAATGTTTGACCTCTATCTATGTATACTTCGATATCTGCCAAACTATCTTCCGATGCTTCTGGATATCTAAAGCTCATACGATTAAAACTTATTCGATCAGGTATGACATCAGTAACAGGCGAATCCACATC
This sequence comes from Paenibacillaceae bacterium, assembly GCA_040880185.1. GTDB lineage: Bacteria > Bacillota > Bacilli > Paenibacillales > UBA4045 > UBA4045. Next base: position 4,253 of record JBBDIY010000071.1, read on the forward strand.
GACGACATCCGCTTCTTGAATGAGTGTATGGTGTATCCGATCAGCAGAAGCACTACCTCGCTGCATCACATTCATAAACTCGCCGAAAGCGATCATTGGCCAGATTAGCATGCCTAAGAAGATATTGAATTGTACAAACTGACCTAATGTAATGATCTCTAAGTACATCATGTACGATCCAACACCTAAGCCAATCGAGAAGCTTAATCCTACGAGTAAAGAAATCACTGGATGGAATAAGCCATGAATGATCGAAACTCTCACATTCTTGCTCATGGTATCTTCGGCTACCTTACGAAAGGCTTCTACATCATAGCCCTCTTGCACATAAGATCGAATAACACGAATACCTGATATCGACTCCAGTGCCTGATCATTCAATGCCCCGAATGCTTGCTGGGCAGCCACAAATCGAGTACGCATAGCCATACCAAGCTTACGGATCGCTAGTGCTAAGAATGGCATTGGAATTAATGCCGCAAGCATCAAACGATAATCGACGAAGATAATCATCATCGTCAGAACAAGAATACAGCCAACAACCGTATGTACTAATGTCATGACTCCGAAACCCGCCGCGAAGTTAACTGCTCTAATATCATTAGTAGCCTGAGCCATCAAATCCCCACGACTATTACGTTGAAAGAAAGTTGGCGTCATTAATATGAGATGGCGGATGAGCTTCGAACGCATCATCAGTTCCGCCAGCATCGCATTGCGGAATAATACATTGACCCATATAAGTACAAGAGCGTATGTGGTTATTGCTATACCAACTAACAAAAGCACATTATAATCAAGAAGCTCCTGTGTAAGCGTACCATCATTAACCATATCGATTAAATCACCCATGATGAGTGGTGGAGTTAATGCAATAGAGAAATCTGCAATCATCGCTAGAATAGCCATTGTATAGGATTTCCAACGAAGCTTAAAAAACCAACTCATACGCATAATAAATGCCAAGATAACACCACCAATACTTATTAATTTTCAGAACGTATGTTTCACTTTACCATTGTTTAATATTTCCTGCAATGGAGGAATTACAGAGTTTTACGGGGAAATTAAATATAATTAATTAGTAGGATTTCTCGATACGGATCGACTTCCAATTAATCTCCCTTGTTACTCGATACGGATCGACTTCCAATTAAACTCCCTTGTTACTCGATACGGATCGACTTCCAATTAAACTCCCTTGTTAGTCACGACAGTTTAATTTCCAGAGTTAGTCACGACAGTTTAATTTCCAGGAGGGCCAACGAATATGGAGCGTTATTTCCGGTTTGATGAACAGCTGCTCCCCTTTATTTTCTATTCGATGTCACATTGGGTTTCACTCATGGTCATTGCTTCGATCTGCGTACTGCTCTTCCTCCTACGGAAATCGATTCGACACAAGAAAAAAGCCGATCTCTACCGTTACGGTCTAGCCGGCCTCTTACTACTCATGGATGTCCTATTGAACGTATGGTACAGAACTTCAGGGCACTGGGATATTTCTTACACCCTGCCTCTGCATTTGTGCAGCCTAACTGTTCTCTTATGCATAATTATGCTTTTATCGAAAAGTTATGCATTGTTCGAATTCAATTATTTTGCCGGTATTGGTGGCGCTCTCCAAGCATTGTTAACTCCAGCAGCGATATTGTCCGGATTTCCGCACTTTACTTATTATTATTTTTTCATCGCTCATGGTGGGATTATTGTCTCGTGCTTATTCATGGTTTGGGTGTATGGTTATCGACCTTACTTCCACTCCATTGGGAAGACCATGATCTACTTAAACCTGTTAATGATCCCCATTGCTATCGTTAATCACTTGACTGAAGGGAATTATCTGTTCATCATGCACAAGCCAAGCGATCCGTCTCTCATCGATGTCCTCGGACCTTGGCCGTGGTATATCCTCTCCATGGAGGCGGCTGCGGCGGTTGCATTCGTCCTCTTATACGTACCTTTCCTCTTTCAGAAAAAGAAGGACACGTAAAGAGAGAATGTGAGCTCATAGCTGTTCGTTCTTTCATATATATTTGGAACTCTGTGATGATTCACACAAAGCGCGTTATTATACAAAATACACAAGCAATTTCTTCTATTAGACATACATGATTATCATTGCTATCTCATATTGTGAGAGAGATACCTCCATAATTCTGCGGATGGTTCATGGTAATTACACAAGAAGGAGTTGATTTGTATGGCAGGAAATGCACCCGCTAACCCAAGTGCTACAATCGAGGCAAGAAGGCTTCTCTCGTATCTATACGCATTAACCGCCCCCAATACCGGAATACTTACGGGTCAACACAACTGGCTTGAGGTTCCTTCCGACAACACTAATAATCTAGCAAAAGTTGACTCTGGCGGGAGATTCCCAGCTGTTGCGGATTTTGAGATGGGTCCAGTTTCGGGGCAGACAGCGAGTACAGTGAACACACAGCGGGCGAATGTTGTAACTACCGCAAAAGCATATTGGCAGAGTGGGGGTATCCCTATGGTCTGCTGGCACTGTGTCTATCCGACATCAGCTTATACGTATGCGAATGTGCAACGGTCCACGACACAGGCGGAATTCAACCAAATATTAACCCATGGTGATGTAAAGAATACGTGGCTGAAGAATGAAATTGCCGCTATCGCTACTCACTTCCAGACGTTAAAGGCCGCGAATGTTCCGATTATCTTCAGACCATGGCATGAAATGAACGGTTATTGGTTCTGGTGGGCTAATCGCCGAAGCACAACAGCGGGTGACAAAACCTTTAAGGACCTATGGGCTTTCCTATACAACGAAATGGTCAATGTCCATGGCTTACACAATATCCTGTGGATGTGGAATGGCTCTGGTCAAGCTAATGATGGGAATCTGAAGCCATATGCTGATTTTTACCCAGGACATTCCATGGTGGACATCCTAGGTACTGATATTTTCCTCGGCCAATACGGGAAAGCCTTCAACCATGATACGCTATGGGCACTTGGTGGAGGCAGACCTTTAGTCGTTGCGGAGTTTGGTACCGTACCAGACTTGAATGATTTTAAAGCCAATCAGCCACATTGGGTTATATCTGCGGCATGGGGCAATCCCGAATACACAAATCAGAACACACTTCAGAAACGGCAACAATACTACGCCAATGCTTATGCCCTTACTCGAGATGAGGTTCTTATTCCACCATTAGATGAACCTACAGACCCTACAGATCCTAGTGTAATCAATCCGGTCAGCCCGAATGCCACGCTTAATGCTCGCAGGGTTCTAAGCTACCTTTCTTCTCTGCAAAGTCCAACCGGTGGTTGCTTGACTGGACAGCATAATTTTATTGAGGCACCAACACAGAACAATCAACAGCTCGTCCTTCCGATTTCTGGAGGTAAGTATCCTGGAATGTCAGCATATGAGATGGGTCCAACGATGGCGCAGACACCTACAACAGCTTATCAACAGCGGCTCGGCACGGCGAACGCGGCACGAGATTATTGGAATGCAGGTGGCATTGTCTCCTTTATGTGGAACTGCACCTACCCGAACACGGTGTACAATTACCCTAATGGGTGTCAACGAAAAACCACACAAACGGAATTCAACGACATTATATACAATACCAATGGGGCCAATCACAAATGGCTATTAGCTGAGATGGATGCTATTGCTGTTCACTTCAAGATGCTTCGTGATGCGGGAGCGCCTATTATTTTCAGACCATGGCACGAAATGAACGGTTACTGGTATTGGTGGGCGGGGAGTGGGAAGGCGAATTCGGCGTACGCCAAGACTCAACAATCCTATACGGATCTGTGGAATCTGACATACGACCGATTTACGAATTATCATGGGTTAAACAATATGCTATGGTTGTGGAATCCGAATTGTATGCGCCCTGGCATCGACAATAACATCGAAGATTTCAAGAAGTTCTGGCCTGCTCCCGATACTGCAGAAGGAAGCGCTAAAGTCGATATGCTATCGTGGGATTTGTACGGAGGCGAATGGGCTGATTTCAAACACGATAATCTATGGAACTTCTCCATTGCATGCTTCGGAAGTAAGGGTAGACCTCTCGGAATATCCGAATGCGGACCTCTGCCACTTGCCCAAACTCTGCAAGACCGTTGGTATCGGTATTCCTTTGTCAGCGCATGGGGACGACCGGAGTTTGATCAGAATACTCAGGCAAACAAAGTACAATTCTACAATCATCCTTATACACTAACTCGGGACGAAGTTGTAATTCCAGCAAACCCAGGTGGGGGCGACACCGATCCAACCGATCCGACTCCATTGTCTAGACTACAGGTTTCAGGTAATCGAAGGCATCTCCAAAAATCCACGGGTACTCCGTTCTTCTGGCTCGCAGATACGGCTTGGGAACTGTTTAACCGTTGCACTCGGACGGAGGTTACCACTTATCTAAACAGTGTGGTATCGAATGGCTTCACCGTTGTTCAGGCGGTTATGCTTGCTGAACGATGGGCACTCGTTAACGCAAATACACAAGGTGACTTTCCATTAGTAGGCAACAATCCGAATACACCTAACACAACTACTGGAGCTAATCCGTCCAATCCAGCAGAATACGATTACTGGGACCATGTGGACTATGTGATCGACACTGCGGCTAGACTTGGATTATATATGGCCGTTCTTCCAACTTGGGGTAAGTACATTCTCGATAATACGACATATGGACAATCGTTCCAGAATATATTCGACAACACGAAAGCTTACAACTATGGTAAATGGCTAGGCACTCGTTATGCGAACAGGAATAATATCGTGTGGGTACTTGGTGGTGACCGCATCCCTGATACTGAAGCTAAGAAAACCCTAATCCGGCAAATGGTAAACGGTCTCAATGATGGCGGTGGAACACAAATTAAAACCTACCACCCATTTGGCGGTCGTTCTTCATCCGAATGGTTTCAATCAGAGGCATGGCTGTCATTCAACGCCCATCAATCCGGTCATACATCCAAAGACCTTGATAACTATTCGAGTATTACAGCAGATTATGGAAAAACCCCCGTTAAGCCGGTATTGGATTTAGAACCGCGATATGAGCAACTATGGGTCAATTTCCAAACCAACGGAGCCTATTTCAACGACTATGATGTTCGTCAAGCGGCATATTGGGCGGTATTCGCGGGAGCCTTTGGTCATACGTATGGTCATAACTCGATTCAACAGATGTACGCACCGGGTCGGAACCCAGAAATCGGTGCCACTCACTACTGGTACTCCACAGAAGCACTTAACGCACCGGGGCGTTCGCAAATGCGCCATCTAAGGAAGCTCATGGAATCGCGTCCGATTATCCCTCGCGTTCCTGACCAGTCATTAGTCACAAACTCACTCTCGGGCGGTAACAAGGTTATGGCAACTCGAGGTGCTGACTATGCGATGATCTACACTCGGAACAATATAACAATCAATATGGGTAGAATTTCTGGTACTCGGGTTAAAGCGTATTGGTACAATCCAAGAACGGGTGTAAACACGGTAATTGGGGAGTTCACGAATACCTTTGGAACAACAAGAGCGTTTACGGTTCCTTCCTCCGGGGTGAATAACGATTGGATACTAGTATTGGATAATATATCCAAAAACTATGCATCGCCAGGTACAACGAGCATTATCGGTACACCTCAAGAACCAGCTCCAACTCCTGTCGATACCACTCCGCCTTCTGCACCTGCGCAGCTTGTGGTCACCGCAAAAACGTCAACAACAGTAACATTGAAATGGACATCAGCGACCGACCCCTCAGGAATCGATGTTTACGACATTTATCGAGCGATTGGCATGAACGGAACGTATTCCTACTTCGGCTGGACACAGGATTATGTGAACCTTTCGTATACGGCAACAGGGCTTACACCTAACACACTCTACAAATTTAAGGTTAAAGCGAAGGACTGGGGTTCCAAGAAATTCGGGGAGTTTAGTCCCGAAGTTATCGTGACCACGAATCGGTAACTACGAATGAGTAATCTACAAGAAATTAACTATTCCATACACAAAAACTCCCCCTTCAACAGCGTCATTCAACTGCTGGCAGGGGGAGTTTTTGTTCAGATATATTTGTTATTTAGGAAGTATTACAATCGGACTTAGTGGATAATATACCGATCCATTACATTCATTACATATCGTCACGTAGCAATCGGCCATTTCCTCTATCTCATGATTGCAGGTCGTGCAGGTCTTGGATGGCAGTTCGAGGAAAAAATCTGTCATTGGTGTGATCATGATGTTCGCCCTCTCTGAAGTTATTTCTTGTACTTAGTATAACTCAATCTTTGGATAAATGTTTCCTTATGGAATTTATTCCCTAGATCCAATCTAACTGGACAAATAGTCGATATTCGTTTGAAGCTGTTCCGCCAAGGGGAATATATAGTGTTCTTCGCCATAGAAATGATCGAGTATTAATTGGTGTGCATTCATCAAAAGAGAGATGATGTGCTTAGCCTCCTGTCGCCTAATCGGTGATACGGATTTATGCAATTCATCCAGAAATGCCTCCATATATTGCATAGCTAGTCGGTGATCCTCTTCAATGAGATCAATCATCGGCGGGCTATCGGTCACAAGATCGGCTAACATAGGGAACAAGGCCGCATCCTCCCATTTGGTATGATGATCTAATTCCACCAGGAACTTTTCTACTCTTATCTTAAGATCTCTAAGGGTACCGAACCAATCAGTATCTGGACGGCCAAGTCGAATGACTTCCTCGATCACTACAAATTCTTGTAACTTATTCCGGAGAACAACGTGTTCCTCTTCTAATTGATCAAGTGCTTTTGTGAACTCTACAATCGGATGTATAGCTGCCTCAGTCGGGGTCGTTTGCTGACGGTTCATCATCACTGATTCCTCCTTAACAATGCGTTGTGACTTCATGTATTTAGTATAAAGTACATGCGCATCAATGTATGTGATTTAATTCACATAAGGAGCCGCCCTAAGTCATTTAGACTTATGGGACAGCCCCCAATGTGTATTCATTATATCTATATTATTCAAATTACTCCTACCTCCGGTAGAACGCTCGCAATGGTGCTTGCAGCGCCACATAACCCAATTCATACAATCGACGGTAGTCTGTATGCCTGGACTGATCCGGCTCGACATGGGTAGTAGTCAAGTTTGCCGTAGCAGATACTGCAGCCTCCGCCGATGCATAAATACCCGCTCCAATGCCTGCACATAGTGCTGCACCAAGCAGACTCGCTTCTTCGATCGGCGGGATCTGTAACGAGCAATTCAACACATCCGCCTTGATCTGCAGCCAATGCGCATTGCGAGTCCCCCCACCGACGACAACGAGTTTGGTGAACTTACGGCCTGATATGTGCTCAGTTTCTTCACGTATGATCTGCAGCTGATACGCCGTACCTTCGAGCACAGCCTTGATTAAATCACCCTTGCCATGTGATTTACTTAGTCCAATGAATGCGGCTCTAGCGCTCGCATCGACATGTGGCGCTCCACTTCCCGATATGTATGGAAAGTACAGGATGCCGCTTGGACCTTGCTTCACCTCAGCGAGTAAAGCAAGAACTTCTGTATATGCGAGCTGTGGATCACCAAGAAGTATACGAAGCCATTCAACAGATGCGCCAGACCCCGAATTACCGCCCATCCAGAACATGCTGTCATTCGCAACATGACAGCCATACGATAGCCCTGATTCGAACTCTCTGCGACCGAGCTTTTTGTTCTCAAGCGTTCCTACTAATGTCTCTGCCGTACCCATGGAATCATACACAATTCCTGGAAAAATCGCCCCCACTGACAATGAGGATACGACATGATCATGACCAGCAATACATACCGGGACATCGCCTGTCAGCCCTAATGATTGTGCTAAATCGGAAGTGATCATTCCGAGTGGCGTACCCGCTGGGTAAGCATCAGGGAACACGGAGGGATCGAGGCCACAGCTCTTGATCCACGCTTCGTCCCAAGTTTTCGATTCGATATCGAAGGCGAAGGTTCGTGCTGCCAAGGAGTAGTCGAATGCCATAGCCCCGGTCAATCGGTACGCTATATATCCGGATGCCGACAACCAAACCGATCCTTCGAATGCGGAGGGGTCCCGCTCCTTAAGCCACATAAGCTTTGGCAATCCTAACTTAAAGCTGCTATGTACGCCTGCCACACAGAATCGCTCGAATAAATCAGCTTCCTGAGCAATCCAATCGGCTTGCGGCTGTGAGCAATTGTCGAACCAAGGCATAAAAATCGAACGTGGCTCACCCGTCTGACGACTAACCAGCAAGCCACTTTCGGCCATACTCGTAATTCCAATCGCACCTACACGAATTTCACTTGGCTGAGAAGATTCAAATCCCGCCCCCGCCTTTTGCATAACTTCACGAATAGCCATTGCAATCATTTCCCACATTTGGTGAGGATCATAATAAGAGAAGCCCTCAGGGTCACGATATGTAACTGTTGGCGCAGATGCTGTAGCAATCGAGGTTCCATCCTCTTGGAATAAACCAACCTTTGTATTCGTCGTACCTATATCAATACCCATAAGTAGCATGAATGATGTTGCCTCCCTAAATGTATATACCCTTATGGGCGCATTGTGATTGAGAACATTCTGCGGTTCGTACTTTCTGCCACCTAGGTGACTTTTCAACGAACTGGCTCTTAAATTAAGTGCATATCTGCTCCTAATCTCGCTCGATTTGCCATTTATTCTTGGACTAAGTGCGTTTTTGCACTTAATATTATTATTATTTCTTTTTAGCTCTGAATTAGGTGCACTTCTGCACTTCATACATTTTTTTGTGAATAGAGCTAATTATTCATACTCATATCTTACCGTTTCATTGGATAAAAAAAAAGATCCCCGAAGGGATCTCTTTGATGGTGTTGATTTTGATCGTTTCAAAGCCTTACAACAAAAAATGAATTTTGGATCGTCTTAAACAACAATCATATGTTCAGCTAGAAGGATGATCTTTTTCGGTTGTTTCGTTAAATAGTCCAACGGAACCACACCTCTCTTCACCATCCAAGTTAGTTTATCCACAGTGTTCTTTCATAATAAGTTACATTCCTTTCGCTGTGCTCAAGGCACAAAAATGTAATGAAA
>JBBDIY010000072.1:0-13064 GCA_040880185.1 Paenibacillaceae bacterium
ACTTTCCTTGCTTTTTGCAGGTAAGTTTGGATTTTATTTTAGTTTTGATTTCTCAGGTCATATACACGTACCCTTGGGTGATGGTTACTGTCAGCAACGGTAATATTCCACACCATTAAAAACTGGCGAGTAAGCCATTTAGCAGGATACGGATTTCCATCTGGGTTCTGAAAGAAGTATTCGTTTCTATACGGGAGATTGTCGGCATATCTCCGACATAAATTCAGCACATCGTCCGACATAGGGACAAACCGTTCCTTATGTGTCTTGTTGCCACGGATTAACAGAATTCCACCTTCCAGATCGACATCAGCTGTTTTTAATTCTCGACCTTCGTTAGGTCGCAGACCACAGAAGTAAATTAACCTAAGCAGTACCGGTAAAACAATGTGCCGATTCGGAGATTGCTTGTTCATTTCAAGCCTGTCCGTAGCTTCAAAAAATTTGCTTAATTCTTCGTCCGTGAAAATATATGGAGTATATTGTGGGGAAGACCCAGCATGGCCGGAAGGGAAGATATATGTGGGCTCAGAGGTTGCTTTAAGAAATTTCCCGAATTCCCGTAAAGATGCGAGCCGACGACGATACCCTGATTGCTGCTCAGTTTTACGTCGGATCCCCCATTTTAATGCTTGTTCCTTGGTGAGTACCGTTTCATTCGGGTAATTCAGTGAACAATATTTGTCAAAGTCCGCAAGGAAACCTTCGTAAGTCGATCTCGAATAACCTAGAGACTGTTTGTATTCAAGGAAATTATCTATCATCGGGCCGTAACAGCTTTTAAGCAATCTACTCACAATGCATACCTCCAAAGCTTCCGAAATCCAAGGCGCACTGCCTCAACCCGGATAGATCCAAAGATATATACTGCTTCGTAGGTTTAATGCTACGGTGTCCCAATATTTGCGCCACGGTCGTGACAGGCACGTCCTTTACAACGAGAGTGGTTCCAAGTGTCCTACGCAAACCATGAAAAGTTCTTCCATCACCAATGTTGTGGTCGATCCCAGCTTTCTTCAAATACCGCCTGAATATGCACCCTATTGAGACCCCATCACGAAATTTCTGAAATGGAGCCAATACCCGCAGAAATATATATGGAGAATCCGACAAAGGTCTACCGCCCAGTATGTAGTCAGCAATTGCATTTCCCACTAATGGAGTAAGAGGAAGCGTTAGGGGAGTATCTGTTTTCCCTTGAATAATGCGGATTTCGTTGTTAGCCCAATCTATATCCGTCAGCCGTAACTGAGCAATATCCCCAGCACGCAGTCCGGTATTAGCACCAAGAATGATTATTGCATAGTCTCTTTTCCCCATTGCTGCAGATACATCTATTTGTTTCAGAACGCTATCGATCTCATTCTGATTGATACACGGCAGCACTCGTCTGTCACGTACCTTTGGAACAAACAGAACTGCTTCATACTGAATCTCAAGCAATTGATATTCTTTCAAGAAACTGTGGAATTTGCGAAGCGCTAAAACAATGTAGTCCATACTCCCGCGATGTTCTGGCGAAACATGAATAATGAATTGCCGGATGTGACTAGCATTAATGGAACTAACTTCACTAACATTGTTAGAATCTAGATACGTCAAATATTTACGTACAATTGAGCTCGCCGCATTATGTTGTCGGCCACTACGCTCCATTTTTTTTGAAAACGATGCAAATACTTCAGTATGGCACACAGGAACGCTACTTTTTCCTGCAGGGCGCATTCGCCAAACAAGACCTCCAGTTAAATAGAGTTCATCCAAGATAATTGCGCCTTTCTCTCGGAATCTCTTTGTTTCGGCCGATATTTGTAGTAATTCAAATTGACCTTTCGTCTCCATTAAATATTTTTCTGAGAGATCAGTGCTATAAAGACATTTTTCTCGTTCAGCAAAATACACTTTCACTGGTTTAAATGATCTGAGCTCATAGGCGGTAATTGTGCTTGGCTTGAGTTTAAATGATCTCAATTGCCCAATAGCTTTTTCGATCAACTGCGATACGTCAATTTCTTTCATATAAATCCCCCCGACATTGCATTATTTTGATGTTGACAGGAGGATTATATATTCAAATCGCTGTTGGTGAAGGGATATTTCAAAAAAATATTATCCCGACTTTTAAGATGATTGCAATATTAAAAGCGCTGTGTTTTCAATACTTTATGGCGCATTAACAACAAAAGTCGGGATAACGATTTTGTCGGGATAAGATCTGTGAGGGGTATGGGGTACAATCCTCTAAAGGAAAGACCCCAGCCTACTCGACTGTATCGGGTGAGGCAAGCTACTTTGGGGGAGTAAAGGAAGTTTTGTCCGCTGTAGTGTCGGTTTGGGAGTTTTATAGGGTTGTGGCGACGAAGTAACGGAAGAAACTTCCAAGGACTACTTGAACATACAAGGATTTATAAGTTCTCGAGGTGGATCGAGAGGTGAAACGCACGCGAATCCCGCGCACGTGTTCTTTTTGGTGCTGCATGGTGGCCAGTCGGTCCCTACCCATTCCTGCCCAACACCACAATAGTATGAGTTGGCATATTAGAGGACGGGATAAGGGGTTTTTTCCGTTAGGATGACTTCCCGGAAAGTGTGGAGTTGCCGGTAGGCCACGTGGAGAGTGCTTGCTCAGCAACAGCCTCAAGCTTGTCGCGACTGAAGCCGGCCTTGGCTTGAACAGCCATACCGTGGAGCACCGCACCCACGAATGCAGCTAGCGTAGCGCAGTTAGCGGTTTCCGGCAGATCTCCCTCCTGCTTTGCACGTTCGAGGCGATCACGAAGCGATGCCTCTCCGATCGCACGCGCATCGATCAGGGCACGTCGAATAGGTTCGGCATCGTCCGAGCCGGCCAAGGCGCCGTGGATTCCTAGACATCCCTTGCGATCCGGGTAACGGGTATGCAGTTCGGCCGCACTGAAGAGGATATGCGCTGCCACCTCCCGCGAGGTCGGTAACTCCATCGCCGCCGGGAAGAAATCCAGATAGCGCTCGTAATAGCGCGTCAGCGCTTGGCGGAATAAAGCTTCCTTGTTGCCGAACGCCGAGTAGAGCGCGGGTCGTTCGACACCCGTGGCCTGAGTCAGGTCGGTGTACGACACGCCCTCGTAGCCTTTGCGCCAAAATACGCAAACTACCGCGTCCAGTGCCTGATCTACATCGAATTCGCGGTTTCGTCCCATTAGTCAGTTCACCTCGTCTTTTATTGTGACGGTTGATATTAAGAAGGTTTATGTCCCATTTTCATGCTATACAATATCATAACACACGTTACGAATCGCTGCCAATTCATCGGGAAGGGCCTGCGGTAGCACACGACCGACGAAATAGTCGGCCGTCTGGATCTTGTGAATTGACCGATTGACAGTATGAACCAGAATGTGTAACATAAATTATCGTAACGATCGTTATGATATTTCATTCGGCGGTCACCGAAGCAAGAGTGTCCAAAAAATCATTGAAGGAGTTTGTTCTCATGCAGAAATCATTGAAGGGCAAGGTCGTCCTCATTACAGGCGGCTCACGCGGCCTTGGCGTCGCAATAGCGGAAGCGTTTGCCGATCATGGAGCGGATGTCGCGATCAGCTACGTGGCCTCGACCAAAAAGGCGGAGGCTGTCGTGGAGAAGCTGAAGGCCAAGGGTGTTCATGCATTGGCAATCAAGAGCGACCAAGCGGATCTGTCTTCCGCCAAGCCCCTAATTAACTCGGTAATTGCCGAATTTGGCAAGCTCGACATCCTGGTGAACAATGCCGGTATCGCGATTCAGGGCCAGGTGGTAGATGATATCGGCTTAGACGAAGAAAAATACAATCGGCAGTGGCAAGTTAATGTCATGGGATCGATTGCCAATACCCGTGCGGCGGCACCCAAACTAGCTGATGGAGGTCGCATTATATTTATCGGCTCTCGGCTCGGCGCTTTCGTGCCCTTTGGAGGGGTCGCCGACTACGCCGGAACGAAGGCCGCCCTCGTCGGATATGCGAAGGGCATCGCACGTGACCTCGGCCCCCGCAATATCACTGTGAATGTCGTGCAGCCCGGCGTCATGCCCACGGACATGAACAAGGAAGTGGCTGATCATCTTCCACCCCTTCAAGCCTTCCTGGACATGCATGCGATCCGTCGCTTTGCAACCCTTGAAGAGGTGGCAGAGACCGTTTGCTTCCTCGCCGGACCACATGGGGGCTACATTACCGGTGAGACCATCAATATTGCCGGCGGTATCGGAATCTAAGGTCAATGAAGAGCAAAGCTTCATAAATACGCAATTAAAGGAGAACATATATGACTAAAAAATTCAGTGCAAAGTCAACTGCCGATCAGGTGCTGTCCGGCATTGATCTCAAAGGAAAGCGACTTCTTATTACAGGTATATCATCGGGCATTGGCCTCGAAACCGCCCGTTCCCTGGTCTCTCAAGGCGCCAGCGTCGTCGGCACGATCAGAGACCTCGCCAAAGCTGAAGCGACCACTGCATCGGTGCTTGACACCGCGGGGCAAAGAGGCGGCAGGCTAGAGTTGATCGATCTCGATCTCGCATCCCTGCAAAGCGTTCGTGCCTGCGCGGATAAACTGTTGGCCAACGGCCAGCGGTTCGACGCCATCATCGCTAACGCTGGCATTATGGCAACTCCGTTTGGTCGTACGGTCGACGGTTTCGAAGTCCAGTTCATGACGAACTATCTTGGTCATTTCGCTTTGATCAATCGGATTGAGCCGTTGCTCGCCGATAATGGACGCTTGGTGATGCTGTCGTCCCAAGCTCATCGCGTCGCCGATATTGACCTAGACGATCCGAATTTCGAGCAACAGACATACGACCCCTTTGTCGCCTATGGCCGATCGAAGACGGCCACTTCTCTCTTCGCATTGGAGTTCGATAAGCGCCATCGCAGTCGTGGCATTCGAGCTGCCTCGGTGATGCCCGGGAACAGTTTTACCGATCTCGTACGCCATTTCTCGCAGGAAGACTTGCAGGGGCTTTTCGAGAACGTTGGGAAAGCTCGCGCCGAAGATGGCCTTCCGCCAGCGGAGCTCAAAGAAATCGTACAGGCGGCCGCAACATCGGTCTGGGCCGCAGTCGTGGCTGATAGAGACGAAATCGGCGGACGCTATCTCGAAGATTGTGGGGTCGCTCCGATCGATGACTCGCCTAACCCGTTTGCCGACGGCGTGAGGTCGTATGCACTTGACGTTAACAAAGCCGAGCGGCTTTGGGTGAAAAGCGAGGAATGGATAGGAGCGGTAGGTGCGCACCCATGACAGTAGTTGGCATCATTGGCGCGGGCGAGGTCGGCAGCCAGATCGCGCGTGCGGCGATCGCGAAAGGATATGAGGTCGTCATTGCCAATTCACGAGGACCCGAGACGTTGAAGGACCTCATTGACGAGCTCGGCCCGTCAGCACGCGCCGCAACTGCGGCCGGCGCTGCCGTGGCTGGTGACTTCGTCGTCGTGGCCGTCCCCCTCAAGCTAGTCAACGACATGCCTGTTGATCAACTAGCGGGTAAGATCGTGCTCGACACGAACAACTATATGCCTTGGCGCGATGGCCATTACCCAGTGATTGACTCTGGTGAGAAGACAGTTCATGAGCTCCGCCAGGAGCAACTTCCTACCTCGAAGGTGGCGAAGGCTTTCACCCACATCCAAGCTCCACGCCTCTTCATGTCGAGCAGACCAGCTGGCGACCCTGACCGCCATGCGTTGTCGGTCTCGAGCGACTTTCCTGAGGCCACGGAACTCGTGATGCGACTGTACGACCAGTTTGGTTTCGATACTGTCGACAACAGTCCACTGAGCGAGTCGTGGCGCAGCGGTCCCGGCCAGCCAGCTTGGGCTGCGCACGTGCACCAGACCCGTGCTGAGCTGGCAGCCAATCTCGCTAGTGCGCGACGGATCATCTTGGCGTGAGTCTGTTCTGAAGTCCGCCAATCATGACCCGCAGGTCGTCCAGACTGGCTTCTGAGGTGCCCGGAAATAGTTACACAGCCTAAAGATTTTTGTCCAAGAACCGAGCGAATCCCAGGTATCCACTCCTGCCTTCCGCTTGGTTCTTTTCTTAATGCATAGGAATGTATATAAGAATTTATAAGTTTTCGAGGTGGACCGTGGGGGTCACTTTACAGAATAAAGCAAAATGGAATTATAGAAGTGGAAGCAAATATTCTCAATCAGATATTCTTGATCATCGTGGGCATTGGAATGCGTTAGTTGAAGGAGCAAGGGGAGTTTCTCCGCTGTAGTGCAGGTTTGGGAGAAATCGGGGTTGTACCAGTTGTAAGTGATATTAATCACTAGTAGGTTACGAATTGTTCATCAAATATCCCTGAAATTTGTAATTGATGTGACAATGAGATGAACAATAAACCAAGTGTGATTTATATCACACTTGGTTTATCCAATCTTTTCTAGACTGGGGTCTGTATTAAATACAAACACCAAGGAGGAGTAAATATGAAGTCGAAAGCCGTTTTTAAACTGTTCACCAGTTTGATTGTAATCATTGCAAGCAGCACCACATTGGCATTAGCAGCACCATCAGAACCTGTTGTGAAACAGAACGCAACACAGGTCCAAAGTAGTATTGAGAAGGCCGTACCCTTTAATGCGGTTGCCCCCGCTCCCGTCAAGAAAGGGGAAATTGTCCACTATACGTTAGAAGCCAAGCTAGCCAAACTGGAAGTTGCCCCTGGGGATGTCAAGGAAGTATGGACCTTTAATGGCTCCGTTCCGGGACCAACCTTACGTGTTAATCAGGGGGATACGGTTCGCTTTACCCTTGTTAACAAAGATCCGAATATGTCCCATGGACTTGACTTTCATGCCGCTCAGGCAGATATGGGCAAATACCATCAAGCGATAAAACCAGGCGAGAGTATTACTTTTGACTGGAAGGCAAATTATCCAGGGGTTTTCTACTACCATTGCAGTGCTGATCCTGTAATCATGCATATTGCCAATGGGATGTTCGGTGCTGTCATCGTTGACCCGCCTGGATACACACCTGAAGGCAAGGAGTATGTGTTGATCCAGAATGAATGGTATGAGAACAGCACGGATTTGAATGAACTCATCACTGCGGCTCCTCAACATATGGCTTTTAATGGAGTTGCATTCCAGTACATGGACGCACCGTTGACTGCAGAGGCAGGGGAGAAGGTCAGATTATATTTTGTAAACTCGGGTATTAATAAATTTTCTGCATTCCATGTGATTGGTACGATCTTCGATAAAGTCCTATTGGATGGTAATCCGAAGAACACGTTACATGGTGTCCAGACGGTTGCGGTTCCACCTGGAGGAGCACTTATTGCTGAATTATATGCGGATGAAGGGGTTTATGCGATTCTTACGCATGCTATGAAGGATGCAATGAAAGGTGCCCTCGGTGTTCTGCAAGTAGGGAAGGCAGACGTTAGCAGTGCCGAAGGTCATGGACATGGACCTGCACCTACTCCTGCTCCTGCTCCTGCAACGGTTGATAAAGGTACAGCAGTGGTTGAAGTCGATAAAGGTCAGGATAAGTCCAAACAGGTTGATGTTGCCGTAGGCTCGAAAACAATTTCGATGAAAAACTTCGCGTTCTCTCCGAGCAAGCTTATTGTCAAAGTTGGGACGACCGTCACTTGGAAGAACGACGAGGCAGCTCTTCATAATATCGTAGCGGATTCTTTTGACTCGAGAGATGAATTTAAAGATGGCTTTGGTAAGGGCGGGCACTATAAGCACATATTCGATACTGCAGGAACTTTCGACTTTTGGTGTACCCTGCATCCATTTATGAAAGGCACAATTACAGTAGAGTAGGAGGTGATCGCTATGAATAATAGAAAAGGATCAGTAAAGGTTATTTCCTTTATTACCATATGTATGATGTTGTTGAGTTTATCGCCAGTGTACGCCGCTTCATCTCCCTCTTCTCTGCTAGAAGCAGATTGGGAGATTGATCAATTGGTCGAGGAAATGCGCGACACCTGGCTTGGAAGCACGATAAAAAAAGAAGAAATGACTGGAAAAGTTGTAGAATTTAATATGCATATCGATGAAATTGAACATGAGCTGATAGACGGTACAACTGCAGTAGCTTGGGCGTTCGGTTTGGAAGGGCAGCCTGCCACTGTGCCAGGTCCAACCCTTCGGGCACGCGAAGGTGATTTAGTAAAAATTCATCTTCAGAATAATACAACACAGCCGCACTCTTTACATTCTCATGGAATTACTAGTTTAGATGAATTGAATGATGGTGTTCCTCATGTAACGGGCGCTTATATTATGCCTGGAGATAGCTTCACCTACGAGTTTGTAGTGAAAGAGGCAGGAACCCATTGGTATCATTGCCATGTACAAACTTCCCTTCATCAGGATATGGGGATGTATGGCGCTCTTATTATTGAGGATACAGAGGAGCCAACATGGGACAAAGAATTTGTTAATATCGTGGATGAGTGGGATACACTTCGTGACCCAAGCGATGCAGCTGCGAAACCAGAATATAACTATTTTGTTGTCAATGGTAAGGCGGGGTCAGCTGTACCCGATATGCTGGTAGAGAAGGATGAAATTGCTCGTGTGCGATTGATCAATGCAGGCTTTGAGAGCCACTCATTGCATTTGCATGGCACTCACTTTCTAGTCACACACAAGGATGGGTATCTACTACCTCGTCCATACAATGCGGATACGATCAATATAGCACCAGGTGAGACCTATGATGTATTCGTGAAAGGTAGAGAAGGGACTTGGCCATGGCACGATCATAATTCTCTTGCTGTTACGAATGACGGGGTATATCCCGGGGGGATGATTATGCACATGCGTGGCTCGGGCGAAGATCCGTTTGATCCAGATAGAGAGGTCGTTAGACTTCCCATAGAAGGAGAAATTCATGGACATTCAGATCATGCCAATTTAAGCGTTGGAGATCCAGCGTTCATTCTACGAAAGATGGAAATCAACAGCGGTAAATGGAAGTCGGCATCAGCAAAGGAAAGAAAGGCTTTACATGCAGCAAATCAGAAGCTGGGTACTTCTATTGGCGGAATATATAATGTAAAAACTGGAGATTGGATATATTCTACTGGCAATCCAACTGTAATTCCTGCAGTGCCTGAAGCGGAAGCACCATCAATAGGCATTGAGCTGGGAGCGATGAAAGCTCCTGTTATTATTAAGAATGCTGTCGAGGTCGATGCGAAGGTTGGGAATGCAGTTGCCTTTGATGCCACGGCCCCAGCTCAATCTGTGAAAGGGAATATAGTTGAAGTTGACCTTGAAGCTAAGAAAGCGATGTTGGAGGTTAATGGCGAGCTGCGCGAGGTATGGACCTTTAATGGCTCTGTACCGGCACCAACGATCCGTGTTCATCAGGGAGACACCGTGCGGATTAACCTAACTAACAAGGATAAGGATATGTCGCATGGACTAGATTTCCATGCTGGACAGATGGATATGGGGACCTTCCATCAAGCGATAGAACCAGGTGCACAGATGACCTTTGAGTTTAAGGCTAATTATCCGGGCGTATTCTACTTTCACTGTAGTGCTGACCCTGTTATAGGGCACATTGCGAATGGTATGTTCGGCGCCGTGATCGTGGATCCGCCGGGTTATGAGCCCAAAGATAAGGAGTATGTCATTATACAGAATGAGTGGTACGGTGAGGATGCCGGAATGGATGAGTGGATTGAAGGAGCTCCTGTTGCCGTAGCATTCAATGGTATTCCGTCTCAATATATGGATAAGCCACTTACGGCAAAAGCTGGAGAGGATATTCGATTCTACTTCGTCAACGCAGGGATTAACGATTTCTCGGCTTGGCACATTATCGGTCAAATATTCGATACCGTCTATCTCGACGGAAATCCAGATAACGGGTTAGAGGGTGTCCAAACCCAGTTAGTCCCTCCGGGAGGAGCGATTATCACTGATTTGAAGGCACCTGAAGCAGGCGATTATTTAATGCTCACACATCAAATGAATGAGGCGATGAGGGGCGGATTGGGTCTGTTGAGAATCGTGGAATAAGCTGCGAATCGGATCGGATCGGCTAGGTTAGGATAGGAGAGAGACACTGATAATTAAAATTTCTCTCCTATTTTTAACTAGCTCATTCCAATAGGGAGTTGAGAATGTGATTGTAAGACGGCTTCCGTTCATCTTTATGCTTCTGACCTTAGTACTCATATTGCTAGTTCCGGATAAAACGTATGCACATGCTTCTCTAATCGAGGCGATACCTACTCCTAATAGCACGTTGGCTCATTCACCATCCCAGATCGGCTTGCACTTCAATGAGAGAGTAGAGAACGAATTGTTCTATATTCATATGCTAGATCAGAATGGGGAACCGGTAACAGAACGTGATGCAGCACTGAATTTGAACCAGCATGAGCTTTACCTGGATTTACCTTCAATGAAGGATGGCATATACACGGTGAGCTACCAGGTCATATCTTCAGATGGACACCCTATTAAGGGAGTCTATACGTTTACAATTGGTGATGCTAATTCAGATCACGTCTTCAACATGGAGCAGCCAAGTCATCTTGAGACCGTTACACATGGAAACATAGGTAGTGAGAATGCTTCGATATACATGTCAAGAATACTCTATATGCTAAGCTTACTTACGGTAACAGGTTGGGTTTTCTGGAGAAACGTAAATTTTGAAATTATTAATCACCTACATAATCATCGTCGTCATGACGTATGGGGATTTATCCTTCAAGGATGTCATCTGGTGGCGTTAATAGTTATGGTAGGATTTCAATCGTCAGCATTCATAGATATGTGGAATTGGGATCAGTTAGGCGCATTATTGTTCAAGACAACTATTGGATGGACATGGTTGATGAGTTTCAGTCTATCGATTGTTGGATTCTTTCTACTGTTCCGTTATAGGTGGCTTGACTTCGGATGGGTATTTCTCGTCTATATGGCGAAGAGTTGTAATGGACATTCTATGATCTTCGAGCCAACATTGCTTACAGTCCCGTTGAACATCATTCATTTGTTTGCGGCGGCCATCTGGGCTGGTGGACTTATGTATATGATTGTGCACGGACGCAGGAATAAGAAAGATAATATGCATTTCTTGTCTAAATTTTCTACATTTGCCTTATAATATCAGGTATATGCTCTACGTTAATCTATCTTCCGAATGTAGGAGATATTCTGAATACACAGTGGGGAATTATGCTGGTTATGAAGACCGTGCTAGTAATATTCGTAATTGTCACAGGTCTGATTATGCGAATGTTAATGGGAAGAAATAAAGTATTCGCTTTGCGAATGATGCTTAAAGTCGATTTTACACTAATGATTTTAATTATGGCTATTGTTGGGGTGTTCACTTATTTAAGCCCGGTTTAACCTATATAACAAAAATTTTCTATTAAAAAGGAGCTGTATATTATGAGAAAAATGATTGCTATTATTGCTACACTATGGATATCCTCGATCCTATTCAGCGGAATTGCATCCGCACATGTAACGGTCTATCCCAAGGAAACTTTGCAGGGAGCCTATGAAAAATTTACGGTTCGTGTTCCTACTGAGAAGGAAGTGCCTACAACCGAAATAAAAGTCCTCATACCTGAGCATGTGAATGTTTCTCGATTTGAACCAAAATCGGGTTGGGACTATGAAGTGAGTAGAGATACTACGGACAAAATAATTAGCGTAATATGGACAGCGAGTGGAGAGGGATTATCATCAACGGAGTTTGGCGAATTTAATATGCAAGGTAAAGTTGGCGGTGACGCGACTCATATCATTTGGAAGGCTTATCAGACGTATCAGGACGGCAGCGTTGTGGAATGGATTGGGGATGAAGGTACGGATAAGCCGGCATCCATTACAACAGTATTAACGATACCGGCGGATGATGATGATGATGCGTCAAGTTTACCGATTTATCTTTCTATCGTAGCGATTATTCTAAGCTTATTATCGGTTTTAATCGCATACAGGAGAAGATAAAAAGTAAATATGAGTATCCATTTAGCTCAGGAAACACTTCCAATACGAACTGATGTTTGATATACTAAAAACAAACAAACGTTCGGGAGTGATTCATTGTGGCTAAACAAGAACCGATTAATTTATTGCAATTTCAGAAAAAATTCTATTCCGAGGAGGCTTGCCACCAGCATCTCTATAACATGAAATGGCCGGATGGTTTCCAGTGTCCTCAGTGCCCGAATCGTCAAGCTTACGAGATTCAAACCCGTACACTTCCCTTATACGAATGTACGCAATGTGGCCATCAAACAACCGTGAAGGTTGGCACTATTCTTGAAAAGTCCAGAATGGATCTGGTGAAATGGTGCTGGGCGATATTTCTTGTTGCTCACGATAAACGCGGAGTATCCGCTACTTATCTGAAGGAGGAACTAGCGATCAGTTATCAAACGGCTTGGACAGTCCACCATAAAATCCGAAAGGCAATGGGTGATCGTGATGCTTCGTATCCCTTGTCAGGACTAGTTGAACTGGATGATGCTTTTTTCGGTGCTCCGACTGAAGGCGGTAAACGTGGTAGGGGTACCGATCAAACTAAAGTGTTGGTTGGGCTTTCTCTAAGCAATCAGGGAGCTCCTCAATATCTCAAGATGCAGGTCATTCCGGACGTAAAAGGGATCACACTCATGGAGTTTGCTCAGAAAAATATTGTTCCTGGTTCAACGATCAATAGCGATGCTTTCAGTTCTTACTATGCACTAGCCAAAAGCTATGATCACCAACCACTTAAATTCAATATCAAGGAAAATCCTGATCATCTGAAATGGATGCACACGATTATTTCCAATATCAAGGCATTTATTGGCGGTACTTATCACGGGTTAGACGCCAAACATTTGCAAGCTTATCTCCATGAATTCTGTTATAGGTTTAATCGTCGAACAGTCAAGCGTGAATTGTTTAATCGGTTAGTTCAAAGCTGTCTCACCACCTCCACAATCACTTATCCTGAGCTAACTGGATGTGCGCGTTGTTCTCGCTACAACCTGAGCAGAAATGCTCAATAAAAGCGAGCGGTTGTCATATGGCAATCGAATTCTG
>JBBDIY010000073.1:0-12871 GCA_040880185.1 Paenibacillaceae bacterium
CAAGGGTTTTCAGCCACCTATTTCGTTGGAAAATAGTAATCTCCCGAGTCCTGTATATAATAAACTTCTATCTGGAATAGAAGGGCTATTAAACGTATTGTTCATAGCTCCAGTACAACTCCTCACTTTATATTCTCAATTTTTTTTCTCTTCGTGGTTTCTTCTTTAACTTATGTTGAGATTTGTTAATCTTAATTAGGGACTCTTTATAGATAGCAATTAAACTATAGTAACTCTCTAATCGTTCGCCAGTAAATTTATTAAACTGGATCCTTCGACAAGTTTCCTCATCAAAATCAACGAGCTTTATAGTAGATAAATCTGTAGGGTCGAGTTTAATGTTGATGTCCCACATACCAATTTGAAGCACAGAATGATACCACTGTTCCTTAATGGCTTTATTACAAGAATAATATAACCCATTAAAGAAAATGCCTTTAGAAGTGACACGAGCGGCACCAGCAACCCATTTTATTAACATCATGATATTCACCTCATTTTAATATTGGTTTTTCATATATTAATTATGATAAATTATCTCGTAATAAATAATAAGTCGATGTTATTACCTATTATGATTATTCCTTCCAATATCGTTGTAAGAAACAGGTTATTTCGATTGAATGTCGAATTTTAAATTTTAACATATTAGTTCACATTATAAATTTATAGGTGGTTTTGAGTATGCCCGCACTTTCATCAGTAACTGTAGAAGTCGATGACAACGTTACCGGTCATTTATGGTCGGTTGAAGATATGGGAAATTTGGCAAAGCTAATTGCCCTGATCGCCCTTGGACAAGCGCAGCATGCAGCTGAAATTATTCTTGCACTTGAGCCGCTTGCACCTGCAATTTCCATACCAGAACTCTATCACGAGGCACAAGAGCAATTACGAATTCGAGGGACTACCGAAGATCAAAAAAAAGTATCCCGTTATCACAGGGACGGATTTCTTTTTGAGTGCATGTCTTGGATTATTGCGCGCCAATCAGCGGACAACCATACCTATTTAAAAGATCCCCATATCAGTTCAACTACGCAGGGGCTTGATGGTCTGATGATTCAAATGAATCCAGTAGAGTCGGTTGTTGTACAGACCACGATTTGCGAGGATAAATGCACCCAAAACCCACGGAAAATGTTTAGAGATGAAGTTTTGGTTGCTTTTAGCGATCATCATCAAAGCAAGCGAGGGCGAGATTTGTTGGCAAATGCGGTTGATCTCATCAAGCAGAGCGGTCTAACCAGTACTGCTGCAACAAAAGCTGCTGGAAGAGTTATTAATAAGCAATTTAGGACCTATCGAGCAGCCCTGACTGTTGACTCGACCATATGCACACCTCAGGAACGCACGAAGCTTTTTAAAGGGTACGATACTCTTACCGATATCACTCAGGTCCAACGTGTCGGTGCAACATTTATCGTCGAAGGCGATCTTCGGACTTGGTTTCAAATATTAGCTGAACATGTAATCAAGGCTCTCGAAGATTTCGAGGCTGCCCATGTTTGATGCGCGTACTTCAAGTTTACTCAGCGAGGCTCCCAGTCTTCCTGACCTTGATGCAAGCAAACTTCCTCAATTGCTGACGCGTCATTATGCAGAACTTGTCTCTGCCCGCCTCAAGGGTGCAGAAGATAAAGATGTCAGATATGAGGAAGATTGGTCGCTTGAACGTATTGCTGATGTTTATGAAATTATTGCTTCTATCGAAGAGACGCCTGCGCTTCGACGTGCGGCCGCTTTCGTAGCGGGAACCGCGCGACAAATAATTTCGAGAGGCCGTATTTATCCCTTGAGGGAGACACAACCTTCACCAATTGATCGGGACAGCATAGATTCCTCTACTGCTGCTGCCATTCTTTTTCTTTCGGCGGAACAATATGCTGATGCCAACGAAGCTAGCAGCTTCATCCCTGTAGCGAGTGGCCCTCACGAAGTAATGGTTCTCAGCGAGCATATTAAAGATCTCGTCCGAGGTCGTCTTAATCAAATCCTTGTGCGAGCAACGAGCTGGCGAAAAGCCGAACCTATGGATGGATTAATTCAGGATCGTGCTCTACGCTACTTCGCAGCCGTACTTGCGGAAGGAATTGAGCTTCTCGCTGCCAATATGATGTCGGTGTCCAGCCATGATACAGTATCTGGACAATTCCCAACTGCGCAGGCGGCGTTTCGCCGAGTAAAAGAATTAGCCTCACATACCAATGGTGATCTCTCTGAGAAGATCGGTGGTGAATTAAGAACAACGTATGCAGGACCTGCCCACTTAGCGTCTCTACTTCTTTCGGCCGCAGATGCGATTGAACAAGCATCCCTCACGAAACTCAAGCCTCCGGAAGGTGCTAATGTAGAATTTTGGGAGAAGTGGTTACGATTCCGAGCAAATGACATGCCTTTTGTTTGGCAAAACCACCGAGAAGCAATTGAGAAAGAATTTTATCAGACTGGCAGATCTGCGGTGTTGGTGCTTCCGACGGGTGCCGGCAAAACGACAGTCAGCGTCTTAAAAATTGCCGGTACCCTTTCACGTGGCATGAAGGTAGTATTTCTAGCGCCAACCCACGCTCTCGTGGAACAGCTTACCGATGACTTGCAGGCAATTTTCCCAAAGGAGCAATTCGGGCTTGAAGTATCGAGCGACTTCGACTCTCTCTTGCTCGAAGATGCCCAGTTACAGGATATCGAGGTGATGACCCCAGAACGATGCCTTGCGATGCTCTCCTTCGCCCCGTCGTCATTTCAAAGCGTAGGTCTGTTGGTCTTTGATGAATGCCACCTACTTAGTCCACAGTCGGGAAAAATCAGGCGGTCATTAGATGGGATGTTGTCTCTAATGGCCTTTTGTGCTTCTTCACCTAATGCAGACATGTTGTTTTTATCGGCTATGTTGAAAAATGGTGAACAATTCGCTGAATGGATTGCCGACCTGACGGGACGTCCTTGCCATTCCGTTGACCTACTTTGGAAACCCAGCCGTCAGGCGCGCGGTGTGGTTGTCTACCAAGGAGCCGAGATTAATACAGTCATTAGACGTGCACAAGTGATGCAGGACGAACTAAACCAGGAGAAAGGCAAGAACGCAAAAACCTTAAGAGCTGCGTCAAAACGGGAGCTTACTGCTATTCCTTATGTCGTTTGGGGGTTACAGCATAATTGGATGACGACTACCAATTCATATACATTTACCACTATCTCCGATGAAGCAATACAGCTCGCTGGAAGTTTTTCTAATGGCTCGATATGGGCTAGTCCTAACGCAAATGAGACGGCAGCATATATTGCTATCAGCGCTAGTTCTAGTGGACTAAAAACGATAATTTTCGTCAATACGAAGGCTGATGCAGTTAGAACAGCACGGACTATCGCAGATAAACTAGGGCAAACTGTTGAATTGAATCATACCGAAAGAGTTTTATGGGATAGTTTGGCGATTGAATTGGGCCACGCAAAACACTCGATCTTTGGAGAACGTAACTTTGAAGCAGTACCACACAATGCTTCCATGCTTCGATTGGAGCGAATGTTAGCAGAACGGCTTTATCGAAGAAATGACGGAGCCAAAGTAATTGTCGCGACGCCAACTCTCGCTCAAGGACTAAATCTTCCCGCTCATCTTGCCGTACTTGCAGGCGACAAACGCACTGGCGAGCTCGGAGGACAACGAGAAGAACTGGAGGCTCATGAACTATTGAATGCAGCGGCACGGGCCGGACGAGCAGGTCATCTTGCCAATGGTGTTGTAATACTTATTCCCGAACCGATCATGGTGTTCACGCCAGATACGGCACTCAGTAACAAGTTAAAGAGAAAACTTAGGTCTGTACTTCCTGAAGATGATCGCTGTGTTACAATCAGTGACCCTCTGGAAGTGGTCCTTGACCGCATCATGGAAGGCAAGTTGGAAGACCGCGAAGTTACATATACGGTAAACCGCATTGCTGCTCTTACAGCGACGGACAACGATATGACGTCGCCAGACAATTTAATGTCACGCTCGCTTGGTGCCTTTCTGGCAAGAAAGCGAGATGCAGAAGAATATTACACCCAAAAAGTTAAAAAGCTTTGGGATGAAGCAAGAGAAGCGTTAGAAAGAAATCCAGATACTGTCGTTCTCTTAATTGCATCACAAAGCGGCCTTCCACTAGACCTCTTAGAGCGATTACGGGTGCGACTACTCACCGGCGCAGGTAATTTGCCTACCACCATTATTGGATGGGTGGAGTGGGTGTTCGTATGGCTTAGTGAAGATGCATCCGCTCGAGAGCATTTACTTCGAGATGTCCATAGGTCCGCAATCACAGCCTCCGGAAAAGTTTCCACGTCACCGTTAGACGAGTCCATCTTGGCAACTCTTCTTCCTGGAATAGGAAGTTGGCTTAGCGGCAAACCGCTGAATGAGATGGAACGAGTTCTCGGTGGCAACCCCGATGGAACTACTGAAAAAGATAAAATGTGCTCACGAGCCCGCGAACTTGTCTCAACATTTATTCCAAGGGGCCTTTCCTTTATTATGAGTGTTATATCTCGAATGGTCGAAGAACTCGATCTTTTCTCAAGTCAGCACAACCTCGACGAAATTATGATAAGAAGCCTTACAGCAGCAGTTAGAAGAGGTTTCGATACTGTGGAGAAACTAGAATTTGCGAATACACGCAAAGATATCTTGAGCCGAGTGCAGCTACACCATCTATACGATTACAATCAGTCATTTTACGAATTCGACATTGATGAAGACGAATAACATTCATCCGATCTAAAATTCCAGCCATTTCTCAACTGTGAAAGCGCGTCCAGAATCTCATTTTTGTATGCTAGTGTTTCGTAATAATAAAAAGAAATGAATAAGTGGTTCCCTCATATACAGAACGAATTGCTGATATGGACCTGCAGCTTCAATAATCGATTGGGCAGGATAACGTAGCCACAGAGTTTATAACGGCAAGTTTTTAAGGTCCACTACTAGGAAAATTGTGGTAATATGGTTTTATTCATTGAAAATGGGGGCTAATACAGTGGGTTCAAGAATAATGCACGTAATTATTGCAAATAAAATTGCAGAACGTCTATCGATACTAGATAAAACACTGTTTTTACTTGGAAGCATTGCTCCAGATGCTGTTGCTACTAAAAACGAATCACATTTCTTTATAGGTGAACATCAAGACTATTCTAGAAGTGTTGACTATAAAGGATTTTTAAATAAATATAGTTCACAAGCGGATAGTCTTTATATATTGGGATACTATACACATTTAATTGCTGATGAAATATGGCTTAAAGGTTTTTATCTTCCTTGGTTGCGAAACAGAATGGATGCCGACAAAGAAATACATGGTTTATACCATAAAGATTTCAGATTATTGAACGGAAAATTATTGGAACACTATGGTTTTAGAGACCAATTGAGAAAGACGTTATATTACATTTCAACAATCGTTGATATTCAAGAGGTTAATTCCAAAGATGTCGAATTATTCATTCCTTATGTACTAGAAGATATGGAGTACGAAAAGGAAGTTGCAAGTCAAAAACTTAATGTTTTTATGTTTGAACAAATTGTAGGGTACATAGAAACATCAGTTGATATGGGGTTATTGAATTTAAAACAGGCTGCAATCCTACACCGACTACCCGCCGTTCGTGAATGGATAACCGCTCACCACTAGAGATGGAGAGTGTCTTAAAAAGGGCAAAAGTTCAAGGCTATTCGCAACGGATGACCTTAAAATCTGCCATTACAGACAGCCACGGTAAACCGTACCACAGATTATAACCAGGTGATTCCGCTAACGAATACGAGAGATTAACGATGACAGCTGTTGGAACCAGAAGTGGTTGCTGAACTATCGGGCAGTTTAGCACAGTTAATACCATCCATTTTATGGTAATATTATTGGTGGAGAATGGCTTCAACAGGTACTATTCAAATATTGGAAATGAATTTATTGGAAACGTGGAGGACAAAAATGTCGGAGTTAAAAAAATTGGAATGCGGAATATATACCATGTGTCTTGTGCAGGATGGAGACCAGGTGCTGCTTGTAAATCGCCCCGATAAACTTGGATTTCCAGGCTATCTTGGTCCTGGAGGAAAAGTTGATTTTCCTGAAAGTATTGTGGAAGGAGCTGTTCGTGAGCTTTGGGAGGAAACGGGACTTCGTGTAAAACCAGAGGATTTAATTTATAAAGGACTCGATGAAAGTGTTATGCCTATAACGAATAGTAGGTACATGGTTTTTAATTATCTAGCTAAAAGTTATGAAGGTGAATTATTGCAAAATCCACCCGAAGGTGAATTGCTCTGGGTAAACATGAAAGAAGCTTTGGAATTACCAATGCAGCCTTGGTTTAAACGCAGATTTCCCTTATTTTTCGAACCAGGAACATTTGAAATATATACCCTTTGGGGTGAAGATTCACAAAAACCGCTAGAAGAAAAGGTTAAAAAGCTGGGTTAACCGTCAGTTTTACTGTCATAGACAGCGTTAAGTATTACGAACGGGCAGGATAGTTACAACAAAGGTGGTTGTTGCTACACAATAGAAAAAGGTAATAAGAAGTGTTATCGAATAAATTAGTGTACTATTAATCGCAAGTTAAATCATTAATACGAGGAGTACGTAGAGTGGAAACAAAACGATGTAGCATCAAAATAACAAATCAATCTGACTATACTGATTTAGGGGAATTATTCAATGACGCTAAAGTGTGGGATTACTTAGGCGGTCAAAGAAGTTCGCACCAAATCGAAAGTAGAATTTCAGAATGGATAAATCCCAAAAAAAGTTGCCAATATTGGACAGCGAGAGAAAAAGATTCAGGTGAATTCTTAGGATGTATTTTGTTAACGCCACACTATGATGGAGAATATACTCAAATTTCATATATGTTTTTATCAAGTTTTTGGGGTAACGGTTTTGCATATGAGGTGGTAAGTCAAGTATTAAGCCATTCCTTTGAGAATAATTTATTTAATAAACTGATTGCTGAAGCGCAATCAGCAAACAGTTCTTCATGTAGTTTATTAAAGAGACTTGGATTTTATGAAGTAAGGAAAGTCATTCGCTTCAATGCAAAACAAGTAATTTTTGCGATAGACCACCCATAAGATATTCAAAAAAATGGGGCGAAATTATTTAAAGAAGTAATTAAAAGTAAACATGCAAGACTTCTAAGGAGGAATTTTCATTGTCTTTTCCCTTTGATTGTATAAGCAATTTCATGTTTTTCGAAACGGAGTTAGATCAATCAGATGTTATTTTAATTCCAGGAGCAAGCCATCCTCAATTAATGGAAAGGGCTGCGATGTTATATCATAAAGGTTTTGCACCGCTTATCTTGCCTTCTGGTGGTGTCACCCCTCATGTAGAATCAACGGAATGGCAATTCTTGCGTAATGTTGGTTTGTCGTTAGAGGTTCCTGAAGAAGCTATACTTAAAGAAGATAAAGCCACAAATACCTTTGAAAACGCACGATTTTCATTAGAAATATTGCAGCAGCAAGATTTATATCCTAAAAAAGTAGTCTTAGTTTGTAAGAATTATCATGCAAGAAGAGCGCTTTTAACTTATCAATTTGTTTTTCCGAAAAAGACCATTTTTTATGTTAGTCCAGTTATTGACAAAACAGGGACGACTAAAGAGAACTGGTTTCTTGAAGAAAATAAAATAAACTATGTGATGAATGAGCTAGAGAAGGTCGGGAAATATTTCAGACCCGCCATATATCGTATTGGGTCAGAAAGTTTATTGTGTTAACGGAGACAAGAGCTCAGCGATGAAAGCGATCAAATAACCTTATTTCGAAGTAATTGAAGATGAGTCGATGATAAATCTCTCTGCATACGAGGTTGTCGCAAGATCAGTTGGCAGCCTTGGGATTACGAATACGTTAGTGAAATAGAATGCTGTGTATTACAGCTTCAAATTGTATAAGAGATCATAGAAGATGTTGGCTCTACATGATTAACATCGTGGCTCTCAACCATTAACTCAATGGCTCTTTTCGTTAAGATATTCAGTGGTTTGTTGTGTTAAAAAGTGCAACCATTAAGTGTCAGTCTACTTACTTTTGAAGGCTGTCAACACGTCGAACTTCTTGCTATTAGCGTTTTAACTTAAATTCTATATATTCTAACATTTCATCTTGAGAGATTTCTTCAAGTTGTCTAAATTTATTGACTAATTGTATCTCTTTATTATTTAAAGCTTTTTTCTTATCTAAATCTGTATTATTCAGTAACCAATTCATATCAATCAAAAAAGTAGAGCCTATTTTTTTGAGTGTATCAAACATAGGCTTGCTTTTCCCCGACTCAATTTCACTTAAAGAAGCTTGTGAGATACTTAATATTTCCGAAAATTGGATTTGGGTCTTACTATTTAGCTTCCGGATGTATTTAATACGTTCCCCAACATGATTGAATTTGTCAGTCTCCATCACTTTTCTCCTATTTCACACTAATAATTTCGAAAAAGCATACCTTCACCAACTAAGGCAAGATATGCTTTCGAATTATTGATATGTAACTTCTAATTGTTGAAGCATAATCTTGCCGAGAGTAATTTGAAGCATAATGCTGCAATTACGGCAATAATATGATTCATGTGACAGCTTGAGGTGTCCATTCTGATGGTATTGGTGGAGGCGAGGGGATTTGAACCCCTGTCCGAGAATAACGCCACATAAGCGTCTACGGGTATAGTCACGGATTTGATGTCACCCTAATACTCGCCCCGCGACAGGCTCTTACTAAGGTCAGCCTGATTGTCTTCTTCTGATTGACCCCAGGCGGAGACCAATCAGCGTATCCCACTATAGTTTAGCCCTTATCCCAGTCACATGGGCGATGCTAGGTAAGAGCACGCCAACAGTTTCTTAGGCTGCTAAAGCGTAGTTGTTTTGTGATTTGCCATTTAATAGGCTTTAGCGTTGATGAAGCGGACGCTCCCCACTACCCGCAACTCATGCTCGTACTACCCCCGTCGAATCCATAACGCCCCCATATTTGGCTAGTCAAGCTACGATTGACTAAGACCAATAATGAAGCAATGGACTAGCTCAGGTATGAGCGAGAACTGTTCTTACATTTATAAGTATACCATAATCCAAGACACTTCGCCCCGAATAATGATGGAAAACCAATAGATAATTTCTTCAATTCCTAATGCTATTACAATTGCAAAACTACCGATTACTGAGCGATCTTCTGCTTCTCTCGCAACACGCGTCGTATATCACGTTCCGCATCTCGCTTCGCATCTGTCGCACGCTTATCGAATTGCTTCTTCCCCTTACCGACACCGAGCAGCAACTTAGCAAAACCATTACGAATGTAAACCTTCAATGGGACTAATGTGTAGCCCTCACGCTTGATCGTGCCGAGCAAGGTGTGAATTTGTGCTTTCTTCATCAGCAGCTTACGCGTCTGTGTCGGATCGCTCGGATTACTGCGATTGCCATTCTCGAACGGACTAATGTGCATGTTATGGATGAATGCTTCACCATTACGAATGGTGGCAAAGGCATCGCCGATGTTCACTTTACTCAGCCGTACCGATTTAATCTCTGTACCTGTAAGCACAATGCCTGCCTCGTAAGTTTCCTCAATGAAGTAATCATGGGAAGCTTTACGATTCTGTGCAAGTGCGCCGCTATCATTTTTCCGCTTCGCCATGGTATTCCTCACCCCACATCAGTTACTTATATAATTCTTAATATCGCTATCCTGAGCACTCATTGTAACAACTTCATAATACGAAATCAAGGTAGCAAATGAATAAAGTGAACTCCCCTACTTGACCAATCTACTATGGATTCTTCTTAAAGAACCGTTTCTTTTTCTTCTTCACTAACACGCCAGAACCGACTGGATCGGCCGCTCTTCCATTGGCATTACCATTCGCATCAATCCTGATGCCACCTGATGCTCCACCCTTACCACTGGCAGTTCCATTCCTTCCGCCCGCTGTTCCACTCTTGCCGCCAGCAACTCCACCGCTCTTCGACCAAGTACCAGCGCCTCTGTTCTTCTTGCTGCTACCCGCTCCAACCTTCCCCGATTTACCAGCGAATGGACTTCCGAATTTCCCGCTTTTACCGCTTCGACTACCTGTTGTCCCATTCTTGGAATCAGCGGCTTTCATATATCTCTCGCCACGATTCCTGCCACTAAAGCCACCGACTCCGACAAGTGTTTTGTCTCTTGGCTTCATATCGACCATCTCGAAATCAATTGTATGATCATCCATATTCACTCGAGCTACACGAACTTTAACTTCATCACCCAGACGGAAAACCTTTGATGTCCGCTCACCGATCAACGCATGCTGCAGCTCATGGTGGTTGTAGTAATCGTCTGTTAAGTCACTTAGTCGGATGAGTCCCTCTACGGTATTGCTCAATTCGATGAACATCCCGAAGCTGGTTACACTGCTAATGATGCCTTCGAATTCTTCGCCAATCTTATCTAGCATATATTCGGCTTTCTTCAGATTGTCGGTATCACGCTCTGCCTCAACAGCAGTACGTTCACGCTCAGAAGATTGCTTAGCAATGTCAACCATCCGCTCTGCTAAGTATTCGTGACGCTTGTTCGACAACTTGCCGCTCAGTAAGATCTCGCGAATCATGCGGTGGATAACAAGATCCGGATATCGGCGAATCGGTGAGGTGAAGTGGGAATAGTATTGTGCTGCAAGGCCGAAGTGACCCATGCACTCTGCATCATACTTCGCTTGCTTCATCGATCTCAGCATCACGGTGCTGATAACGGTTTCCTCTTTCGTACCTTTTATTTCATTCAGCAGCTTCTGTAGAGTTTGCGGATTAACCTTCGCACCCTTAATTCCTTTAATCAAATAACCGAAACTCGCGGCAAATTCGACAAACCGCATCAGCTTCTCGCTATCTGGATCTTCATGGATACGATACAAGAACGGAACTTCCATCTTGTTGAAATGTTCCGCAACCGTTTCATTCGCGGCGAGCATGAACTCCTCGATCAGCATCTCCGCAACGGTGCGATCTCTCTTCACAATATCGTAAGGTTTGCCATTCTCATCGACTAGAATCTTAGCTTCGGGAAAATCGAAATCGATAGCTCCACGCGCTAATCTGCCTTTTCGGAGTCGCTTGGACAGCTCGTCCATTAATTCAAAGTCAGATACTAAATCGCTGTATCTCTCTAATAGTTCCGGATCGCGATCAACTAATATCTTACGAACATTCGTGTAAGTCATACGCTCCACTGTACGAATAACACTGCTATAGATGTCATGGTTCACAACCTTGGCACGATCATCAATTTCCATCTCACACGTTAATGTCAGACGATCTACTTGAGGATTCAAGCTACATATCCCATTCGATAATCGATGGGGTAGCATGGGTATAACGCGGTCAACCAAATATACGCTACAGCCACGGTTATAAGCTTCTTCATCTAACCTAGATTTCTCTGCGACATAGTAACCTACATCCGCAATCGATACGCGAAGTAAAGTATTACCGTTATCTAAACGTTCCACCTGAACTGCATCATCCAAATCCTTAGCATCTTCACCATCAATCGTTACGGTCCGGGTATTGCGCAGATCCCGACGACCGACTAACTCGGCCTCACTGATTGAATCCGGTGCCCCGTCCGCTTCTTCGTTCACTTCATCTGGAAAGCTCTCCGGCAGCTGGTGCTTACGAATGATCGAGAGGATGTCCACTCCTGGGTCGTCCTTATGTCCGAGAATTTCGATAATCTCGCCCTCCGCAGCAGCGCGAACATCCTCTGGATAATGAACGATCCGTACGACAACCTTCTGTCCATTCACAGCACCCATCATCGATTTCGTCGGGATGAAGATGTCTTTATTAATTCTTTTGTCATCTGGGTGTACGAATGTGAAATTTTCTGTGCTCTCTAAAGTCCCGACGATTTCCGTATTCGCCCTCTTAATAATCCGAACGACTTCGCCTTCCTGCTTACCGGCATTGCTCTTACCCGTTACACGAACGAAGAGGATATCGTTATTCATCGCTCCATGCAGGTCGTTCGCGTGGATATATACATCTACCTGTTCCTTGTCCTCTGGAATGAGGAATCCAAATCCTTTGGCATGAGCCTGCAGGCGACCGCGTATTAAATTCATCCGCTCTGGCACACCATAACGGTCATTGCGGTTGCGATAAATCGATCCCTCTTGCTCTAACTCTATAAGCACTTTCAGCAATAGCTTGAGCTCTTCCTTATCGGTAATATTCAGCTGGTCACCTAGCTCTTGATATGTCATCGGCTTATATGCGGTATCCCGCATGAAATCGAGTATTTCCAATTCTGTGCGCATCTCATGCACCTCTTTAATCTTCAGTGTAGGATTTCGTGTGAATGTATCACACTCTTAGTATATACAAAAAACAGCAGGAACAATAACTCCTGCTGTTAATCTCTTGTAAATAGTTTCAATTAGTCAGTTACAATGTAAGAAACGATTAGAGAGAGGATAATGAACGAAGCGGCCAATCCCATCGTTAGGCGAGACAGGAATAAATCAAGTCCACGAGCCTTGGTCTTACCGAATAAATGCTCAGCACCACCTGTAATTGCACCAGATAACCCAGCACTCTTACCCTTTTGCAATAGAACAGCCGTTATGAGCCCCAGTGAAGCAATAATTAACAATACGTGAAAAGTAAGTCTCAACTTGTGACACCTCCATAAAAACTTAAAACCAATAATTCGAATCTCAATTAAGACAGCATTTGTATTGTAGCACACACACAGATGCTTGACAACTAGTGACAACTAAGTGACCGCTAGCAAATAACTTACTCATATCCTATTTGGGGAAATTACGTAATTCCATTCCCCATGGA
>JBBDIY010000074.1:0-70144 GCA_040880185.1 Paenibacillaceae bacterium
TTGGTTTGCTTGGTTTGCTTGGTTTGCTTGGTTTGCTTGGTTTGCTTGGTTTGCTTGGTTTGCTCTGTTTTTCTTGGCTTTGCTCGGTTTACCGGTACTTCTGTGGAGTCGGTGCCTACGATGAAACATGCTCCTCCTCTATCCGAGCCAGCGGAGCAGTAGTGCCTGGAATAATCCGATCAGGCCCCCTAGTAACGCCCCAAGCCATGTTATCGCACGAAACTCACGTCCAGATACGCTGAGTATGATCTCCTCCAATCGCTCGATCGGGAATAATTTCACCTGAGCTTCCACAAGCTGTTCTAATTGGATGGCACGGAATATGCGTTCTACGTTATTCTCTAACAAATTTAACCCCGTACGAACGATTATGGGCAATTGGGCTTCAATCCAATCCATGTGCTTATTCAGAAATTCATCCGTTCGAATAGACAGCAGCTGATCTGTCCACTCCTCCCACTTCAGCAGTCCTGAAGTCCAGCTATCTATGCTAGACCCCATCAACATGCTCGTTACTTCTTCCAGCTTCATGTCCTCTGCACGGCTCATCTGACGGATGATAAAATCCGTGAGTGACCTACGAATCGCATCGGAATCCAATGCCTCTGACAATGCTTGACGTACCTTAACCGTAATCTTACCCTCATCCAAGAACATACCTGCTAATGCACCGAGAAATCCTCCCGCTTGATCGATCAATTGTTTGGTCATACTGCGGATCAATCGATCTCCACTCTCCGTAGATAACT
The DNA here is from genome assembly GCA_040880185.1 of Paenibacillaceae bacterium. GTDB lineage: Bacteria > Bacillota > Bacilli > Paenibacillales > UBA4045 > UBA4045. Next base: position 750 of record JBBDIY010000074.1, read on the forward strand.
CTTGTCTGATAGCATCAACCAGATATTGCACACCTCTTTGTGCCAGTACTTCCCTTCGTTGTTCCGTCCAATCTGGCAGCAGTGAGCCTAACCGAAGTTGCGACAAACCCTTATCATACCAAAGCCAATTTGCTCCCCGAACAGACATCTCATTCAGCAGATTAATGACATTCTTCTTCACTGCTATCCAGCGTTCTTCAGGCCAAATACGCATGCACAATTCTTCAATGGTTTCTTCACGCTCAGCCAACCTATGTACACTCAAGGATAATTTACTTCTAACCGATTCGCGAAATTCCTCTTTACGTAACAGCTCAGATATACCATCCGTCGTAACCAAATATTCTGACACAACTCGACCGAGCGAACCGGCAATCTCCTCCCTGCGCTTGGGAATCAAACCAGGAGTAAAAGGTACCCTCCGACCTAATAAATGCCAAGCTACACGCGGGTGGAACAACATCTTAATAGCCAGATGATTTGTTACACCGCCTATAAACGCTGCTACCAATACACTGACCATAATTAATATATAAATATTCATTCACTTGGTCTCCTGTCCTGATCGTTAAATTTAAGTTTTGTCTATCGCTCACCAAGGGAAATATGTCCTCATATGATGTCATTAACTAGCCTTACATCCCATGCAGAAGGGAAGGATTATGAACTCATGTCCAAAACGAAAGTGGTTGTTCGAACGCATCCAGGCATTCATGCGTCTAACGAGCAAACCATCCTATTGAGTGAGTCCATCGTAAGGCGTTGGAAAATCCCCACAGACCGTTCCGTTCAGTTGCGCTGCGGTTCGATTAAATTGAAGGTCAAGGTTATGACGATCTCGACACGAAGCGAGCTCCGAATTTCTCATAATCTAGCCCATCAATGTGGATTTGGCTCTCAGCCTATAACCTTGCGATTGGCCTTCCATACTGCTTCCCAAACGATCCGTATTGGCCCAGTTATCGGCGTTATGCTTAACCGTATTACGAATACACCCGGGCGACGATTTGGAATCATTACTGCGTTCTGTCGTGAGCTGACAGACGCATGTAGGAATGAAGGTGCCCTTGTTTATTTTTTCACACCTGATGACATTCGGTCAAGCCAGAACTCGATTGAAGGCTGGGCCATGGGGCCACCCGAATATCATGCAGGTTTTCCGGTACCGGACGTTATCTATAATCGCCTACCTTCTCGCAAGTTAGACAATGAGCCTGGCCTGCAACAGTTTCTGAAATCAGCGAAATCTCAGTGGCATACGAGCATCTTTAATGAAAAGTACTTGGATAAAACCGAAGTATTCCAAGCACTCCGACACCATAATGGGTCAACTCGGTATTTGCCAGAATCACATGCATGTCAAAGCTCGACTCAATTGAAATCGATGTGTGCGAAATATCGTGTCGTATTCTTAAAGCCCATAACTGGAAGCCTGGGCAAAGGAATCCTACGTATCTCGCGGACTCGTTCAGGCTATCAGGTATCCACATCATCAGTTGTCGGTGTTACCAAACGAGAATACACGAGTCTGAATGCCCTTGTTACTGCGATCTCAGGTAAGATGAGATCAGGTAAATTCCAAGTTCAACAAGGACTTAATCTCATTGAAGTCGGCGGTAGACCTGTTGACTTCCGAGCGTTGGTGCAGAAGACCATAACCAATCGTTGGAAAGTTACTTCTATTGTTGCCCGAACAGCTGGAAACAATCGCTTTGTCTCGAACGTCGCACAAGGCGGAACGGTAGGTACCGTTGGACAGACGGTCATCAAATCCAATATGAATGGGAATAAGAATGGGGTTTCCACTCGTCTTCAGCAGGCTGCATTGACCATTGCCAATGGAATTGATACACACATTCCATACCACTTCGGTGAGCTCGGCATTGACCTTGCCTTGGATCAAGATGGGCGTGTGTGGCTTCTTGAAGTCAACTCAAAGCCATCTAAGAACGATAGTAGTATTCTAACCGAGAGTGCCATCCGCCCTTCCGTCAGGCAAGTTGTACAATATGCTAGGTATTTGTCCGGTCTCTAAGTCAATCGATCTATGATTAATAACCGATCTCGAAAAGGGCGTTTAGGTATTCTAGTGACGGAGAAGAGTCGAACCCCCCCTTTCACAGAACAGAATTTTTATGAATATTTATGCACATTTGGCAACAAGTGTGGTCTTCAGGTGTTCGTGTTCTCCCCAGGACATATTCACTGGGAAACGGGAAGGGTAACTGGCTATGCCTACAGCAACCTAAATAAGAGATGGATTAAAGCACAATTCCCATTACCCGACCTGATTTACGATCGTTGCTTTTTTCATAATCGCAAATCCTTTCTCGTCTATCGCTTACAGATGCAGCTGTTAAGAAGACATCGGAATATCCGGTTTCTCGGTCATGGATTAAAAGGAAAGTGGCAGGTTGCCGAACTGTTGTCTAAGGATCCTCAGATCACTCCCTACCTCCCTCCAACCGAGAAATTATTAGGTAGTGCTACAATCAAGATTTGGTTGAATGCATATGGCGAACTATTCCTCAAGCCGTACGGCGGAAGTCAGGGGCGTAATGTCGTATATATTCGGGAGCAAATCGACAACCCAGATCGTTATTATGTCAAGGGTAGGGATGCTAACAATCAATTGTACGAATGTGGCTTTGAGAAATTCCGGAGCTTATACGCATGGTTAAAACCGCTTATTGAAGCACGTTCGTATGTGATACAACGTTATTTGCAGTTGACAACGGACACCAGAGAACCCTTCGATATCCGCTCCTTCGTCCAGAAGGATCGAAGAGGCCGTTGGCAGCACATAGGATGTGCCGTTAGAAAAGGCAAACCTGAAAGCTTGACCTCTAATATACATGGAGGTGGAACGGCAGAACCGTTATCGCCCTTCCTAGATCAGCACTATAGCCATTTGGCTACCCATATTCCGCAAGAAATCCAGAGTGTCTCAATGCGAATTGCTCATACACTGGAACGTTACCATGGACCACTAATTGAGCTTGGAATCGATCTGGGTATCGATCAAGCCGGTCAACTATGGTTACTTGAAGTAAACTCACGACCAGGAAGAACTGTCTTCCAACACATTGGTGACCTATCAGCCAGACGATCAGCAGTTAGAAATCCGATTTACTATGCACGTTATTTATGGGATCGGCAATTAGGAGGGTAACTTGATGAGTTTAACTTCTTGTAATATCCGCTTCACGAATAAACCAGAGAAGGTTATATATGCTTCCGCCACCTTGCTGAAACTATTAAAGCTCAAGAACAAGAAGAATGTCATTATCCGTTTAGGACAGATGAGCGTCTCCACCTCCATAAAGATGATAAAAGGTAAGAGTAGAAGTTTAATCTTGCCTTCAAGTGTGCGATCAATCTTAAGACCTCCTCGAGATGGAATGTGCTATATCCAGAGTGATGAAGATAACGAGCTACGCATTGGACCCTTAATGGGCGTGCTATCATCCTCTTCGTCAGGCGCTCTGAGACCATTCGGCAGCCGCACTGGATTAATCCGCCAGCTCCTCCAGCAAGGTAAGAATCGTGCTTTCTTCTTCGCATTTGGACCGAGAGATATTAATTGGCAGAAGGAAACCGTCGCCGGATACTTTCTAAGTGCTAGTGGAGGCTGGGTTCGTAGAACAGTCCCACTTCCTGATGTGGTATATAACCGCTCACCTAGCCGCAAAGTAGAGAAAACAGCAGCAATGGAGCAATTCAAAGAACGATTTGTTCGTCGTCAGATTCCTCTATTCAATTGGAGCTTCTTCGAGAAGTGGGATGTGTATCGACTGCTTGAGGATGATCCTGCATCCAAGTTTGTTCCGGAATCCTCTTATAACCCAAGTGGATTGCGAATTAAGGAACTGTTGGAAAAGCATCAATTCGTCTACCTCAAGCCTACCGGAGGAAGTCTAGGAAAGGGAATATACCGACTAACCTATCATCCGAAGAAAGGATACTTCTGCCGTTATCGATATAATGGTCATAATGTGTTACTACGCTTTAACCGCTTCTCCCAGCTATTAAAACGTCTCAATTATGGCGGGCGAATGCGAAACTACGTTGTTCAGCAAGGCATTCGATTGGTTGAGATGGAGCGCTGTCCTATTGATTTCCGCTTCCATCTGAACAAGAATGGTCATAATGAATGGGTTGTCGCAGGTATTGGTGCGAAGCAGTCAGGACGCGGCAGTGTCACGACCCATATTAAGAATGGGGGTAAATTAATGACCCCTGAGGCAGCTCTCAATCGCATTTATGGCTCTACAACGAAATCTGAGGAGATTTTGGCCAAGGCCAAGCAGGCATCGATACAGCTTGCAGAAGCGATCGAACGTAACCACCCCCACCGCATTGGTGAGCTTGGTTTCGACATTGGTATCGATCAGAAAGACCACATCTGGATGTTCGAAGCGAATTCCAAGCCGGGGCGTTCTATCTTCCACCATCCTTCCTTGAAGGCAGAAGGAGCAGCAACGCTTAAACATATATTCGATTATTCCATGTTTCTTAGCCGATTCCGTCCGGGGAGGGGGGATTGATGAATCCGGAAATATCGGATAATGAGTCCTACCCCATCGTTATGGCGATCTTGACCATGGATGATATGGAGAAAGGCTTCCGCGGTAACCGACGAAATTTCAGCGATATTATTGAAGCCGGGAAGCAGGCGAGAATTCTAGTATATGTCACAACTACGAGTCATCTGAAGCTGCATGCAAAGAAAGTAATTGGCTTTACTTACAATACAGATAATCGGATGTGGGACCGTCGATACTTCAAACTGCCTGATGTCGTTTATAATCGGATTCCTCTTCGAGAGGATGAATGGGTACCTGAGGTCCAACACAAAATTAATGAGTGTATGAACCACCCTCACATTCGATTATTTAATAGTAGTTTTTTTAATAAATGGACGTTATTCAAATGGTTATCTAAGAGTAAGCGAACAAAGCGATTCGTCCCTATCACACGCAGGTATAATAATGAGATCATTTTGATCCCGATGCTTAGAAGATTCTCATTCCTCTATCTGAAGCCGGAGAAAGGCAAAGCAGGAATGGGAATCATGAGAATCCGTCGATTGCCTAAGCGAAAATTACGATATTCCATCGAGGTTCAGGAGAAAACGGGTAATCATGTATATCGGTATGCCACCTTACCCCAATTGAAGGAGAAGATCAGACAATTTACTGAGCACGAGGATTATATTGTACAGCAAGGCATTCAACTCGCTCACCTGTCTAACCGCCCATTCGACCTCCGAATTCTTGTGCAGAAAAATAATAAGGGTAAGTGGTCCATCTCAGGAATTGGTGCTCGCCTTGCTGGAGAGATGAGTATTACAACTCATGTGCCACGAGGGGGTACGATTGAAGATCCGCATAGATTATTGGTCGCCAGCTTTAATCTAACCAAAGCGAGACGTATTATGAGCGGTGTGAGGAGATCAGCACTCATCATTGCCAAACAAATTGAACGCGGTTCAGAAACGGAGCTTGGTGAGCTATCTTTGGACCTTGGTGTTGATAGATTTGCTAAGCTGTGGTTTTTCGAGGCTAATTCCAAACCGATGAGATTTGACGAACCACACATCCGCAGAAAATCATTAGAACAACTCATGCAATATTGTAGCTACCTTGTGAAGAAACGTTCGGGAGGAAGAGCAAAAACTTAATAGAAGCAGGTGAATCTTCATTGCCTTTATTCAGCCTGGGTGTACTCGCCGTGTATATGAATAAAAGCCAAGGATTAGAAGAGCATTCATTTTTTAAACAACTGATTATTGCTGGTAAAAGCCTTGATGTTGATGTATATATTTTCACACCCAATAATGTAGATGAACGAAACAAGAAAATTTTCGCTTATTCCTATGACCTTACTCGTAATCAATGGGTGCGCAAATGGATATCCTATCCTGATTTATTCTATGATCGAACGCGTTATCAATCCGCAGAGCGGTATCGACTGGTGTCGCAGTTCAAGAAGCGAAATTCAACTTTGCCATTCATCAGCGCCCCACTCTCTAATAAATGGAAACTCCATCAAGTATTAGTCCGTAAACCAAGTATTAAGCCCTTTCTTCCCCCTACCTTGCTATATAGTCAATTTAACGATCTTCGATTAGAACTTCTACACCGTGGATTGGTTTTTCTGAAACCTATTAATGGTACCGGCGGCAGAGGAATATTGCGAATTCAACGATTAACTAGTGGCATCTATTCCGTAAGAGGGAGAACACAAAGCAGGCACATCATCCCCGAGCAGAAGGTTAATATGCCTAAACTCCGTTCGATGATCATTCGAATGAAACCAGGTAAACGTTTCATCATTCAACAAGGGATAGATTTACGTTTGAACACGGGTAGTGTTCACGATTATCGTTTGCTAATCCAGAAAGATGGGAATGGGAAATGGGAAGTGACGGGCTGTGTAGGACGAATTGGTGCATCAGGAAGCATTACCTCTAACCTTCATGGCGGTGGAAGAGCTATTCCTATGCTGAAATTACTAAAACTCTGGTTTAAGAACGAGAAGCAAGCTACTCATGTTGCAGACGATATTCATCATTTCAGTCATCAGCTTGTCGAGACACTAGAAAGTACTTATGGACGTTTGTGTGAGTTGGCATTAGATATAGCCGTTGATCATTCTGGGCGTATTTGGCTGCTTGAAGTCAATACGAAGCCAGCTCGTGAGATATTCGCACGCATTGGTGATCAATCCACGTATAAGAAAGCCATTCGCCGACCGATAGAATTCGCCAAATGGATTTATCAATCCAAAGTTGGTATTTCATAATCAACAAACCAATCAACCCTCATCTAAGACCATAGAGAGGGTTGATATCGTATATACGTTACTATAGATTACTCATACTTATACTCCAAGTCGGTGAATTCGTGATGGTCACGCGTGAATACGTCTGGTGCAGGGTCATAATAATCATGAAATGAACGACCCCGCAGCAAGCTACGGGGTATCCAAAACCGTGTTACTCAACCCCAACGCAGCAAGCTGCGGGGAATTGAACCCGTAGCGATTAAATTTCTAACATACAGATTATCACTTCCGATATAGCCTGCATCCCATGTTGGATCATGAGTAATCCAGCGTCCATCAATAAATACTTCGTTCCATGCATGATTCGGAACTTTAAGAAGTTCGTCAGTCCATGACTGACCAGATTCAATATCAATTGCAGAACCTATTATCAGTTTGGCCTTAATCCCCACGGCACGATGAAGCGCAATATTCAGACGAGCATATCCATCACAGTCAGTCACTTGACCACCCGTTCAACGGGTGGCTTGGGAATCAGCCCTATAAGGGCTGGAAACCATAAACCATTTCCCGTAAACCAATTTTTCAGCGGAACCCGACATTTTCAGGAGTCCTTGATTGATACACTTGTTCTTCCCTTTCATGTTTCAATTTCTGCGTATATAACATACTACACGGCACTCCTTTTTCAGTTCTCCCACGCATAGCGTGGGGCTTAATCTGGAGTTAATCGACCTCGTAATACCTCAAGCGCAGTGTCCATTCTATCATTACCTGCTAAGAAGGTAGCCGCATCATAATTAATATTGCCAGCAACCCAATCATGAATCTTAAGGGACTTTTCCTGAACTGAATTCGATCCTTGTGTAATCTGCTCCGCAAGGGCAACAATTTCGGGGTGTTCACTTTCTACCATCTCCGAGGGTACCAAATCCATATCGCGGGTATCCTTATTCGCGATTGAATATGACTTCATCAAATATAATTCCTTGAATTCATTGTTCGTAATAGGTTCCTCTGTTTTGTAGATGTCAATGATGTAAGAGCCCTCTCCCAAATTCAGATAAATATCCTCATCTAAAACTTGATTAACAGGGGCTAAGAATAGTTGTTTGATCACCTTAGTTGCTTCGTTCTGAATGAATAGTACGATGGTTTTATCCGCTTCCAGCAATTCCCCATAAAGTCTAACTTGACTATGATCAGTAACAACCGCATCCAAGTGCAGACCACTGTTTCCCAAATTGACAAGCGTGAGGTTGCTATTATGAACATAAAGTGCTGTTTCTTTATTGCTTTGTTTGGTTTGTGAAACCTCGATTGTATATAAACCATTTCCGTCAGGGAGATAGATCTCTGCATTTACAAATCCTTCTTCTGGTTGGGCATATACCGTAGTTATTTCTGTCGAGCTCGGATTAATAATATCAAATCTCAACCACTGAATATCTATAGGTGTTCGTCCTTGAATGGTAGAGTAGTTGGTCGTCGTTGATAATTGAATAGGGCTGATCCGATATAAATGAATGATTCTGCCTATTTGATCCCATTGTACATAGCTACCTGCAGCTTCACCAACAAATCGAAGAGGTATGACCGTTCTCTCATTTACTACCGTAGGTGCGATCTGTAATTGATGTTCTACTCCATTCACTTTGGCAATAAGACTACCTACTTGTAATTCAACAGACAAGCCTTCTTTGTACCCACCGATCGTCTTGGTAGCTTGATTCCAAGTTATCTGAAGTCCCAGCTTTTCGAATATTGGACGAAACTCTACTAAAGTTGTTCCCTGCGATGAGATTGGATCAATGTTAAATTGGATCGCCTCATCATTAAAGTATACAAGGATCGGTTTTTCCTTGGTGACGGCTGCTTGCGATAGGGTTGGAATAACTAGCATGATACCTAGGGCAAAAACGAACATTAACCCGATACGTCGAATATTTGTAATCATAACGATCAACCCCTCTTAAGTACTAATGTCGAATTCGACATTCGAGGGCATAATTCCTTTTATTGGTCGGAGCGTATTAGAAATTTACAAACGGGTAACTCTAACAACGGGTGAAAATTATGATACATATACATAGGAAAAAGCTTTTGCTTATGATTCTGTTGTTATCAACTGTTTATCTGCACTGTTCTTTATTCACTCCACACGCAGCTGCGGAAGAGGATGAAGTTTATTTGTGGATTCATAAAAATCGAAACCAGTTACATGTGATGCTTAATGATACACCGGTATATGTGTTCCGCGTTGCAACTGGACGTGTGGGGAAATCTACACCAGAAGGAACATTCCGGATTGTAACGAAGGTCATTAACCCATTCTATGTGCCTAAGAAGATACCTGGGGGAAGTCGTAGTAATCCCCTCGGGACACGCTGGATGGGACTCAGTGTAGGCAATGGGTATAAGTATGGCATCCATGGCACACATAAACCCAGCTTGTTAGGTCAATCTGTCAGCTCTGGATGTATTCGCATGAATAATAAGGATGTTGAATTCCTATTCCATCATATCCCGCTTCGTACGAAGGTAGTCATTACAGCAGATTAGACCAATCGGTTATGGGTGACTACGTAGTACTTAACCGATCAATGACACGCAATGGAATTCCCGTCTCCAAATAAATATCCATCCTTGTCGCACGGGGATTGTTATATATATATGCTTTAATGGTATATGCTCTTTCCTTCTGAATAAATTCGCAATCTGGACAGAGCTCTTCTGAATTTCTGGTAATCATCAGTTTTCCACAATCCAAGCAATTGCTCATACTCATTGCTACCACTCTCCATTATTCTATTGCTTATGCAATAGAATTCGAAGTCTATTTATTCGTTTAAGGGGGTACCGTCTATACCAATCTATGAAATCCTTCATATATTAATCATATCTTGTGAATGGAGGATGATATAATTTGGCAAACAGAGATGTTAGACTTGTTTTATGGTCACTCAATAACTTTAGAGGTCGGCGTATTCTCATTAGACGTGGGGGTGTAGCCGCTCGGGATCTAGGGGCGTTTCGCTTTGATAATGCTCTTTCCAGCTTCCGTTTAAGAAATGTTGTGAACGCCAGAGAAGTCACATTGATTTTATTCTCACGAACGAACTTTAGAGGCAACTTCCGTGTATTCCGGGGCAACCGGAGTGTAGCGAATCTATCAACAACGAATTTTAATAATGTCACATCGTCGTTTATCCTAGTAGGTCGCGTTCTGACAGATGCCCAAATCAATCAAATCCGGAGTACACGTACTCCGCCGCAGGACATCGTTATTATTAGACAGTAATCCTGATCCAAGGATAAACGGCTTCACCGTCCTCTTATGGACGAGAGCGCTTACCGTTGACGACTTAAAGAAAGTATAGTAAAAACTTATACTTTCTTATTCGTTAAATAACAGAGGTTATCTCTCAGGCTTATTGTCCTGTTAGATAGCCTCCCTCATATGATTAGGTCAACCCAAGTTTATGGGTTGGCCTTTTTATTTAGCTTGGAACGCTTTGAACATCCCAATTAGAACACCTTCTTCATCTCACGATCTTCCTTCAGAATCTCCACCGCCTCACGGAAGCGCATGGAGTGAATAATCTCACGCTCACGTAGGAACTTAAGGCTATCCTGCAAATCCACATCGTCCGTAATGTCGATCAACCATTGATACGTTGCACGCGCCTTCTCCTCGGCGGCAATATCCTCATATAGATCAGCAATCGGATCACCTTTGGCCTGTATGTAGGCTGCTGTCCATGGAACACCTGCTGCATTCTGATAGAATAAAGCTTTGTCATGCTGAACATAATGATCGCCTAGTCCAGCAGCACGCATCTGCTCTGGCGTGGCATCCTTCGTCAGCTTGTATACCATGGTCGCGATCATCTCAAGGTGAGCAAATTCTTCTGTCCCGATGTCTGTAAGCAGTCCGATCACCTTATCAGGGATCGTATATCGCTGGTTGAGATATCGTAAAGCTGCGGCCAGCTCTCCATCTGCACCCCCATATTGCTCCATCAAGTACTTCGCCATCTGGGTGTCACACTTATTGACGCGCACGGGATACTGCAATTTTTTCTCGTAAATCCACATTGGTTTCGACCTTCTTTCTACATGTACTCAATTCGTTAAACTTGCCAAGGCCACGGCGTATCGATCCATTGCCAAGGGTGTCGCGAATAACTATGGCCAAAGTGCATCAACGGTCCATAATTGTTCTCGTATTCCTGTGCTAATTGCCAACGTTGCTGAACCAATTGGTTATATTGCTGTAGAGCCTGCATATCATTAGGGTGAGTATCCAGATATAAATTTAACTCAATGAGGACAAAGTCAACCTCCTGCAGACACTGGAGCTGCTGATAGAATGCATCTTTACCATCTTTTTCCATGAATGTACATCTCCTCTCTCTAAGGACTAACCGGTATTGGATATGGACTGAAGAATAGCGGCCATAGCGTCCCTGTTCTCAGTGCTTCCTGAGGTGAATTCTGCGGTAAATTCGCGGGTTGGAATGGGATGAATAAGTTTGGAGGAACGACATAACTCTTGACTCTCATTGGTGGGCATGGATCAAACGGACTTACATACGGAAACCAGAACCTAACTTGGTCAATCATGTTTGCACTCTCCTCTATGCACTCGGGCCTTTATTACCTCTGTTCTACCATATGACAATCGCCTAGAAATGTTCACTCCTTATTGAGAAAATAAATTGAGCATAACTTCGTTATTGTCGAACAATCCCTCGGTATGCTATGTTTCATACAAAGTTATTTCCCGAGGAGCTCACCATGGTACATCGTAAATTTAGAGCAACAAGCTGGCTCACCCTTCTTCTTATCTTGATCATCATTATTGTTGTAATTAGACTAACAGGCTCACCTGAGCAATCGAATACGCGCAATGACAACAATCTCATCACAGCCAAAGTTACACATGTTGTAGATGGCGACACGATGAAGGTTACGCTTGAGGATGGACATGCAACCGAAGAAACCATCCGGCTGTTATTGGTTGACACACCGGAAACCGTGCACCCGAGCAAAGAGGTACAACCATTCGGACCAGAAGCCTCAGCCTATGCCAAGCGAATATTAACGAACCAAGAAATACAATTAGAAATCGACGTGTCTCAGCGGGACAAATATGGGCGATTACTCGTCTATTTGTGGATTGGCGATCAGATGTTCAATGAGATGCTTCTTGAGGAAGGACTTGCCCGCGTTGCCTATGTGATTCCTCCGAATATCAAGTACATCAATCAATTTAGGGCTATACAACAAAAAAGCCAGAAATCCGCTAAGGGAATCTGGAGTATAGAAAATTATGCACTGGATGATGGCTTTCAAGATGAAGAAAAATTAATACAAACGAATATGGAGATCATTAGTGTGACATCACCTATTGAAGCTAACCAAGAAGCCACATTAAAGGCCAAGGTGACTCCAGGTGCAACTGCTAGTATCATTGTAAAATATAAGGGTGGAGCAAGCTCCGCTGCCGGCCTAGAAAGCAAACAAGCTGATGCTGAGGGCATCGTGAGCTGGAGCTGGAAGGTCAGTCCCAACACGAAAGCGGGTGCTTGGTCAATTAAGGTCACCTGTAATGGGGAACAGATAACTACCGATTTTATTGTTACATAGTATCAACCTTATATGTTACTCTAGCTTGATCTTTACCCTCAACAAACCAACCTTTTTCAAAGCTACATAAATAATAATGACGATCGGTCCTAGGAACAAACCGACAACTCCCACTAGCTTGAAGCCGACATAAAGACTGATCAACGTAGAAAGTGCCCCTATCCCAATGGAATCCCCTAATATCTTCGGTTCAATCATGCGACGGAATACCGTAATAACTAAGAATAACACAATCAGACCAATCCCTTGGAAAGTATCATTACCAATGACAATCGTGTAAATCGCCCAAGGAACCAATACAGAGCCTGTTCCTAATATAGGGAGAATGTCTACAATGATGATCAATAGTGCAACAGCTAGAGCGAAGTTCACATCTAGAATCAGCAGCCCAATCAAGGCTACGATGTATGTGAGAAAGCTGATAATCACTTGCGCACGAATAAATCCGAATATCGCATTACGGAGATTGAGCAGCACCTCAGATACTTTGTCACGAGACTTCTCTTCGAACAGCGATAGGAAAGCACCCTTCAAGGTTGTTAGGCTATAACTAGTTAGGTACAGTGCAACGATGAATACGATGAAGAAAATAAAAAGATTAGGAATCGCCTTTGCAAGTGCGAAAAAAGACCCTGAAATCGTACCTAATAGACTATTAAGTGAGTCAATTAAAGCACCAATCCCAGAACTTGTTCCGTCTTGAATTTGGCTTACTACATCATCAGGCAGCTCATCATATTGCTTCTGCAAGTCAACGACAGTTTCCTGGATCAACATATTGGCATCGGTCAGATAATTCGGTAATTTCTTGAGAAAGGCTAGAAATTCCGAGATCACCTTGAGTCCAATTAAATACATGAGCCCTAGCATAACGATTGTGAATAAAGAGCAGACCATGGTGGCAGCTGCGATTCGGCTCAAGCGTGGAATCTTCATGAAAAGTTGAACAAGAGGCTCAAGAAAAATCGCAATAATGAGCGCTAATAGGAAGGGGAATCCAACTGTAAATAATCCATATAAGGCCAATAAACCAACGACCACGAACACAACCAATTTTAATGACATTCCTCTGCACCTCTATACCTTCGATTCATTGATAGCTTTGCGAAGTGTAAAATCAACATCTTTATAGTACGTGTCTGCTACCAGTAGGTTAGGTCCACAGCAAGCAGCTTCAGGGCAATAACAGGATACTCGTTTGTACAATGGATGATCCATCCAACGTTCGAACACATCGTCTAAACGATCGTTAAGTATGTTCCCCAGAGGTGGCACAGCGGCAAAGTCGGTTACGAACATATCTCCTGTAAACATATTTACATTCAGACGACTACGTCCATCAGGGTCGTTGCGAACCGTTACGTTAGGTGCTGTAGCCAGCCGTTTCAACAATCGTTGATCCTCCAGATTATCGTTACACCGATACATAGGTAGCGTTCCGAATAGCATCCAGATATCAGGGTCACGATGATCCAACAGACTGTGAATCGACTCACGGATCCGTTCTAGAGATAGGACAGGAAGCTGCGATGCGAATGAACTAGGATACATCGGATGTACTTCATGCCGTTTGCATCCCATCTGTACGATAAGCTCGTGTATTTGTGGAAGCTTATCATGGGTTCGATAATTAATCATCGACTCTGCTGAGATATATAAACCATGGCTGCTTAGATATTGGGCATTGTCTATCATCTGTTCGTAGATCCGTGAACTGGTCTCAACGCTTACCGATCTATTCGCACGAGCAAAGCCAATATCATTGAAATCACTCGCATTCAGATAATTGAAGGATATATGCATAACGTCCAAATACGGAGCAATTTCCTCGTAGCGCAATCTATTCAATGTTAGATTCGAGTTCAGTTGTGTACGAATGCCACGTGATTGTGCATATTGGAGCAAAGGAATGATATATTCTTGAACCGTAGCGACAGAATACGTTGGTTCACCCCCGGTAATACTGATTGTCTGAAGATGCTCAACCTGATCAAGCTTCCTCAGTATCGTATCCAGTAGAATTTTCGGTGGCTCTGACATTGTTAATGTATCGCCTACTGCACAATGCTCACATCGCATATTACAAAGATTAGACACTGTAAATTCAACACTTGTCAGAACGTGACGTCCGTGTTGTCTGAGTGATACCAATGGTTCCCAAGGATCATACGACACATCAATAGGTCGTCTGATGGCTTGGACCGAGTGTTTGTCGATCTCTATCATGATGCTATCCACCTGACTATTAACGGATCTCGTTGCTTCTTATTGTACCTGATTCTATGTCAGAATCATAATTAATATCGACAATCATCGCTAAAAAAATTGTTCATCAGTCTCTTACCGCATTCCATCTGGAATAACGGCTTAAGGCGATGGCATCACGATCATTGAGTTGATGCTTTAGAATATCACGTATAAATTCGGGCAAATAATAGCGTCGTTCCAAACCTTTACCTAATGAAGCGTATCCGGCTCCGAATGTGAACATATCTATCGTCCCTACTTTGTAGTGTCGGTCACTTTCCATATTCTCATTGTTAATCGTCACTTGGACAATCTTCTCATAAGGAGGTGACGATTGATTATATTCAACATGAATACCGCTCAGACAGAGTGTTCCTAGTACCTTACCTCGAAAACCAAAGCCGCGAATAGGTTTATCAATAAAATCCTGTAATAATGCTTCCTCTAATGCTTGAACGATCTGTACCCCCGTTAAATAAAGACTGCATGGATTTATAGGTGATGGACAAACCATTAATAGCTGATAATCCGTAATATCACCTTCAGATAAACTCTCAAGGAGTTGACCCGCATTCACTAACCCTATCTCCGAATCCGTCCAACTTCGAATGCCATCGGCGAGTAAACTACCCAGTTCTGATTCTACATGCCAGTCATTTCTCAGCGGCTCATATAAATGTGCAGCTTGCTTATTCAACACAGCTAGACTTGATTCATGATAATTGTCGATAATGGAGGAGATTCTTAGCGAATCCGCGAGCCCCGTTACATCCTTCGTGAACCCTATTAACTTTGATCTTCGATGATGTATGATATCATATTCTAATTCTACGACTCCTAGATGGTTGCCCAACTTCCCTGCAGCACCAATCAAGGTATGACCAACCATGATAGCCTGCTCTAAGAGGTGATGGGTGTGCCCGCCGAGAATACAATCAATTCCCGGAATTTCCGCTGCCATCCTCTGGTCAAAACCAAGCCCTAAGTGGGAGACGATGACAAGGACATGTACCTGTGGACGTAGCAATTCCACAGTAATCTTAGCTAATTCGAATGGATCCTGAATATCCCAGCCAAGTGGATTATAGAAATCATTATAGCTTGCCGTAAGACCAATGATCCCAACCTTTAACCCACCTTTATCCATAATTCGCCAAGGAAACATCCAATCAGGTACTTGACCGCTTTCAAGCTCGAACATATTACAAGCTAATACATCAAACTGAGCATGGTCACGGAATGCAAGTTCGAACAAGTGCTTGGGATAAGTAAGCCCTTCATTGTTACCTGGCACGAACACCTCATAGCCCGTAGCATTCATAACCTCGATATTGGCCAATCCCGCTGAGCCCTCGGTCTCCATACTCATTCGATCCAAATGATCCCCGCAATCGATAAGAAGGAGATTCTCAGCCTCGAATTGAAATCGATACTCGTCTATGGCTGTAGCAATCTTCGGCATATTGTCGAAGCAACTGTGGATATCGTTGGTATGAAGTATTATTAAATGCTTCGATTGATCCAACAACCGTCATTCCCCTTTACAAGTAAACATATCTTCTAATTTAATTTGATTTTTGAATCCAAACGCTGCTTCATCACCCAGATCTGATTCATATAGCAGTTCCACATGGACCACGCCCTTCACGTTTAGGCAATCACTGGTTCCATTCGGAACATATAGTCGAATCGGATATCCTTTGGTTAATGGCTCACCGTGAATCGCGTATTGAATCGCAGCCTGCTTTAATTGTCCCCACGGAATAAGTGCGGTAAATTCGTCAACAGCTGTCACTCTTAGATGTGTAGGCCGAATGTGAACAGATATACTATTCATACTTCTCCAACCCTCATACCATTCCATGAAATCAAAAGCTTCTCCTGGAACACCCACAACCCTTTCATTCATATCGAATTTAATTGTACCTTCATCCGCCCATTCAGACGGAGTTACTTGAAGTTGACCGATATGGGGATCAGTAATATGAATTCGCAACGACGATCAACCTCCAATCTGCGACATTCTTCGTTCAGTTGGAATATGAGTTTGCGATTCATTCTCAAGCTTTGCGGCCATCTCATGATTCTGAGGCTTGATCACCATTGCTTTCTCGAATAATCTCTGCATAGCTGCTTTATCCCCAATAAGTGGTCTAACATTCAATTCATCCACCCAATATAAACAAGGTTTCAGATGACCATCAGATGTCAGTCGAAGTCGATTACATTGTTCACAGAAGTGATTGCTTACTGGGTGAATTAATCCGAAGGTGCCAACACCATCACGAATTTGAAAATTCTCCGAAGGTCCATTACCAACAACATCACCTATAGGTTCAACATAAAACCCTTGTTCATTAGCAATTTCTAAGACTCGATCTAATGGCTGGTAGTGCTTCTTCCAATTATCGTCGGCATGACCAATCGGCATGTACTCAATAAACCGCACATGGAGCGGTTGTTCAAGTGACATGCGCAAGAAGGCGGCTATCTCATCATCGTTAATACCCTTTAATAAAACCATGTTTAGTTTAATAGGCTCAAAGCCAACCTTCGCCGCTGCTTCTATTCCTTCCATTACCTTATTAAGATCACCACGTCGAGCAATCATCTTAAATCTTGAAGGATCTAATGTATCCAAACTTATATTCACACGATTCAATCCTGCTGCTTTGAGTGCTTCAGCTTTCTTCGCGAGGAATATCCCATTCGTTGTCATCGCAATATCATCTATACCCGGTATACGAGCCAGGTCCCCGATTAACTGTTCTAGATTACGTCGAACAAGCGGTTCTCCACCCGTAATTCTGAGCTTGCGTATACCCATCTCAGCACCAGCACGAACGACTTCCACGATCTCATCAAACCGCAATAGCTTTTCAGTATCCATAAACTCCACGCCTTCCTCGGGCATGCAATATAAACAGCGTAAATTACATTGGTCTGTCACAGAAATTCTTAAGTAGTCATGCACTCTACCAAATGGATCTACTAAGTTAGCCATAAGCTCACCTACCTCGACTGCATTATTTTAATAACAATCCAATACTTTTCATTTAACTATCCTTGATTATACAGTATATTCAATTATAGTGCAGACTTAATTGCCCTATAACCTTGTATCACCACTAACAGATATTAGAAGATAGGAGTCATTATAATGGTCTTTAGAGTTATGCTATTCGCTGGTTTGGCTGAGCGCTTCGGTACTCACGAATTGGATGTAGAAATATTAGCTGAGGCGATTACTGTACATGCGTTTAAGGAGCATCTGATTGCTCTTTATCCAGATCAGGCCTCTTACATCCGTCCATGCTTTATGGCTAAGAATCAATCGTATGCAGACCCTGAACAGTTGCTAGGGGAGTCAGATGAATTGGCTTTAATTCCACCCGTTTCGGGAGGACAGGACTCTGCACTGAGTGACCACTCAGATGGAGAGTCCTTCTCTCCATTCGTCATTACCATAGAGCCAATACTTCCCGATACTGTTCTTCAGAAAGTCATGCATCCTAATCACGGTGCTTCAATCTCCTTTGTAGGAACGACAAGAGAGCTAACTGCAGGCTTAAGAACGGTCAAACTCGAATACGAATGTTATATTCCTATGGCAATGAAGACACTCCAACAGATAGATGATGAAATTCAACAACAATGGCCAGGTACACGTATAGCCATTACTCATCGAATCGGGACGGTAGAGATTGGGGAGATCAGTGTCGTTATTGCTGTGTCCGCCCCGCACCGGGAAATGTGTTATGCAGCGAGCAAATATGCGATAGAGCGATTGAAAGAAATCGTACCTATATGGAAAAAAGAAGTATGGGAAGACGGTTCAGAGTGGAAGGGTAGTCAAACCGGACCTTGATTTTTCCGATACATCGCTTCAAATGTATCAACTAACCTCTAACGTATTCAATAACTATGGATTGCATGTGCTAACATCAGCTACCATACTCACTGGTGATGATATCAGCAGACTATTCCGACATAATATCGATTATGTAGATATTACTATGCGTAATAACTTCGAGACGACTGTGGTCATTGACCCTCATTACGAATAAGATTATCTCTAACATTCTACCCAAATTTGAAGCTGCGACGCTTGGCATTAAGAGTTTATTTGACCAGGTTCGAGCAGAAGGCATAGCTTGATCCACAAATTGTCCAATCCTTTATTCGTAAGATGATACCGAACTTTATTGGCAAGAATTTAGTAATGAAGTCCGGAGAGGTCGGCCAGATTATTATGACAAATCCTACCGATGTATTCCATCCATTGGTGAAGATGAACGATCAATTTATGGACATGTCCAAAAATCATCAATATGAGATCGATACGATTTTCATATAATACTCATTAGTAACTCCCGAGAGACTGAACTCTTGGGAGTTATTTGTCTAAAGCGATGTTATGCTGGATTAACTGGCTACTCTTCTAGATTTCAAGTACGTTTTTTTCCAAAACGCTTTGTTGATGCTCGTGATCTGTACCCCGTTTTTCGGCTTGGTGCTTGCATGAATCATCTTTCCATTCCCCATATAAATACCGACATGACCAACAATATTCTTGGATTTATATCGACCAGGCAAGTAGAAGAACATAAGATCTCCTTTGCGTAGATTTGTTCTGCTTACAGCGATACCTTTCTTCGCCTGAGATCTCGAGAGTCTTGGTAGCTTGACATGATGTTGACCATAAACGTATTCCGTAAAGGTAGAGCAATCAAATCGATGTGTCTTTGGATAGGGTCCAGTGCCAAACACATATTTGACCCCAATGTATTTTTTTGCGGTCTTAATCAGATTAGAGGAATTTACATTGGTTAGAGCGAGATCACCAAACCCGGTCGATACTTCCGTTGATAAGAAGGAGGTATCCATGTTTTCCTTGTTCGGGTCATTCGGATCATCTTGAAAGTCAGGTAATTGTTCGGCTTCCTCTTGGGACATCTCTTCACTCGGTTGGATCTTTAATTCACTAGTTGTCCATGTGTGTTGCATAGCTTCCCCGAATATCGATTCGACTGCATCTTTGGGGATGTAGGTAATCCCTTGAATCGAGATTGGAGGGTTCGACATATGAATCAATTCACCCTCTTTGAGGGCGTCTGTAGAGTTTGTGGGGATCTCATAGGCGACATCATTATCGCCAACACGTATCCGCTGAGTGTCCGGATTCCAATCATACTGGAATCCCAATACTTCGGTTAATTGACGCAATGGAATGTATTCGCGTCCCTCATGGTTTAAGATGGGAATAACCGCTTCTTGCTCATTCGTTTGGATTATGTTACCACCCTGATCTACATCACCTACATCCATATTCCTGACTTGGTATGCATCGGACTGATCTTGATTAGTGTTCCCCTGACCTTCCTTTTCTGTACCCATATTACAACCTGTCAGTAAGACGACCAAGGCTAACATGACAATGAACACCGTGTGGGATAACCGCTTCATCGCTGATTCTCCTTTTCACAAATCTGTATAGTTTACAGCTATTATGTTGAGGCGGACCATGCCAAATTATACATCGATATGATACAATGTGGGGAAACTGAAGTAGAATGAAGCTAATATGCATGTGTAGAAAGGACTAATCTGACCATGGAACAAGCTGGAATGAATAAGCAAGCTATACCCAATCTATCTGCAGTAGAAAGTGAACTTATACATACATCCTCAAACCCTCATAGTCGTATAGCGATGAGCGCCTTTGTATGTGGCATTGTTGCGGTCAGCTTAAATTTGTTAGTGGTAACAGCCGTTATTGGCTTCATCCTGAGTATTATCTCTATCGTGTTCGGAGCTAAGACATATGAGCAATCTTCATATGGGAAAGCGGGTCTGGTATTAGGATGGCTTTCCGTATTCATCATTGTGGCCTATGTACTAAGTGCAGTTGCTGTTAAAATTGCGGATCCGTTCTTGTAGTTCCACAATGATCCATTATCAAGAATAAGCTCATTTACGCCCTTATTCTTGTTCCACTGATGATCCATTATCAAGAATAAGCTCATTTATGACCTTATTCTTGTGCCACAATGATCCATTATCAAGATTAAGCTCATTTATGACCTTATTCTTGTGCCACAATGATCCATTAACATGCATAAGCTCATTTACACCCTTATTCTTGTGCCACAATGATCCATTATCAATGATAAGATCATTTACACCCTTATTCTTGTGCCACAATCATCCTTCAATTGAACTCGGTGGATAATTCTATTCCTGTCACAGTACAGATTGCTTATACTACCTCATCCAATCAATCTAGTAGACAAAAAAAGGATGTCCCCAGGTATTAATACCGAGGGACATCCTTATTAAATTGACTCAATTTAGAATTAACCGATACTGCCTTCCATCTCGAACTTGATCAAGCGATTCATCTCTACTGCATACTCCATTGGCAGTTCTTTGGTGAATGGCTCGATGAAGCCCATAACAATCATTTGTGTTGCTTCTGCTTGTGATAATCCACGGCTCATTAGGTAGAACAATTGATCCTCAGAAACCTTGGATACGGTCGCTTCATGTTCTAAGGTAATATTATCGTTCAAGATTTCATTGTAAGGAATCGTGTCTGAAGTAGACTCCTTATCCATAATCAATGTATCACATTGCACATTAGCTTTAGAGCCTTGAGAATTACGTCCGAATGATGTTAAGCCACGATAGGTAACCTTACCACCATGCTTACTAATCGATTTGGAGATAATGGTCGATGTTGTGTCTGGTGCAAGATGAGTCATCTTGGCGCCAGCATCCTGATGTTGACCTCTTCCAGCAACTGCGATGGATAATACCATACCCTTCGCACCTCTGCCCTTAAGAACAACAGCTGGGTACTTCATCGTCAGCTTGGAGCCGATATTACCATCAACCCACTCCATGGTCGCATTCTCTTCAGCAACTGCACGCTTCGTAACTAAGTTATAGATGTTCGGTGCCCAGTTCTGAATCGTCGTATAACGAGCGCGTGAGTCCTTCCGGCAGATGATCTCAACGACAGCGCTGTGTAACGAGTTGGTGCTATAGATCGGCGCTGTACAGCCTTCTACGTAGTGTACGAAGCTTCCTTCATCGGCAATGATGAGTGTACGTTCAAATTGCCCCATATTCTCGGAATTAATCCGGAAATAAGCTTGAAGCGGCACTTCACATTTGACGCCTTTCGGTACATAGATAAAGCTACCGCCGGACCATACTGCACTGTTCAACGCTGCGAATTTATTATCAGTTGGAGGAATGATCGTTCCAAAATATTCACGGAAGATTTCGGGATATTCCTTTAAAGCCGTATCCGTATCCGTAAAAATTACACCTTGGTCGGAAAGCTCCTTCTGCATACTGTGGTAAACGACTTCTGATTCATATTGAGCCGAAACTCCAGCTAAAAATTTCTGTTCAGCTTGAGGAATTCCGAGTTTATCGAACGTATCTTTAATTTCTGAAGGAACTTCTTCCCACGTTTTCCCTTGCTTCTCTGAAGGTTTAACATAGTATTGAATTTCATTGAAATCCAAATCATCCATGTTACCACCCCAACGAGGCATTGGCATCTTGAAAAATTGCTCCAGTGACTTCAAGCGAAAATCAAGCATCCATTGTGGTTCATCCTTCATCCGTGAGATTTCAGTAACAATCTCACGATTAATGCCTTTACCTGATTGGAATATCGACTTGTGCTCATCACGGAAACCATATTTGTAATCTTCCATTTCCGGCATTTTCTTAGCCATGATCATAACCTCCTTAGAATTTGTTGAATATAATGCAAAGTTTTGACGACTGAAATCGTTTATTGCTTGTTTTCTGACAATTCAATTCCCTTTTTCATCGCATTCCAGGATAAGGTTGCACACTTAATCCGTGCAGGGAACTTGGTTACACCAGACAACGCTTGGATGTCTTCATATTCGAATTCTGGATCTGACCCTGTCATCATCGCGGAGAAATCCTGAGCGATTTGTAATGCTTCTTCAAACTTCTTGCCTTTAACGGCATCTGTCATCATGGAAGCTGAAGCAATACTAATCGAGCAGCCCTCACCTTTGAACTTAGCTCGTTCGATGATTCCTTCCTTCACCAGTAGCTGTAAAGAGATGGTATCACCACATGTAGGATTATTCATCTCCACGGTAACTGCACCATCATCGAAGGTACCGCTATTATGTGGAGATTTGTAATGGTCCATAATGACCCGTCTGTACAAATCATCTAATTGCATGGCCAAAGTACTCCTTTGTCTTTAGTAAAGAACCTACAAGTCGATCAATGTCTTCCTCTGTATTGTACAGATAGAAGCTGGCTCTTGCAGTAGCAGATACTTGTAACCACCGCATAAGCGGCTGACAGCAATGATGTCCTGCTCGTATAGCGACACCTTCTGCATCAAGTACGGTGGATACATCATGTGGATGGATGTCTCCTAGATTAAAGGTAACCAAACTTGTACGATTCACTATAGGTCCATATATCTTCAGCTCTTCAATCTCACTTAGTCGATTGAATGCATAAGTGGCGAGCTCGCGATCATGCTTCTCAATCTCGTCCAAGCCGATATCTTCAAGGAATTCAATGGCTGCACCTAAACCAATTGCACCCGCTATGATTGGCGTACCACCTTCAAATTTGGCAGGAGCTTCCTTCCAAGTCGAGCTCTGGAGATGAACATAATCGATCATCTCACCACCAAATTCGATCGGCTCCATCTGATCGAGCAAGCTCTTCTTCCCATATAATGCTCCAATACCAGTGGGTCCACACATCTTATGTCCTGACAGCGCATAGAAGTCACAATCCAAGTCCTGCACATCTACCTTCATATGCGGTGTGCTCTGGGCACCGTCAACAACAATCTTAGCACCATACTTGTGCGCAATTGCTGCGATTTCTTTGATAGGATTAATAACGCCCAGGACATTAGACACATGGGTTACAGAGACAATCTTAGTGTTAGATGATATCGTCGCTTCTACATCACTCAGCAGGATCGTGCCGTCTGGCCGAAGGGGTATATACTTCAATGTAGCACCAGTCGCTAAAGCGACTTGCTGCCATGGGATTAGATTACTGTGATGCTCCATGGGTGTAATTACAATCTCATCACCAGGCCCGCACACAGACCTACCATAACTAGATGCGACAAGATTAATCGATGTTGTCGTTCCACGAGTGAAGATAATTTGCTTAGGTGATTCCGAGTTAATGAATCGACTTAGCTTTTCTCTTGCACCCTCATATGCATCAGTTGCTCTCGTACCAAGTGAATGAACACCGCGATGAACATTAGAGTTGTCATACTCGTAATAATGCTTAATGGCCTCAATGACCTGTATCGGTTTCTGCGACGTTGCCGCGCTATCTAGATAAACAAGTGGATGACCATTCATTTGCTGGTCTAGAATGGGGAACAAACTCCGGATATGTGAACCTATCATTGCCCCAGCTTCCTTTCGGCTACCGTCCTTAATTGTTGCTCCACTGCTGCAATAGGAATCTCAGCAACGACAGGAGCAAGAAAACCATAAATAATGAGCTTCATTGCCTTCTCTAAAGATATACCCCTAGACATCAGGTAGTGAATCTGTTCTGCATTCACTTGACCAACACTAGCTGCATGACCAGCTTTTACCTCGTCTTCATCAATAAGCAGAAGAGGATTCGCATCACCACGGGCTGTCGGGCTAAGCATAAGCACTCGTTCAGTTTGCTGACCATCTGAATAGGTAGCACCCTTCTCGATTTTCGTGATTCCGTTTATTATCGCAGTAGCAGAGTCACGAAGTACAGCACGAGTGATCATATCACTCGAGGTATGCATACCATGGTGAACGGCTCGAGTCGTAATGTTCATCTTCTGATCACCTGTTCCAACACAGATGACTTTGGCATCGGATGACGAGCCCTTACCCTTCAAGATTGAAGTCGTATCTGACAAGACCTCTCCATCGTTCATCTCTCCGATAATCCAATCAATCCGAGCATCATTATCTACAATAGCGCGGCGATAGCATAAATCAATTACATTCCGATCCATACTGTGAACGGATGCGAATTGAACATGGGAGCCTTGCTTGGCGAACACTTCCACGACCCCGTTATGAACAAGATTACCAGTAAGATCATTGCTCGTGTAATTGTCTACATAAGTAACTGAGCTATTGGCTTCAGCAATAATCAGGATATGTGGAGCAAAGGTTGAATTTATATCGTCTGTTAAGAATATCGATTGTAGTGGGGCTTTAATCCTTACGCCAGCAGGGACATATAGGAATACACCGCCATTCCACAATGCTGCATGAAGTGCAGTAAGCTTATTCTCATCCATGTGCACGGCTTTCATAAAGTATTGCTGTATTAATCCAGAATGATCTTTAAGCGCACTTGCAAGGTCCGTATAAATGACACCTTGTTTGCTCAAATCCTCTGAGATGGTTTTGTAAATGGCTGTTGAATTTCTTTGTACGATTAGATTGTCATATTCTTTGTCTTCTTCCAAGAATGAGCGAGCTTTCTCCGGCAGAACCGACACCGAAGCAACAAGTTCAGCAGCTTGGTAACTGCCATAAGCATCGAGC
Organism: Paenibacillaceae bacterium; assembly: GCA_040880185.1. GTDB lineage: Bacteria > Bacillota > Bacilli > Paenibacillales > UBA4045 > UBA4045. The sequence goes on from JBBDIY010000074.1 coordinate 26,033, forward strand.
TTCCAACGATCAATTCGCGTTTTCTCCAACCTTGGTAACTCAAGCGTACTTGCAGCTTGAAGTCCTTGCTTGCGTAATTCTGTTAACCATGTCGGTTCATTCAAGCTTTTGGAAAGATTAACAACGGAAGCTTCATCTATAGGTGAAGCGGTTTGTATCGACATTATAGTTTTCCTCCTTGAAAAGCGGCCAGCTTCATCTTAATATTGGGGTGCTTTTGTGTTCATTGGCATCTTGAATGCTTCTTCATGAACAACGGTTTCGTCAACAATACCTAACTCTTCCTTAATCCAATCATATCCGTCTGCTTCTAAGCGCAGCGCCAATTCTGGACCGCCCGATTTCACTATACGTCCTTGCATCATGACATGAACAAAATCAGGTTTAACATAATCCAATAAACGTTGATAATGTGTAATGATTAAGAATGTACGATCTTCACTTCGCATCGCATTAACACCTGCTGCAACAATCTTAAGTGCATCAATGTCCAGCCCTGAATCAATTTCGTCCAGAATAACAACTCTAGGCTCTAACATCATCATCTGAAGAATTTCATTCCGTTTCTTCTCGCCACCTGAAAAACCTTCATTCAGATAACGATGTAAGAATTGAGGGTCCATCTCTAGCTCGCCCATCTTCTTCTCCATCTGACGTATAAATTTAATCAGCGAAATTTCATTACCTTCTTCACGACGAGCATTAATTGCACTGCGCATGAAGTCAGCATTCGTAACGCCTGTAATTTCACTAGGATATTGCATAGCAAGGAACAACCCTGCTTGAGCTCGTTCATCGACACCCATATCTAACAAATCTTGTCCATCGATTGTAGCTGTACCTTCTGTTACTTCGTACTTCGGATGACCCATTAAAGATGAAGCAAGTGTACTCTTTCCTGTTCCATTCGGTCCCATGACCGCATGAATCTCGCCACCCTTTAATTCCAAATTAATACCTTTAAGAATTTCTTTTCCATCAATAGTGGCCTTAAGTCCCTCTATTATGAATTTTGGTGATTCACTCATCGTTACTTTACCTCCAAATAGAAATATGGTTTTTTTTGTTCAATCATTGAATGATACCCCAATAGGAGTTCTTATTAGTTTATAATAATTCTAATTGATAATCAATGATTCTCAATTACATATTTTATTATAACTCACCTGAAACAAACTATAAAGTCCGTTTGTCGAATAAAGCAAACAGATTATCTAGATAATATTTTGTGTGAATTATTTTCTTGTAATCAATATTCCTATATACTAATACATAGATCTTAAAAAGTGAGGACAAGCATATGCCACAATCACATATAACAAAGGAAGCAAACGCATTGCAATCCATGCGATGGGAGGATAACCATCTCGATTTATTGGACCAACGCTTATTACCTGAGCACATTGTTTACTTGCAACTCGAAACCGCGAATGATGTGTGGGAAGCAATTCGACATCTGAAGGTCCGAGGTGCCCCTGCCATTGGTATTGCAGCAGCATATGGTTTGTACCTTGGTGTTCGAGGGTTCGAACCCAACTTAACATTATCCAATGATGCACAACTTCATAGCTTACTTGAACAAGTTACAATTACCGCACAATTATTAGCAACATCTAGACCTACTGCTGTGAATCTATTCTGGGCGCTGGAACGATTGAAGAATAAAGCAGCTTCGATAATTGAGCATACTGCTCCATCTACTCCAGACCAGATCAAACAAGCTCTTCTTGAAGAAGCACAGCTAATCCAAATTGAGGACGAGCACATATGTCGTATGATTGGAGAACATGGTGTAAGCTTATTCCAGGATGGAATGGGTGTGCTAACGCACTGTAATGCCGGCGGTTTAGCTACTGCTCGTTACGGAACAGCACTCGCGCCCTTGTATCTTGCAAAAGAAAAGGGTATGGATCTGCGAATATTTGTAGATGAAACAAGACCCGTCTTACAGGGAGCAAGGTTAACCGCATTCGAGCTCCAGCAAGCAGGAATTGATGTAACTTTAATATGTGACAACATGGCCGGAATGATTATGGCTCAAGGGAAAATACAAGCGGTTATTGTCGGGACAGATCGTGTTGCTGCGAATGGTGATGTAGCCAACAAGATTGGAACTTACAGTGTCGCTGTTCTTGCTAAAGCCCACGGTATACCGTTCTATGTGGCATGTCCGTTGTCAACCCTTGATCTGTCAACAGCAACTGGTTCAGATATACCTATCGAAGAACGAGATGAGAATGAGATTACTTTCGGTTTTGGCAAACGTACAGCACCCGTAGGAATTAAAGTATATAACCCTTCCTTCGACATCACTCCGCACGAATATATAACAGCATTCATAACGGAAAAAGGCATTATCAGACCCCCGTTCGCACAACAGCTTAAGCAAATATTCGGAATGGGTGGTGAGTTAGTTGACTGAGAAGAATACGAAGAACGACAAAAAAGAAACCAATGATGAGCATAATGGTTATCTATTCTCTATTGATGTATTGATTAAAGGCAGGACCAATGGACATGCGTTGGAGGTGTTAACTCATCTGCTAAACGAAGAACAAGTGACTGATTATCGGATAATAAAAGGTATTAATCTGGGACAGATCATCTCTGCAAACTTAGATAAACCGAAAGAAAAGATCACACAACCCAAATCTGGAGCTATTACTGATCATAAATCTCAAATAACTACGGTCAAGAAAGAGAAAGAGAATAAGACCGAGAATAAGACTGTTGAACCAAAAAACAGTAAACAGAACCAGCCAATTACCGAACAAATCGAACAGTTTAAGGAAGATAAATCGTTGGTTCGTATTACGATTAATAAGGGCAAAGGCGTAAAGTTAAGCATACCGTGTCGGATTCTTAACTTCGATTGGACTACAAAGAATATAACCGCTTACCATGTTGATGAGAAGAAGGTTTATTCAATAGATCTGAATGAGATCGACGATCTCACCTCAGGATAAATCTCCTGATATATGTGTTGGTTCCCATTCGCCCATCCACTTTGTTATAGCCTGAACGGGGAGTGGGCGGCTAATGTAGTACCCTTGAATTTCCATGCATTGATGTCGTCTCAGATAATTTAATTGCTCCTCCGTCTCCACTCCTTCTGCAATTACATTCATATTCAAATGTCGCGCCATTGCAATAATCGTTTGAACAATTTGAGCATCATTCTGATCTACCATAATATCTCTGACAAATGAACGATCGATTTTCAAACGTGAGATTGGGAACCTCTTGAGATAGCGTAGAGAGCTATACCCTGTACCGAAATCGTCAATACTAATGAGGACACCTAATCTTTGCAGATCATTCAATATGTTCTCAGCATATTCAACATCTAAGGTCACACTTTCTGTAATTTCCAATTCCAGGTAGCCCGGTTCTAAACTAGTTTCAAGCAGAATGTCACGAATCCGATCGACAATACCAGGCTGAAGGAATTGCTTCACTGATAAGTTAACAGCAATTGGGAACTTAGGTAAACCCTCATTCTGCCACGCTACATTCTGACGGCAAGCCCATTCAATCACTTTCTCACCAACGGGGATGATTAACCCGCACTCCTCTAATAAAGGTATGAATGAATCCGGTGCAACAATGCCCTTCAATGGATGATTCCATCGAATCAAGCTCTCCATGCCAATTATTTCTCCCGTGAATATATCCACCTGTGGCTGATAGTATAATTCGAATTCGTCACGTTGTATCGCTAACCGCAAATCCGTTTCAAGCTTAAGACGGTCTAAGGTACTTTGTTCCATAGAGATTGTATAGAATTGCGAAGTATTACGCCCCATCTCCTTCGCCTTGGAGAGTGCGATATCAGCATTCTTCATGATCTCATCTGCACTAATCTGGCGATTCGTATTCATGGATATCCCAATGCTCACAGTAATATGCAGGTCATAACCTTGGTATTGGAATGGCTGCTCTAACTGTTGATAAATTTGTTTAGCTAATTTCTCAACGTTCTCAATTCCAACTATATCCGTATAGAATATGGCAAACTCATCGCCCTCCATACGAGCGGCAACGTCCCCCTCTGAGACGCACCGCATTAATCGTTCTGCAACTTGCATCAATAACATATTCCCGACATCATGCCCGAAGGAATCGTTATACAGCTTAAAGCGATCAATATCTAAGTAGAATACAGCCAAATTGCTGTTGGAATTTAAAGCGATCTGTAGGGCACTTTCCAGATGGTCTCTGAAAAATCGACGATTTGGAATTCCCGTCATATCATCATAATGGGCCATGAATTTAATCCGCTCAAGTGATCGTTTACTAATCGTAATATCCTGTAGAATGACGACAAGCGATTGTACACGTACCGAATCACGAACAGGAACAACCGTTGCACTAAGGTCTATACGATACCCTTCTTTGTGAACAAAAGCTGTTTCGAATGTTTGGAGGACACCATTAAATGCGCGTTGCGAATAAGCCAACACTTTTTTGTGCTCTTCCTGCATAATGACTTTCTCGAAGGGAGACCCATGCAGTTCCTCCTCCGTATAACCACTTAGCTCTCGTGCGGCGATATTTACCTTAATAAATTGTCCCTTACGATTAATAACTGTAATGGCATGGGGATTAAATTCAAATAAAGAATACAGTAGCTGATCGTTATTGATTGATGCTGGACTGATCAATATCACCCCTCCAAATGCAAAACTTAATCTTAGATTATCATAATTTACTTGGAATAGGGTAACTTCGGAGAAAGTCTATGAAACAGTCATATGTTCATTCACACATGCCAAGAACAATTGTCCATATTTGCGAAGCTTTACTTCCCCCAAGCCTTTAATGGAAAGCATAGCTGATTCGGATTGGGGTAGAAGCTCACACATTTCCCTTAAGGTGGAGTCATGGAATATGGTGAATGGCGGCACTCGTTCCTTATCAGCAATTCGCTTCCTCAGCGCTCTGAGCGCTTCGAATAATGTACTGTCTACATCATTCTGAATCGTCTTCTGAATTTCTGGCGCCTTACGTTGGTACACCAGTTCATTCCCCTCGAAAACGGGAAGAACCTTCGACTTCAGGCTGACAACCGGAAACTTCCCCTCTGATAAACCTAAATAACCATCTGCAATTAATGTATTCATAAAGAGGATCAGATCCTGTTCCTTATATTGATTGAGTAATCCGAACGTGGATAGCTTATCGAACCCAAATTGCTTGACACGACTATCCTTCGAACCCTTCAGAACCTTAACCGTGATCGTAACGCCAAACCGCTGCCCCATTCTCTTCACACAGGAGAAAATCTTAAGTGCATCTGATGTCACATCGTGAAACTCACGGGTGTCGAGACATTGACTACATTGCCCACACACTCCATAATCTTCATCACCAAAATAGTTCACGATATGCTTCTGCAGACACAGCGTCGTATGGCAATACTCAATCATGTGATGCAGATTGCTATATTCGATCTTCTTCCTGCTATCGTCCGTGTCAGACTGCTCGATCAGGAATTTCTGGGTAATAATGTCCTGTGGAGAGAACAGCAGCAAGCATTCACTCGGCTCCCCGTCACGACCGGCTCTACCCGCTTCCTGGTAATAGGATTCGATGTTCCTCGGCATATTGTAATGAATGACGAATCGCACATTGGACTTATCGATGCCCATTCCGAAGGCATTCGTCGCAACCATCAGCTTGATATCATCGTAGAGGAACTGATCCTGATATTGGATGCGTTCCTCCTCAGATAGTCCTGCATGGTATTTGCCCGCCTTGTAACCCAATCTGATGAGCTGGCGGTGGCAATCATCTACTTCCTTGCGAGTAGAAGCGTAGATAATACCCGACTGATCTTTCCTTGTGGCAAGGAATTGGAGAAGATAGTCTTTCTTCTTCACTCCCGAGATGACGGAGAAGGCTAGATTGTCGCGGGCATAGCCCGTTCTTACGAGAAGAGGCTTAACGAGGGACAGATTAGCTGATATATCATCGATTACCTTGGTCGTAGCCGTTGCCGTAAATGCTGCAACAACAGGTTTGACAGGTAGTTGCTTAATCCATCTGCGAATATTCATATAGCTGGGTCTGAAGTCATGACCCCATTGCGAGACACAATGTGCCTCATCGATTGCAACGAAAGGTACGGTCAATTGATTCATCATGTGCTGAAATCGTTCAGATTCCAATCTTTCGGGCGCAATATATACAAGCTTGAAGACACCTTCGGCAAGGTGTCTCATTCTCTGGTTAATTTCTGCTGCTGTAAGTGAGCTGTTAATAAAAGTTGTAGGGATATTCATTTGCTGTAATGCGTCAACCTGGTCCTTCATTAAGGAAATTAGAGGTGAGATGACGACGATTACACCATCAAGTAATAACGCAGGAATTTGGTAACAGACGGATTTACCGCTGCCTGTAGGCATTATACTAAGTGTATCACGACCATTCAGAATACTCTGAATGACTTCCTCTTGGCCTTTCTTGAACGAGGAATAGCCGTAGTAGGTTTTAAGTAGTTGCTTCGCTTGTGCGATCATATTGGGCTCGACTCCTAGATTAGTGTGCTCTTATTATAGCACTCACGCTAATCTAGGAGTGAACACAATTATTATTCGCACACTTCTATCTCCGATAATTGTGCGACAGACCAAATTAAACTCAATTAACTTATTTCTAACTCTGGGTAACCAGATAATACGGTCTATTTCCATTACTCAAAATCATTCGGAGATAACGACTTTATTAACTCGTCAGTCGTCATCCCTAATCCTTTCTTATATTCCTCACGGCTTTCATGTATCATTCTTCCTAATTCAGGTCTCGCCTTCACATCATCCGCTATTGTTCGTTGATCTTCTTCTTGAAGTACAATGGTAAACTTCCCTTTACCAGGAATATAACATATCATATCCCGCTTAGTTATCACGAAGCAGGCTCAATCGTTAGTATTTATTCCATATTTCCTAATAAATACTGATAGCTGTATGGGGATTCTCTGACTTCATCTGCAAGCTCTTCATAACTTGGTGAAAGAATAACTGTTCTAACCCTTTGTGCATCTGGGTCTTTAGGCACTAAGAATCCCTCATCAATCCATCGTTTAACTTTTTCACGTATAGTTCTTTCTCCAAACTGAAGAATCATACATAATTCGGTAATACTTATCAATTCTTGTTTAAAGAGAAGCTGTCTAAATACTTTGCGTTGTTGGACATCCAGTTTACGTATCAATTCCGGTTCCACCTTCAATAACTCACTGTTCTTCTCTTGTACAATTTGTGCAGCCTCAATATAAACTTCCGACAGACCATTTAGAAAGTACTCCAGCCAAGTTGTAATATCAGCCTCATGACGTCCAAAATAATAATTGTGTGATAGTCCCATTTGAAGTGCCTTGTAATAATCATTTAAATTTCGATCATAGAAGTTTTCCAAGACGAATAGACCCTTAAGCCCATAACCACCGCGACGTAAAATATAGGTAGCAACCATACGGGCGGTGCGACCGTTCCCATCCTTGTAAGGGTGAATCGTCAAAAGTTGCCACATCGTAACTCCAGCCTTTATAGGTGCTGGGATTTCAAACGTTTGTGGAGAGTTGATCCAAGCAACTAAATCCTCCATCAATGTTGGAACGTCCATATATTCAGGTGGCAAATAAAATCCAGATAAATTTCGATCACCGACCTTATTTTGCTCTGTTCGATATTCGCTCAAACGAGACCGTCGTCCGTGAGAGATTCGAATGATCGCATGAAGCTTTTTGATCCATTCCTCTGTAATTGGAAGCTCCCTTGCTTCGGATTCATCTAAAAATTCCGTAGCCTTCATGAGATTGTAAACCCCTTGTTCTTTATCATTGTCACTCGTTTGGTATAGAGACTTCCTTTTGATATCCTCATCAAGATCATTACCTTCCATGCGTGTTGAAAGTAATACAGTTGTTTCTTTAGCCTCTTTTATCAATTCATCTAAGATATCTGCTGGTAATGGTAGTTGATCGACAATTACACTAGAACGTTCAATACCAAGCATTTTTTTGAGAATGGATTGGGTCACAGTATATTTTGGTTTAAACACATTATCAACTCCTTTAGTACCATTATACCACATTTGCCGCTAATATTCCGCAAAGTATTAACGAGTAAAAGGGCTAATCGGAATGTCATCCATGGGGAGGATGAAGAACTAAAGATAGAGATTCGCATAATCTAACTATTTACTTTGTTGATGCGGAAGATTCGGATTCATTTAGTAGAAATCGTAAAGTGAGCAATTCAAGACCGTCCTGCACCCCCTCATATATAGCCATTCGCTCTGCATTGCGTTGATGGAAGTGAGTTGTTCCTCCCATTCCAGGAATGCTTTATAAACTTCAGGATGCATAGATTCAACGACCTGTTTCAAAATGAGATCTGATCGAGATTGTAATTGTATGATGTCTGTACTTTCTTGAAACTTATAAGACAGTTCATCGATTCTTTTGTTTAAAGCTTCTTGTAGCCAATGAGGGACTTTCATCTTTTACCTCCCTTATTAATCTCATTCTATATTATATCATTTATAATTTGTAGGCAATAATCTACAGAATAAGGCGATGAAAAGGGGGTATAATTAAGTATTAAATTAACAGGGGACTATTAATGAATAAGGCAAATTCAAATATTAAAGAATTGAATAGAAATCTGGTATTATTCGGTAAGTCTTTGCGTGAGTTTCGCAAAGAAGCAGGTCTATCACAAGATGAACTAAGCTTTCAATCTGGAGTTGATCGTTCCTATATCTCAGAGATTGAAAATGGACTAAAAGCGCCTTCCATCCTGACCATACTTGCATTGACAGGAAGCTTGAAAATAAAACCTTCTGATTTAATGGACAGGTTCGAGAATAAATCCTAAGGTAGACTGACAGCATAGAGCAAATCCCTGAACCGATCAGGACGCTAGAAGGGGACTTCTATTAATGTTTTCCCAATTGGAAATAGATTTACTCTTAAAGATGTCCAAGAAACTTAAATCAAATCACACAATTCTATTCCCCTATGCTGGTGAAGAAGTAAAATTAGATGTGGAAAGCAAGACCACAAACGACAAGTTTATTATTGATATTAACCGAAAAGGACAAATAAACATAAGTCGATGTACTTATCAAACCAGATATCAAAAATCCATCGTATTGCTTAGAATAGATATCAAAGGATCCCCTCACACAAATCCTAATGGTGATCATGTCCCCTGTCCTCATATACATATGTACAAAGAAGGTTTCGAATCTAGATGGGCTTTCCCTTTAGATAAAGAAATTCAAGTTGATCCAAATAACCTCACAGATGTATTAATCCACTTTTTAGAATATAATAAAATTAGCGATATTCCTAAAGTTGAGGAGCAACTGCGTTTGTTTTAATGAAAGGTGGGATTGGTATGAACACATTAAAAGAGCAGCTTAAAAATTCTTATCTAACATGGCTTAAGGAAACCATCAAATTAAGTGATTTGAATGGGGCCATTGAAATCACAACCCCATTTATGGATAGACATAATGATCATCTACTAATATATGCGAATTCTACGGGTACAAAAATAAATCTAACAGATGATGGCTATATTATTAACGATTTATTAATGTCAGGCTGTGATATTAACTCCACAAATAAGCGTAAAGAAATTTTACAATCTATACTGAATGGATATGGAGTTCAACGATCAGCACAAGATGAACTTTATGTTGAAACTACTATCCAGCAATTCCCCAAAAAGAAACACATGCTTATCCAAGCTATGTTAGCCGTTAACGATATGTTTATGACTTCAAATTTGAACATTCAGAATATATTCTTAGAAGAAGTAGAGAATTTTTTTCGTCAGCATCAGATCAGATACTCAGAGCACATTACAATAACAGGGAAAAGTGGTTTTGCAAACAAATACGATTTTGTTATTCCTCGCTCGCATAATAGTCCAGAAAGACTAATTTCCACCATTAATAATCCAAGTATCGATAAAGCAAAATCAATCCTATTCGCATGGGGTGAAACCAAAGACACTCGTAAAGAGGGTACTAAACATTATGCTATCCTCAATGACAGTCATAAATCAGTAAATAGTGATATTATCTCTGCATTTGATGAATATAATATTCAGCCTATTAAGTGGAATGAGCGCGCAAAATATATCGATGAGTTAGCTTCTTAAGCCCCAGGATGGGCACGCAAATACAGGTAATTCTCATTTCATCTTCTGGGGAATCGATCCTGATGAAGAATAAATTCAATAAAGTCTGCATCGAGACTTATCAATAATTCCAGCGTTCATTCTTAACTGGTAATCGGTTTAGCCCATCTCTATAAGTACGCCACTTAGGCAAATAATTATCCATGTATGCCCTAAAGACAGCATTATGCCTTCTTTCCAACAAGTGAACCATTTCATGTATGACAATATATTCCAGGTACTCTGGTGGTTTCTTGGCCAACTCTAAATTGAGCCATATCCGTCCCGCTTCACGATTGCATGTACCCCATTTAGTCTTCATCTTCTTGATACCAAATTGGTTGACTTTCACATTCATCTTCTTTTCCCATTTCTCAATGAGTTCCGGCAGTTCTTTCTTTAATTGTGCTCGGTACCATTCATCAATGAGGATCTGTCTCTTCTCTACAGATGTACCAGGACGAATGTAAAGTACCAATTTGCTATGCTGCAAATCAACCTTCGGTGGTGCCTCACATTCGACGATGGTTAGTAAATAACGTTTCCCCCTGTAGTAATGACTCTCTCTGTTAATAAACTCCCTAGGTAATTCTCTATTTTGATCTAGTAGTTTAATCTGTTGTTTCCTGATCCAGGCAAGCTTCGACAGGGCATAAACACGTATCGTATCAATATCCATCCTCGAGGGTGCCGCAATACGAACCCTATCTTTGCAACTTCTATTGAAATATACGAATAGAATTTTTTAACTATATCGTTATGATGCGTGTATATTTCCCCATATCTGATACAGTATAAACTACCACTTAGCGATTCGTCCTTCTTAATTCCAGACCCTTTCGAAAAGGTACCGATGTCTCCTAACTTCTTAGACTCCCAGCCTACTTTTGGCTTGAGAAGTTCCTGCATGGCTCCCTGCTTGATGGCACGTTTTTTTGGAAACGAGCTTTTCCAATGATTGAATCAGTGCATCTGCATCCGATAGCGCGGTGGCAATACCAGTTTGCTCAGATTTTGTCTGAGGCAATACTATTCCATATGGGACAATATGTTTATTGTTTATCTGAGGTATGGATGTTGTATCCGCTATTCTCCATAACTCATTATGCATTAGAGAATAGTAACAGAATTCATTATCAATCTCTTTAGATATCGTAAGTGTCATGAGATTTGTATCCATGTAGGATTCAGCAATTAAAATCCGTACTTTATTTAGGAGAATTGAAGCTCCTCTCTTAGGAAATATTATACTCCCTGAGGGTATGGAAGGGCCGAATTTAAACCTGTATGGAGTTTCTTTTAGGCTGTGTTCAGGAAAATTGTTGCTTACACACTCATAAAGCGGGCTTGAAATATAGAATTAGTGCATTCCTACTACACTAATCACCCTTCGACTCCCGAACAGGATGAATTAGCATAACGAGGATTCACTAATCATGTAATATGTGCCTGTTTGGAGTGTGAATCAGAGAATTAACGAAACCACAGTACCCTATTATCAGTTGTTGTGGCGATTGTTTACGTTTAATGAAACCACGTTTCGCTAATTAGAGTGTAAGCCACAATCATCTGGAACACAGCCTTCTTTTAAGTACTTATTACCATTGTTTAATTGTTCTACTTTGTAATAAGGTGTGCCCTCTGATGTAAAGATGAATTTTGATGGACTTTCCCCACTATTAATTCTAACTATTTCCCCCAACTTCTTCACTTCCCAATCCTCAGGAATAACTCCAGCCTCAGTCCGCTTGTATCCTTCTCTCAATTCCATACGAACCCCATCCTTTCGAGATGAGCATTCACTTTCTGTTCCAGTTCTCTTACTTCATCCATCAACTTAGGCATTGGAATTTCATATCGTTCTGCTAGCTCCTTGATCCGTTGAGTTAATCGCTGGCTGATTCTGTCCATCTCTGTATGAATTTCATTTTCTATGGTAGCCATCCATTTGTCATCCACCACCAACGTCTTGATTTCATCCACAGTGAGTGTAGGATACTTGGCATATAGCTTATGATCTAGTTCAACACTAGCTTCTTTGATTTCCTTGTTCGTATCGGCTAGTTTGTTTGTTAAGGCAAGATAAGATTTGAGAATTTGAATTTCTTCTTTATCCTTAACATTCCCATGTATCTGCTTCAATCGGGCTTGTATATTACCCTTACTCACTTTATCCAAATCGGCAAAATAACCTTCTTCACCGCTGTGTTCCTCTTCCAACTCTATCAATTGACCAGCAACGGTTTCACTTTCCGCTTCCATGACTTCTATTGCCTGCTTTTCCTTAGCAAAATAACGATTGATCACCAGTTCCTTGGGTACCAAATCGCAGGTCCAGCCTTTATCTACCACTTTCTTCTGCTTGTTCACAATTTGTATGCGATAAGTCTCTGCCTTCCAACCGTCGATAGATATGATATAGCAATCATCCTGCATTACCTCGGACCAGTAATCCATTAGATGCTGGTAAACGTCATACTTGGAGATCAGAATTTTGTTAGTATATTGTGTAAGCAGGTTTTCCGACAATTCAAATATGACAGATTTAGGCTTGACCCCTGTCTGCATATCTTTGAGCATCTGAGTGCTACTCTGCTTCCATACATAGAAAACAATCTTCATAGTTGCGGTATAGGTAATAAATTCGTGGTGTCCATAGATAGTTTGCTTTATCGCATCTTTATTAACACCCAGACTGGAGTACTTGTCACGCTGACTATTGCTAAACAATGATTTCCTAAGTGTTGGGTATACTGACCAATATTCGTTTAGAGCATCAATCGAGGTTCTTTCTTATTACGGCCTCAGCATTACCCCTGAACAGAACACCGTGAGGCAGAATGCAGGCACCTTTCCCCTTTGACTTTAGTGAACGAATAATATGTAACAAGTAAGCATAGTCCCCATTCTTATCCGGCGGTATACCGTAGTCCTTGAATCTGCCGAATGGGTCTCCTGACGTCTCCACACCATTGCCCCAACGTTTATCGCTGAACGGTGGATTAGCAACGACATAATCGAAGAGCTTCAAGCCGTGTTCATCTGTATATAACGGATTGGCCAATGTGTTGCCCTGCTTTATCTCAGCTTCGGGATGACCATGCAGAATCATGTTCATTCGAGCAAGGCCTGAAGTTGCCGAGTCTTTCTCCTGTCCATAAAGTGAGATACTCCGTCCTGATTCATCAGCAACCTTCAATAGTAGTGAACCGGATCCACATGTTGGGTCGTATACAGTGGTATTTGCACTCGTATTCGAATAATTGATTCCAATAATCTGAGCAATGACGCGGCTGACTTCCGCAGGTGTATAAAACTGCCCTTTACTCTTTCCGCTTTCCGTAGCAAAATGGCGCATCAAATATTCATATGCATCGCCCAGAATATCATCACCCTCGGCACGATTCTTACTGAAATCAAGTTCTTTGCGCTCGAAGATGGCGATTAGGTTCGTTAGTCGTTCTACCATTTCCTTGCCACTGCCGAGTTTAGTTACATCATTAAAGTCGGGCATATCTGATAATTTGTTCTCATTCGCAATAGGACCGATTATTTTCTTGTTAATGTAATCACCGATTTCAGGAGTACCTTTTAGAGCTACCATATCTTTAAAGCTGGCACCCTTGGGTACGGTGATAGGTGCATATGGCATATCCGCATACTTGTCACTAATATATTTGACGAACAACATGACTAACACGTAGTCCTTGTACTGACTGGCATCCATGCCGCCTCTTAATTCGTCGCAACTTGACCACAATGAGCTGTATAATTCTGATTTTTTGAGAGCCATATAATCCTCCGGTTAAATTCAATTAAAAAGGAACACGCCAGCAATAAGCGTGCTTCCCTCTGCCATACTTATGTTAATCATTTATCATTCGACACTAGATCTCTTTTACCTGCAAAAAAGTCCGCTTCAGCATTCGTGGCATTAAGCTGACTTCTATAGTGGCTTGGCAGAGTATACAATTGATTGCTTCGTATCTATTACCAGTTCTGCGTCAGAGATAAAATCAAAGCCGATGATACCATCGAGATCAAATCCATAGTCCATATTACCAATTTCAACTTGGAAGTTCTCCAAGATAGTTTGATCTAACTTAAGTTGATCAAGTTGTTTAGTGTATACATACTCAATGCCACCGACTCCACGAATAGCATCGACAACATCGTATTCTTCAGGTACAACTCCAATGATCTCCAACCGGTTTGCATTTAATATTGTACTAGCCGATCCTGTATCTAACAACACTTTTTCTAACAATAATACTTTGCCGCGAAAAATAAGTTCAATGCTAACAAATGGCAACCCAAATTTGATATTGAACTTCATCTTGGTCCTCGTATCCCTGTATACTTTTCACGCGCAATAAGGCTTTCTCGAGAAGTATGAAAAAAACAAAACTCTCGGTTTGGTTGGTCATGATGCAATTCAGAATATCTTTTCATAGCATCAGTTGAGGAACTGTAGCGGTCAATTACAACCACTTCCTCTATATAACGTTGACCTTGATCAGAATGCGCCTTGGTAGCTTCGAGAACTACCCACTCATTAGGAAATCGATCTCTTACTTCTTCCCACCGCATCATGTCACCTCCATCAATACTCTAAATTTATTATACCATATCCATATTAAATCTAGTTATCGCGAAACAGGCTCGAATGTTAGTATTTATTGCTCCCTGATCTGAATATACATACAGCAGGGAGGTGTCTGGATGAATGAACGAACATTTATCGTCTCCAAGGAAGATTGGTCCCTGCACCGCAAGGGGCATCAGGATCAATTGCGTCATAAACAGAAGGTGAACGAGGCCATTCGGCAGAACTTGCCTGACTTGTTAACAGAAGAGAATATTGTTATCTCTGGCGGTAAACAGGTGGTTAAGGTGCCGATTCGCAGCTTAGATGAATATCGATTCCGCTTTAATCATCAGAAATCGAAGCATGTGGGACAGGGGGACGGGGATAGTGTGGTTGGCGATGTACTCGGTGTTGATCCAACACCCGCTTCTAGCGCTGGCAAAGGTGAAGGTGCAGGCGATCAAGCAGGTGATGATGTCTATGAAGCAGAAATCCAATTAAATGACATTGAGGATATTCTCTTCGCTGAACTCGAACTTCCTAATTTACAACGTAAAGAGAATGGGCAATTTGTGATCAAAGATATCCGCTTTAACGACATCCGCAATAAAGGCATGATATCTAATCTTGATAAGAAACGTACGATCTTAGAGAATATGCGGCGCAACGCCTTAAATCACAATCCAGGCATCGGTAGAATTTCACCAGATGACCTACGTTATAAAACCTGGGAGGATATTATTAAACCCGAGTCAAATGCGGTCATTCTGGCTATTATGGATACCTCCGGTTCCATGGGGACGTTCGAGAAGTATGTTGCACGGAGCTTCTACTTCTGGATGATTCGCTTTCTTCGGCGCAAGTATGAACGAGTCGAGATCGTATTCATCGCCCATCATACTGAAGCGAAGGAGGTTTCGGAGCAGGATTTCTTCCATCGCGGTGAAAGCGGCGGAACCATATGCTCTTCGGCTTATCGCAAAGCACTTGAGATTATAGATGAACGTTATCCACCGTCTCGTTTCAATATATATCCGTTTCACTTTTCTGATGGAGATAATTTGTCTTCGGACAATGATCGTTGTTTAAAGCTGCTTGAAGAGCTACTAGAAGTAACCAATCTATTCGGCTATGGAGAGATCAATCAATACAATCGTAATAGTACATTAATGTCTGCCTATCGGGGGCTCCAACACCCCAATTTCCGCACCTGTTTGATTCGGGAGAAGAATGAAGTGTATGCGGCTTTGAAGTCTTTTTTCTCTAATATGGAGGGGGCCGTTGAGCTATGAGCTGGGAGGATGATAAGCAGCAATTAGAGCATGCGATCACTGAGATTACAGAAATCGCCTCCGGCTTCGGGCTCGACTTCTTCCCTATGCGCTATGAAATCTGCCCCGCAGATACCATTTATTCGTTCGGAGCCTATGGGATGCCGACACGTTACAATCATTGGAGCTTCGGCAAGAGCTTTCATCGCATGAAGATGCAATATGATCATGGCTTGAGTAAAATTTATGAGTTAGTGATCAATTCGGACCCTTGCTATGCCTTTCTATTAGACGGAAATTCGCTCATTCAGAATAAGCTGATTGTTGCTCATGTGCTGGCACATAGTGATTTTTTCAAGAATAATGCTCGTTTCTCTGCAACCAACCGGGATATGGTCGAGAGTATGTCCTCTTCAGCGTCTCGCATTCGTCAATATGAAATCACATATGGAACCAAAGTTGTTGAAACTTTCATTGACGCAGCGATGGCGATACAAGAGCATATTAATCCGTCTATAGTAAATCCATATGGAATGGATCGTAATCGAGCGGAGCAGCAACTGGATAAAGATGCAGAGAGAGGACTCAAGCACCATGAAGGAGATTATGATGATCTGTGGTCAGCGAATGAGCAGAAGCCAGAAGTTGTCGATATCAACTCTCAACAGAAGAAATTTCCGCCACGTCCAGAGAAGGATCTCCTCTGGTTTATTGGACAATACTCGCGAAATCTGAAGCCTTGGCAGCAGGATGTGCTCGGAGTCATCCGAGATGAGATGTATTACTTCTGGCCACAGCTGGAGACGAAGATCATGAACGAAGGCTGGGCTTCGTACTGGCATCTACGTATTATGCGGGAGATGGACTTAACCGCAGAAGAAACGATTGAGTTCGCCAAGTTGAACGCTTCTGTACTGCAACCTTCCCGGCATAGCTTGAATCCCTATCATCTGGGTGTGAAGATATATGAGGATATTGAACGGCGATATGACCGAGCCAAGTTGTTCGAGGTGCGCGAATATGATATGGACACATCTTTCATCCGCAATTACCTAACCAAGGAGCTAGTTGAGGATTTAGATCTATATGTGTTCGAGAAGCAAGGACCCGAATGGAAGATTACCGGTAAAGCTTGGGAGCATGTGCGTGAACAGTTGATCGAATCGCGAATTAACGGAGGGTTCCCTTATCTGGTTGTTGAAGATGGGGATTATTCAGATAATGGGGAAATGTACATCCGCCATGCCTATGAAGGCATTGAGCTTGATCTGAAATATGTGGAGCGGACTCTCCCCTATCTCCAAACGTTATGGGGCAAGGCTGTCCATCTGGAAACGATGGTCGAAGGGAAACCTGTCCTATTCTCTTATGATGGAACGAAGCATAATCGGAAGTTTCTGACTTGAGCAAGGGACAGATTAATAAGCAGCATTAAGATACGATGGCTTGGTGCTGTATCTTAACGGTGCTTATTTGCTTTCTTTTAGAGCGAATAATTGAACAGTCGTCATCCGTAATAATCATTAACCATTAATCGATTATTTCTTTAAGATAGAAATTTTTATTTTCTAAAAACCTGCGTGTTATTTGATAATGCTCTGTATCTTCGTATTTAATTAATTTAACTGGAGACACATTGAAATTATATATTTCTGCGTTCGGATATCCTAGGAGAATGGGGGAATGTGTTGCTATAATAACTTGTGCGCTCTTTTGAAGCTCGTGAATAATACTTAAAAATACGAGCTGCCTCTGTGGGGAAAGAGCTGCTTCTGGTTCATCCAAAATATATATTCCACGTTGTCCGAAGCGAGTTCTAAATAATGATAAAAAGGATTCTCCATGTGATTGCTCGTGTAACGATTTCCCTCCATAGTATTTATATATACTTGGATCTTCTCTCGCTAGTTCGTCGATATGCGAAGCAAAATTATAGAATGATTCTGCTCTAAGGAAAAAGCCATTGTTTGCTTTCGGCATCCAGGAAAGTCTAATAAAATCACCTAGCTTTGCTTCTGAAGACATTAACTCGTACTGATTATTTCGACTTCCCCCCGCAGTATTGAAGCCGCACTGATAAGCAATAGCCTCCAACAATGTTGATTTACCTGAACCGTTTTCCCCAACGAAAAACGTCACATTTTTATTTAATGATATTTTATCCAAGTGTCTTATCGTAGGTACATTAAATGGATATTGGTCATGGTTATGGATTTTTTCATTCAATTTAATAACTTCATGTAAGAACATCTATATGTCAACACCTTCATAATTAAATATCTTAGTTAGTGTTCGCTAGATCTTCTGTACTATTTAAAGGCGATTTGTAAAATCATATAACTTAAAGTGGATCGTTCTCTCCATAGAACACTTTAAGTGCCCATCCCAGCCTACGCAAAGCTGATCTCTCCCATGTTACTTGATATTTATTTTCCATTCCGAGCCTCATTAATAATATTTAACGCTTCCTCGTCATTCCACCGAATGGAATTACGATCCCAAATTCTTTCTCGAAAATCTCCTTAAAAACATTTAGTTCAATAACCGATTTACCCTTAACATACTTATCCAGAGTTTCCTTCGTAATATACTCCATCATGATCACCATCCTTTCTGCTATTATATCACAGGATTATAACTTATAAATAATAAGCACCTTAGCGATACGAAGGCAGGGCTTCGTATTGGCATCTTCGCATCATGCGGGATTGTATTCGAGAAGCAAGGACCCGAATGGAAAATTACGGGGAAAGTCTGGGAGAATGTTCGTGAACAGTTGATCCAATCTCGACCTCGAAGATACGATGGCTGGAACCGTATCTTTGAGGTCCTTATCTGCTCTCCTTAAAATTCCATTAGAGAATCTACAATTGAATCCAAAATCTCCCAATGATATTCCCATTGTCCTCCACATTCTCAGATTCAAGTTGACCACCGTTTTTTATAATTGTTCTCTCTGATCCGATATTTCCTTTATCACAAACGACAAGAACCTTATCCAATCCAAGCATTCTAGTCTGTTGCAGAGCGAATGATAGAAGAATTGTGGCATATCCTTTGCGCCTTTCGGAAGGTCGTATTCCGTATCCAATATGTCCCCCACTATTTAATAACTTTTGATTTAGTCTATGTCTTATATTTGCTGTTCCAACGATTTTATCTTCTTCATTTACTAACCATAATGTTGAATGTGGCACCCAATTCCCATTGATCATTTTCTCTTCAGAATCCTGTGAATACAAAAACTCAATCATAGCTTTAAAATCAATAGGATCTTTCTCAACCACCCAGGGCACTATATCTTCTCCGCTCATTATCCAATCATCGTAGAATGCCAGATACTTGATAATCAATTGATGGATTTATTATCCTAATTGCCACCTGCATTCCACTCACCCTCAGTTGTATAGATTAGCTAATTGTCTATTCAATAAGAAGTCTATCTAAACCAATTGCACTTATAATCAAGCGTTCTTTCTTGTTATTCAATAATTTCTGTGTCCAATCAACAAATCCACCATCGCCAATATAATAATCTCTTCCCTGAATCGTTGTCTTAATCGTAAACTGAAGTCCTTTATAATATGGATTGTCCTTCTTAGTTTCCCCCTACGATTACTTTTACAAAGTTTTCTTCTCCGTGCTTTATAATTCTCTTTAATAGCCCATCATTCTCAACTTACTAAGTATCTTTTCAAGGTCAGGTTGGAGTTGATCTTGCATCTCATATGTCCTCTCTTTCCTAAGATACCCTTTATTTTACCATAGTGCCTTAACATACATGTAGGTCGTCGCACATAATTTAATTTGATCCACACCTATGGTATAATTATTCAAAGGTGGGTGATCATGATGTCTTTATCAAAAGAGCAATTGGAGCAAAGTTTTAAGAATAAATCCATTGTTGAGCTAGAAGACTTGGTTCATTTAATTGAAGAAAATTTTGGGTATACCGTCACTCTCAATAAGAAAGAAAATGGAAATATATCCGATGAACAGAAGAAACTAATGACATCGTTGATCTTTAAAGATGAGGGCGTGCTATATCAATTACGGCAAGCCCAGAAGGATCGTGAAGACGGTATTTCCACATATAGCGATTGTGAGGAAGAATTCGCAAAACTGATCACAGAGGTTGATCATGGGAAGTAGTCAATATAGGGTTATATGGACCAGTTATGCTAGGGTCGAACTAGCGCATATGAAGGAATTCAAAGTAAATCCAATGAACGTATTTCGGCGCTCTAAATCCGTATTAACGGATTATCCTTTGACCAAAGCCCAAGGAATCTCAGACTTTCCTGGGTTCGAATTTAATGGATATTGCTGGACACTAATTGGAAGCGTCGTCATTATATATAAAGTCAATGAACAACTCCTTGAGGTTCACGTGGATGCTTGCTACTTTGCTAATACAGGCTTGTCACATCATATCTTCTGGGGAATCGATCCCGATGTTGAATGAGGAAAACAATAAGCACCTCAGCGATACGAAGGCTGGGCTTCATACTGGCATCTACGTATTATGCGGAAGATGGACTTAACCACAGAAGAAACGATTGAGTTCGCCAAGTTGAACGCTTCTGTACTGCAACCTTCCCTGCATAGCTTGAATCCCTATCATCTGGGTGTGAAGATATACGAGGATATTGAACGTCGATATGATCGAGATAAATTGTTCGAGGTGCGCGAATATGATATGGACACATCTTTCGTCCGCAATTACCTAACCAAGGAGCTAGTTGAGGATTTAGATCTATATGTATTCGAGAAGCAAGGACCTGAGTGGAAGATTACCGGTAAAGCTTGGGAGCATGTGCGTGAACAGTTGATCGAATCGCGAATTAACGGAGGGTTCCCTTATCTGGTTGTTGAAGATGGGGATTATTCAGATAATGGGGAAATGTACATCCGCCATGCCTATGAAGGCATTGAGCTTGATCTGAAATATGTGGAGCGGACTCTCCCCTATCTCCAAACGTTATGGGGCAAGGCTGTCCATCTGGAAACGATGGTCGAAGGGAAACCTGTCCTATTCTCTTATGATGGAACGAAGCATAATCGGAAGTTTCTGACTTAAGCAAGGGACAGATTAATAAGCAGCATTAAGATCCGTTTCACTAATATCTTATCCTGATGCTGAATATCCTTAATAAGATTCCATATTACAGGAGTGCCACTAAGAATACTGTCGAAGTGTGCTCTAAGATAACTTTTAATTCCATCGTAATCACTCACCTATTCCACAGGTAGCAAAATATCTATGGTCGCACCTAGACCTAGTTCGCTTGAAATGTGGAGTGTGCCATGATGAGCCTCGATGATTCTCTGGCAAACCATGAGACCTAATCCGGTACCATTCTCCTTCGTTGTATAGAAGGGTTCTCCTATCCGCCGAATGATCTCTTGTGGAATGCCAGGCCCTTGGTCGTGGATACGGATTAGAAGCTGATTCCGGTTTATTAGTTCAACCACGATATCTATCTCTCCACCAAACGGCATTGCTTCAATCGAGTTCTTAATCACATTGATGAAAACTTGCTTCAATTGGTTCTCTTCACAATAAATGAGCGGTATTTGACCCACATAGGAAATCTTGATGTTGACATTCACGAGTATCGCTTGTGTCTCCAATATGGAGATAACGCTATTCAGTATGTTGTATATGTAGTTGCTATGGAATTGCACGAATTGGGGTTTGGCCAAGGTCATAAATTCGTTAACAATATCATTAATTCGGTCTAGTTCACTTAACATGGTAGTCAAATATGAATGCTTACTCCCTAACTCTTTCTGGAGTAGTTGCGTAAATCCCTTTAGAACGGTTAATGGATTTCTGATTTCGTGAGCAACTCCCGCAGCCAATTGCCCAATCACAGAAAGCTTCTCCGATTTAACCAGAATCTCCTGAGAGTGCTTACTCTCTGTCAAATCTCTAATCACACTAAGAACAACTGTTTTTCCCATGAAATTATGTATACGAATACTCGATACTTCTACATCGATGTATTCACCGTTACCACAAATCAATTTCCTATCTGTAAAGGGCGAACGAGCATCAGTTAACATCACTTCACTTATTATACTCTGGGTTCGTTCTCTATCGAAAGGGTGTATAATGTCAATAAAGCTCTTACCAATTAATTGTTTCGGAAATTCGGATTTAACAAGTTTCTCTGCAGATACATTCATATAAATAATGATTCCATTGTCCGTTACAATTATAGGCTCTGGCAGAAATTCGATAAGTCTCTCGTAGGTTCGGGCACTCTCTCTTAACAATATCTCTTCTTTACGTTTATCCGTAATGTCTATAAGTACACTCTGTATATAAGTTTCTCCATTCGAATTCTGCAATACAATGCTAGAGCTTTCAACCTCGAAGACCCCCCCATCAAACGCGATTAACTTATATGTGAAGAAATCTATGGGTTCTTTACTAGATTGAATATCAAGAATTCGTTTCTTTATTGTGTCATGATAGTCACTATGTATAAATTTATAAATAGATTCGCCTACAATTTGATCCTCATTCTGTGCCTGTAAGAGCTTCATGGCTGCATCATTCACATAAGAAATTAAGTCATCCGTATGAATGACTGTAGCTTGAGGTGACATCTGGACCATATGGCGGTATTTCTGTTCACTATCTCTTAAAGATTGTTCGATCTTCCTCTGTTCCGTTATATTCTTACACAGAAACTGGATTGCTGGCTTACCTTTATAGACTAATGGGATCGCTCGTACTTCGGCGGTAATGGTCACCCCATCGAATCGAATTAATTTTCTTTCGAACAATTCAGATGGCTTGCCTACCTTTAGAAATTGCTTACTCTCAGCTATTATATTGTTCATATGATCAGGATGAAGAAAATCGCCAATGTCCTTACCAATGACTTCAGCTTTATGCTGTGCACCGATCATGGTCACGCCCGCAGGGTTAATGTAGACGATACTCTGATCACAATAAACAATGATAGGCTCGGGTGAAAGCTCAACCAGGGACTGGTGTTGTTCTCTACTTAGGTTTATTCGCCCGTTCAAATCTATGTGATCTTCAGAGCGTCGGCCATAGTTTATCGTATTCATGACATCAACCAAGCTTTCTATCCATTTTTCAGTTCATTATACTTCCATTTATTAAGTTTATAAAGAAAAATTACTAGCGCAATGAAAGGAGGGGTTGATCCCACTCCTCTACATTTATTAAGGTATATGCTTGGTGTTCAACCAAGGTCGGTGAGTGGGCTTGCTACGAATAACCCGCTTCACCTGAACGCCCGATAGTTGTGTAATCATCGTACTCTGATAACTTGCAAGTGAACGAAGCTGTTCCCGAATCTGACTGGCTGGCAATTGATACTGGTAAGCAACCGCGGCAGTTTGTTCCAGGATGCTTGCGATAGCAGCTTGACTCCTCGTTAATGCTTGTAGCATCTGGAGCTTAGTTAAGTTAAATTCAATCTCCTGTTTCGTGTTCACGTATCATCATCGCCCGAATTCATCAAACTACCGAACAAGGAGGAGGAATCATCTGACGAAGAATCTTCATTCTTATTCAGTAGGATTTTCAGATTATGAGCAATCCCATTCTCCATCTTGACAATACCATCTATCACTTCAATGAGTTGACCATGGACTTTCGTAGCTTGCTTCAATTGCAGCTTATGATCAGAGCAAGCTCCATCACGCACGTATTCACATAGCCAACTCCTGCTTTTCTCCGCTTCCACTGCTTGTGCTTCCAAGATGAATGCAATATGTCCTTGAATGCTGGTCATAGCCTCAACGATACTAACGTAAGCCTCATTCCTATTCATCTATTCTGGCATCTCCCCTGTATGCAACTCAGCGATAACCAATTCAAGATTGCCTGCCATCGCTTCCTCCAAATCGCCAAGACTATTCAGGTAGGTAGCAATACTCTGTGTTACCTCAAGCGACAAGACTACGGCTTTATCTCCACTACCGAACGACTCTGGTTGATCGGGGATTGCCCTGACAACATGACTGACATGTGAGGTTACGTACCTCTTGGCTTCTAATATACGAGCTAGTTCGTGGTGAGACTTCATCATAAATTCTATATTGGCCGTTACATGTTGCTCCATAGGTGGCTCCTCCCAGCAAGATACGGATATACTTCCCATATCATATGATACTAGGCTAAACCGCGTGATTGATCGTTATGGTTATATTCCGCTTAACTTCAGCAAGTAGCTGCATTGTTGCATCCAAACTGTTGCCGGTGACAATGATTTGGCCAATTCGATCGGTACCCACCTTGAATTTAGAAACCCTGCTTCCAATCGCGTAATCCTTTGAAATTTGGATAATATTAGGATGTGGTTGGTTGGTGTCCACTATACTCACAATTTCACCCGTCTCCTCTGCGATGAGCAATTCACAAGCGCAGGGCCGCGATGCATATATTTGAAAATTAGGATTCATACCTAGCGCAACCCTAACCATCTGTTCATAATAATCAAACCCGTAGAATGTGGAGACGATCTCAGGTAAACAGGTAGCACCAGCTCTACCACCTACCTCAAGCACATAAACCTCTTGATCGTTCCATATAAAGTCTGCGTTAATCGCACAGTTATTCAAACCAAGGGCATGAACGCTGCGCTCTAGCTGCATATGAATATCGCTTGCAACTCGATCTGGCAATTCATACGGAACATGATGACCAATAGGAACTCCAGCATCTCCATAGAACATCAAGTCGCCATGAGGCATGACAAATTGAATCGTATGATTATAAATAAATGCTTGAGCACCAAACTCGATCCCTTCAATAAATTGTTCAACTATAAAATAATCCTGTCTAGTTGCCTGCATTACCGCTTCATATGCGTATTTCACTTGAGAGGTATGCTCCACCTTAACAATGCCTTTGCTAGCACCGCTATCCACCGCTTTGAAGATAAGGGGTAGCGACAATGAATCAATCGCAACATAAGCTTCCTCTAAACTCGTTACCCTCATAAATTTAGCTGTCCTCACTCCATGGTCGATGAAAGCCTGTTTCATCGACCATTTGTTCGATGACATGAGTGCAGCTTCATAACTGACTCCATTCAATCCGAGCTTATCCGCAACTCTGCCGATCGCCTTCACAGCTACATCGGTGCCCGTTGTACAAATCCCATTGATCTGTTCGATACGGCTGATCTCTAATACTTTCTCTATGTTAGTCGTATCTTCATAGTAAATCTGATCAGCCCAAGCAAATCCCGGATAATTCCCAGGACTGCTTAGGACGATGACGTACAATCCCATCTTCCTTGCTGTTTGGATCAACGGCAACTGTGAAATTCCCGCACCCAGTACCATTAATTTCTTCATGGCCTGAAAGCTCTAATTCGGTCGATGATCCGGTCAAGATCATCGTTCGTTACATTCGGATGTATCGGTAAGGTTAGGATTCGCTTCCATATCTCCGAAGAGATCGGTACGATCGCTTGCAAGTGAATATAACAAGGATGAAGGTGACATGGATAATAGTGAACACCCGAGGCGATATTCACTTCTTGTAGATGGGTAATCAATCGATCTCTGAGATCATCCTTGTTCAGTTTAATTTGGAATAAGTGCCATGAGCTCTTGGCATAAGAGTGTTCTTGTGGAAGTTCAATCCAATCCAGATCCTTTAACGCTTCTGAATAAGTCTTAGCAATTTCCCTACGCCTTCCGTTCAATTGGCTCAGCTTAGCAAGCTGTACAACTCCTATCGCTGCTTGCAAATCATTCATGTGATATTTGAACCCTACTTCATTCACATAATATTGCCATGCATAAACCTTCGCATTAGAAGAACGCATCCATGTATCACGGGAAATCCCAACCCAACGTTTCTCACGAATTCGACGATCCATCCACTCCGCATTACAGGTGATTGCTCCACCCTCGCCAGTGGTCAAGTTCTTAACCGCATGAAAGCTGAAGCAGGTCATATCGCTAATTGATCCTATCCGTCTACCTTTGTATTCTGCTCCGCAAGCATGTGCAGCATCCTCCACCACCTTAATACCTCGAGTCTTGGCCAACTCATGAATGGCATCCATATCACACGGGTGACCCGCTAGATGGACGACGATGACCGCCTTCGTTCTGTTCGTTATCTTTCGTTCAATATCTTCGACGGATATATTCATGGTGTCTAATTCAATGTCAGCGAAAACCGGTGTGGCGCCGACATAGCTTACCGCATGGACCGTTGAGATGAAGGTGATCGACGGCACGATTACCTCATCCCCAGGTCCAATCTGCAGAACATCCAAGGCTAGATGCAACGCGGCAGTCCCAGAATTTAAAGCAACCGCAAACCGGCTATCAGCGAAGCTCGCAAACTGTCGTTCGAATTGCTCCGTTCTGGGGCCTAAACCTAACCAACCGGATCGTAAAACCTCGGCTACTGCATCGATTTCCTCTTGCCCTATTGATGGCTGTAGAACAGGTATCAGCTTATGCTCCAAGATAACTTCCCCTTTCTTCTTCTTAGTTAAGCAAAATCTGCTTGTGCCATTGATCAGCACATACCTCTACGGAAAAGCTCTCCCTCGCCTTTATTTCCGCATTCTCTTTGATCTTCTCCCGCAACTCCGGTCGATCAATCAGTTCAACAAGAGCATCATACCAGCCATCTCGTGTTTGTGAGACTAGCATGCCATTCTCACGGTTAACAACCCAATCCCTATAAGCAGGCGAAGAAGTGTATATACCTGGAATACCACAAGCTCCATATTCACGAAACTTATTGTTCGTTTTACAATCATGAAGTAATGTTAATTCCAAAGGTGCCAAGCCAATATCCCAATTTGAACGATAAAGGCTCTTCAAGAAGCCCTTGTAGTCTGCATTGTGCTGTCTGAAAGCCACCTGAGGCTTGCCTTTGATCTCTTCAGGGACATATCCGAAGAATTCCACCTTTACCTTGTGACCATATGTCCTAATAATTCCTCGCAAAGCCTTAATAACCGGTTCAAAAGCGATCGACTTCTTTCCTCCTTCATAACCAATTACGACGGTATCATCATGTTTACGGTCCTTTTTCAATCCATCAAATGTTGAGAAATCGACACTCCCAGGGAAACAGACGATATGCTGGGGTTGGAAATGTGTTTCAAGATGCTTGGCGAAGAATGGAGAGGCCACCTTCACGATATCTGCTTTCCTCAGAAACCGGATATAGGTTGACCGCTTGGATTCTTCATGATAATAACCTCCGATATCAGTAGTGGGAGACATGGCCAAGAAATGATCATCAATGACATACACGGTTTTCTTACCCATCTCTCGAGCGATTTCCAGGGATTTATAGGCCTCATTCTTCACAGTACGGAAGAAGATGATAATGTCTGCTGCAGCCATTGCTGACACTTGGATATTCTCATCAGATGTAACATCATATCTACATATACCGTGCTTTTGTAAGTAACGAAATGGCTGTTCAATCCCGATTTTATAGGATGCAATTCTATCCGATCCGATGATGAGTGCGCGTATGTCCCAACTTCTCCCCATCGTTTGGTCTCCTTCCGAATTCACTTGATCTTTCACGCTTGATCACTTGCTGTGCTGATAAAGCTGGTTCAAGTGTTGAGAATTAATGTGTTCCAATTGTCCAAGCACGTGGTCAGTGAGAAGTTCTGCCTTGCCGCGCTTTCCGCTTGATCTTTAATCTGGCGTCGCATGGTAGGATTCTCAATCATTGCAACAATTCCTTCATACCACCCTTTCTCTGTATGAGGTACGAGATACCCTGTTTCACCCTGAGTTACCCAAGGCTCATATACAGGTGTATTGGAATAGATGCCAGCAATCCGACAAGCACTATATTCACGAAGCTTATTATTCGTCTTGGTATTATTGAATGTATGGTCTTCGAGCGGTGCAAGCCCGATGTCCCACTGACTATCATTTAGTTTTCTAATGAAGCTTCTGTAATCCATACCACACTCTTCAAACTTTACAGCAGAGTGATTGGCGAGTGCAGCGGGGACAAACCCGAAGAATTCTAGCCTTACAAAGCCTCCGTAATAATTAAGAATCCGCTTTAATGCCGGAACGACAACTGCGAAATCCTCTTCTTTACTACCACCTTCATAGCCGATTACAATCTGTCCTGTTTCGGCTTCACGCTGCTCTTGTTGGTCGAGCCAGTCAAAATCAACGCTACCTGGAAAATATACAACCTTCCGATTAAATCGCTCTTGAATGTAGTCACCTAATATAGAAGAATCCACCTTGACAATATGTGAGTTTCGTAAAAACTTGATGAACGTTTCTCTACGAATTGGATCAGCGTAGTACACTCCTACGGGTGTAATCGGCTCAATTTCCAGAAAGTTATCATCAATAACATAAACCGTTCGTTTGCCAAGCTCATGTGCCCATTCCAAATATATATAAGCTGCAGGCTCGACATTACGCAGAAAAACGATCGTATGTGCTTGTGCAATAATTTCTTTGCTTACGTCATCCTCGGTCCGTATCTCAAAACTAAAATTCCCACGCTTGTTTAACTCATTGAAAGGCTGAGCAATCCCAATGTCCAACGAAGGAATGATTCCTGCAGTAATAACAAGAGCAACTAGCTGTTGCTTCGAGGAAGTAGGAATACTGTCCCTCGCTTGAACAGCATCAGCCCGCCCTTGTTGGAAACCGTCCTCCTTGCCCCGTTGAAAGCCCGCGATGTGCCCTAACTGATAAGCGCTAAGTTGAACAGGACGTCGATTACGTCCTTTCTTAGGACTTCGTTTTCTGGTCAGAGCCATCTGTATCATTCTCCCTTATATGCTTCTTGATGACCGGCTTCCAAGCCCCCACTATAACCAACGTTGAACCCTTCATTATAAGCAATGTCGAAGCCGGAATCATAAGCTTTATTGTAGGAAAGCTTTGTACTCCCTAACACTCTTCTGAAACCTTTAACTCTTCCTTTTTTCCTTCTTCTGCCCGTAACCCTCACCCTAATAGTCCTCTTCACTCTAATTTTTCTACGAGCTTTCATGGCATACACCTCCTCCTGTAAATTAAACTGTCGTGACTAACAAGGGAGTTTAATTGGAAGTCGATCCGTATCGAGAAATTCTCCTCCTTGAATTAAATATTGTCCGCCTTAATGACCGGAGGACAGACGAGTGGTGGACCTTCTGGATAATTGTGCTGATTATGTTCGATGTGAGTAATGTTATATGCATCCACCCTCCAGGTTGCTATTGCCTGCAAATTAATAAAGCAATGCAACTTTCCACCCTTGAACTGATATAAATGACCATCCTGCACGTTAACGAGATTGCCTTCGACAAAGGAGACTTCCGAGGAATTACGCTGTAGCGCATCCACTCGTTGTAATGCTTGAATACGTTGTACGACTTCCTCGGATGAGATAACTCCGCCAAGCTGCCAACAACGAAGGTCAACCTGCGAAACACGAATAGCCTGCAATCCACAATCTACGGTGATTGGATGTCTAATGCCGTTCTCCACCCAATATACACTCGAACTGGCTCCTTGTACGATCACACACGTAGGATAGAAATCTATCGTGCGAAGCTGCATGCCCTTCATACTCATCAACCATTCGAGGGATAAATAACCATGAGGGTCCGCCCATTTGTTCGAATAGAACGATAAATTCCTCCCATAAACCTGGTCGAATTTTCCACTCAGTGATTTCATACTCACACTACCGTAATGATGGATAAAAGTATCCTTGGCGATAATCAGCTGCAGGCCCTTAAGTCGAACACGAAGCCCATAATCATCATCCTCGCAGTTTCCGATCTCAAAGCCTTCATCGAAGAAGCCTAGTGCTACGAATGTCTCCCGTCGAAGCAGCATACAGAAGCCTGTCAATCTGCTTGTAACGACCCATCGATTCGCATCGGATTGATTGTATATTTCAGCAAATTGTTGCATCTCTGCCATACCCGTATAATGGGTATCGATCAATTGATCTCCGCTAATATAATTCGTCACAGGGCCGACGATCCCAATATGTGGATCACTTTGCAAGCAAGTGAGTAAATTACTGAGCCAGTTCGTCGTTACGACCGAATCATTATTAAGTATTAATAGTGTCGTCCCCCTTGCCAACATGAGACCTTGATTCACAGCTCCGGCAAATCCATGATTATGTGCAAGGATTTGAAAGCGGACACCACCGATACACTTTATATACTCAGTTGAGCCGTCGTCAGAGCCATTATCTATAATAATTAATTCATAAGGTTGAGGTGTGTACAGACGAATACTCTCTACACATTCGCGCAAGTAATTCAGTTGATTATAAGTAGGAATAATAATACTCGTACCCTGAAAAGATGGACCTGACAATCCGACCTGTCGACCACGTTGATATCCTTCATCGTAGCCTGCACGAAACCCATGGTTGTAGCCATAGTTGTATCCGTTACTCTGATGATCAATTGCAGGCTTCCTCATAGATCGGCCTCTCCTTTAATGAATGAGTCGGCCAAATGTCCGAAATCAATCGCAACCTTGCCATGCAGAGAGGCAATCTGCTCTACAATAATCACAGCGGGTATCCCCGCTCCAACAAGCGCAATGTCATACTCATGAGTGGATATCTCATTCATCACTCTCGGGATATCCGATATCCCATTAACAGGAGTGACTACCCCTGCCACATGGACACCCCTGTTCGACAAAACCTGAGAGAGCTCCGGTGCAGTATTGCCCACGATCAGTACTCTACGATTGGCAAGAATTTTAGAAAGAAAGCCTTCCAAATATAAAGAGTAGTTAATCACCGATGAGGTGAGCTTTAATTGCCGGTAATCAATACCATGAGCCTTGAATACGGTGAATGCAAAGGGTTGGAAGTTAGCCATCCTTAGTATAGGTATACCAACAATAGTGGCCTTCTTTATGGCGTGAACCAGCTGGTCCCTAGCATGAAGATCGGGAATATGAACGCCTGCATAGCTTAGAAAATAACCTTCCTTACGCACATGCTCTTCATTCATGACCAAGTCCTGGGCTAATGTTAACAATTCTCCATCTCCCAGACGGACTACTGATAGTGGAGAGCGTGTATTCATAGCATGCAATACTTGTTCTCCAACCTCCGTTGCGCCCATGAGCTTGTGAATTTGCGGCCTCAACTGTTCTATCCCTGCTTCAATAATCTGTCGTATGGAGATATCCGGAAGAATATCGAGGTCCGACAGGATTGAATTCACAATCGCATCCCCTCCATCATACAGCCCCCTCTTATATTCCTCTTCAGCATGTAATTCCTGGCCTAATTCAGGACGTCTCATCATACTATTCAGCTGCTTCATAGCTTCGTTATAGCCTGTATCATAGCCTTGATTATAGGAATCCGCAGCTAGCTTTTGTCTTTTCTTCCTACGTATGAATACGTAGGATCGCTTTTTTCGCGGGAAGCTTTTCGAGTTCAACCTCTTCTTACCTTGTGCTAGGCGCTGACGCATGGTTTCCCCCCCATCACACTTAATATATTCCTTACAATTTCTTAGGAAACGGGTACAACCATCCAAATAAATAGCTTAGCTTAAAGGGAATAAGATGCTTAACATCGTACTAAGTCGCTTATGATACGTATGATCGCGTCTCGTTCTAGCTAACCCATTCAAGGCGATACTCTGTCGTTCTTCTTCATTCCGTAAGTAATAATCGATTTTATGTTTCAGTTCATTATGCGAAGTGAACGTTACAATCTCGGTTCCAATTGAATATAACTGGTCAGTCTCTGGACGGAAGTCTGACAGCTGGAAAGCGCCGCAGCTCGCAATTTCGAATGTCCTTGGATTGACGGACAAGGGTGGGATTTTCTTGGAAGTATTCACATTAATAGAATCGTCATGAATAGAACGATGAAGGTTAATTATTATTTTCGCTCCATTATAATAACAGGCTGTTTCTTCAGGAGTCATCCAATGTCCGAGCTTAATAGAGTTAGAAAGCTTAGAAAAGTTGTTCAGTCGATCCCACCACCAGCCAGAAATAATAACCTTCCGATTCAGTAATATAGGTGTTAAGCGATCTATCAATTCAATCCGATTCCAGAATGCAGTCCCAATTAGACAAATATCGGACTGATAGGAGGCGTTCACCTGCATGGGCTGGAATACAGCGGAATTCGTAGCAAAAGGCAGGTAATATACTTGCTGACATCCAGCCTCACGATAGAAGGATACACAGGCCAGCTCTAGCGTGAATACATAATCGTAGCGCTTTGCAATGGTTATCGTCCAATCTGTATAATACGGATCGTCGGTAAACCATACCGCTGTTTTATATCCATGATTTCGTAACGAATCAACTTTCTCTGCAGGTAATACCACACCATTCAGAACGAGTACAAGATCTGAACTCATCTCAGCTGCTATGGCTACAACGTCTTCCGTGGGTCCAGCTACCTTCAAATGCTTCACTAATTGTCCCAATGCTTCAATAATGGCTTGATCCAATGCGGGGTATGGAACACCAATGCCTGCTGTAACATACAGAACTCGGATATCCCAGAGTGATTGTTCGTCATCAGGTGTCTTACGCATGACAGCATCTCTGAAACCAAGCTTATATCCATCACTGTGTCCCCGCTGATAACCGGCTTCTCGCCCCTTGATCCTGGCAAGCTCCTCTGACCATCGCATACTGTCACACCTCACCCCTTCAATTACATATAGTCGTTCGGATCACTTCCCCATTTCTCCATAAACTGATGTCGATTAAATTCAATAAGCTGCTTGATCTTGGTCTCATCCTGTTGGGCGAAGCTGGCACTACCATGATGGAATATGAAGACATCTCCTGACATGATTAACCGATATCCCGCATTTCTAGCTCGCATACAGTAGTCATCATCCTCATAATGGCCGGGTGAGAAACGTTCGTCTAATAGCCCGATATTCTCCATTAATTCACGTTTGAATAGCATACATAATCCTACAATACGATCAACCTGCTGCCATTTCGTAGAATCTGGTTCATTCAATTCGAGGCTCATTTGTTCCACATTCGTATATGGCATATCGATCTGCTGTTTGCCGCTAGCATAATTCGTAAGCGGCCCCACAATCCCAATGTCCCGACGACTATATAGACATCGTTGCATGTTATCCAACCAGTTTCTGGATACGATAACATCGTTATTCAATAATAGAAGTGACTCACCGCTAGCCAGCCTCAAACCCTTATTACATGCAATCGGAAAGCCCAAATTAGTCGCTAAAGATATAAAGTCAATCTGTTCCTGTCGGCAGAAATCAGCAGTACCGTCTGATGAGCCATTATCGACGATAATAATTTCATAAGGCTGTTCCGTATGCTTTTTGATCGAATAAATACAATTCTTGAGCAACTCTCTACCATTAAAGGTTGGGATAATGATGCTCGTTTTCTTCATGTTATCCACCCTTTGAGATCATACTTTCTCATTCATCACAGTCTCCTTCACGTTACACTCATTTTATGTAGTGTGTGTTTAACCGTAACGGCAATCGTACCATGTGGCAAAATTATGATAGTATGGAATGTTAATTAGTTTTTTGGGGCATATATAATTAGTCGCGATTTCACAAAGTACCTAAGTATAAAAATAGTGGCTCCTGAACAATTCAGGAGCCACCTTTCGTATATTACAATTATTATTGTTTGTACTGTGGCTCTTGTTGCTCAATTTGTTGCTGACGCTGTTGTAATGAAGTAAGAGTTTGATCCATTGTTTGGCTTAATTGTTGAAATTCCTGCTTCATTTGTTGATCTACAGTCTCTAGGGAAAACGTCTTTAAGCTAGCAGCAGCACTTTGCACGCTCGCAATACATTGTTGCATTTGGGTTGCTACGGTCATGGGTTTTCACCTCCCTTAATTCCTCTATTATCTTAGCCTTCCTCACGGAATTTATGTCATGTCCTTATAGAGAAATTATAGTAGATCAATCTGATCATTAGGCTTAACCTTTGGATCGGAAGATCAAAGAAGCAATAAAGCCAAATATGATCGCGGCTGAAAGATGGTATCCACAGCTGCTGGAGCCATCGCTGCTCCCAT
The DNA here is from genome assembly GCA_040880185.1 of Paenibacillaceae bacterium. GTDB lineage: Bacteria > Bacillota > Bacilli > Paenibacillales > UBA4045 > UBA4045. Next base: position 60,141 of record JBBDIY010000074.1, read on the forward strand.
ATTAAATGGGTCAGCTATCCCCATATCCACTACACGTCCGATGGTTGCAGAAGTAATACGAGGACCACTCCCTTCTTTGGCAATAATTCCTGCCCCGGCACCGGTAACGGTCCACTGAGCTGTTGGCGGCAGCTGACCGCCGTATTCCGTCGGATATCTAAACTGACGCTCCACTGCGGAATTATGGCTTGCTGTTCCCGCTAGAACATAATCAGCTTGACTCGCATCTACCATTAGTGCAGCTAAAGCCAAGCCTTCCATCGATGTGGAGCAGGCGCCGAATATGCCAATGTAAGGTGATCCTAACGTTCTTGCGGAAAAGCTCGAGGTCACAATCTGATTCATTAAATCCCCTGCCAGGTAAAATTGTATATCCTCTTTTTTCATTTGCGCCTTTTCAATCGCCTTCTCACAAGCTTGTTCCAACAATTTTTTCTCTGCTTTTTCGAAGCTGTCTTGACCTAACCAAAAGTCATTGTGCAGGATATCGAAATCTTCAGAAGCAATCTGAAATACACGTTTTGTACGAAGTAACCTGAGGAAATCCTCCGGTGTCATCCGTGCTTCCTTCAAATTTTCCTCCATTACCTTACCATGCTGCATGACCACAATCTCTCGCCCTTCAACAAGATCACGAACCCACTTACTCTTTAAGATGAAATAGTTCGCGGCGATCATTAACAAGATCCAGGTTGCCAATGCTAAAACCCCTGCTCGAAGGGAAATAAGGTTGACCGACATCCCCGCCGCGATGAACGCAATCACGATACCTGCCGTTCGATCCCACCCTGTTCGGCCGGCTAACCAACGACGCCCGAGAAATCGGACAATGAGTATGATAGAAAGAAATAATACGGCTGATTTTGCAATTATGAAATACGATTCTGTCATACATCTCTTCCTTCCTGTTCTTCTTTAAAATCCTTTATATTGGGGCTCTTGACGCTCCAGCTTTTGTATCCGTTTCTCGAGTTGTTTAGTTACCTTCTCTGCAATAGGAATTTGCCGCTGCCAAACCTCCTTTGCTTCCAAGCTCTGAGCTGTTTCTGCAAACTGTATAATGGAAGCTTGAATACCCTTCATCACTGCCAAGGTTTGCTTCACTTGTGTACTGACAGTCATCATTATCACCCCTTTGGATATTTTTCCATTACTAGAAAAAGCACTTTTGGAAACCTTATTAATCAGCATGATAAATTGGAGGGCCTGCCTTGAAACGTTTAAATTATTTTTTTGATTTTGATTTTGTTATGCAGCGGCTGTGCGCAGCAATCAAACCAACAATTAAAGCAACAATCCAAATCACAATCCCAATCCTTGATACAGGACCCGGAATGTAATCCTGCACCCATTTGCTATTTTCATTATGAGCAGAAGGCTAAAGCATTATCTGAACAAATTAATGGGATTGATCAAGCTGTTGCAGTCCGGATTGACAATGAATTAAATGTTGCGCTTCAAGTGAGCAACTTTGATCGTTTAAGGCTGCAATCCTTACGAAAGAAAACAAGTCAAAAGCTTAAAGCTTCTTTCCCAGAAGACCAAATCCATGTAACCACAGACAGTAAACTCTATAAAGAATTAGAAAAGCTCAAGAGGAATAAAATTATTCCAAACTAACCTACCTTTGACTGGAGACTCTGACTGTGCCATGGATATATATAGCCCTCTTACTGCTTGTCTTCCAGATCGGAGCCGTTATTATTATGGAGCATTGCCGTCCACATAAAGCTGTGGCGTGGATCGTGATTGTATATCTATTCCCTCCCTTCAGTTTCTTGCTTTATTATTTCATGGGTAGAGAATACTCCTGTCTACGAGTAATCCGACCCGAGAAGTCGATGGAATTACAGCAGATTAAGATTAAATTAATCGAACGGTGCAAGCATAATATCCCAAATGAACTCCTTGCACAACATCCTGGATGGATTGAGAACCAGGGGATACTTAGCTACCCGACATCCTTCCCTCTGACAGCTTACAATGAAACGACTGTTTTTGCTGAAGGAGAGCCCGCATTCCAAGCAATCTTCGAATCGATCACGGAAGCTAAGCACCACATCCATATACAATTCTATATCATTCGCAATGACACTTTGGGTACACAATTACAACAGCTGTTAGTCCAGAAAGCACAAGAAGGGGTAAAAGTTCGATTATTATACGATGGGGTCGGTTCTTATCGATTACCGCAAAGATACTTAAAACAGCTTGAGGATGCAGGCGTGGAAATCAGCTGTTTTTCTCCTCCACTAACTGCTTTTATCCGCAAAAATATCAATTATCGCAACCATAGGAAAATATTGATCGTCGACGGGAATGTTGGTTTTTTGGGTGGCTTGAACATTGGAGACGAATACTTGGGCGCTGACCCGAAAATCGGTTTTTGGCGGGATACCCATTTCCGTATAAGAGGTGATGCGGTACTTTGGATTCAATATACTTTTTTGACAGATTGGTATTTATTAAGAGGCCAATGGTTAACGGATTCTATTTATTATCCTGAACAAGAACGCCTCGGAGACGAATTCGTCCAAATTGTAAAAAGTGACCCAGACGAACCCATACTTCAGCTTATTTTTTCTTGCATTGTTTCTGCGAAGAAGCGGATCTATATTCAATCCCCTTATTTCATTCCTGATTCAAGCATTGTCCTAGCGTTAAAAACGGCTGCACTTAAAGGAATAGATGTTCGTATTATTATACCGGCATCACTAGATAGCAAGATGGTATATCGGGCTACTTTATCTTATGTAGAGGAGCTGCTGCGATGTGGGGTTCGGTTTTATTCCTATAATAACGGCTTTATTCATTCCAAGGTATTAATTGCCGATGACTTGGTTTGCTCTGGCAGCGCAAATATGGACATTCGAAGCTTGTGCAGCCACTTCGAATTGAACGCCATTTTCATTAATGACATCATCACCGATCGAATGCTCGAGGATTTCAATAGGGATCTTACTGATAGCGAGGAAATTTTGCTGCCTGATTTCGAGAAGCGTTCGAAGCGTACGCGGTTAAAAGAAGGATTTGCCCGTCTGTTATCACCGCTGTTCTAACTGATATTACATTAAATAAGGATGGTGAATGTTAAATGCCACTCTCTCCACAACTGTATCACTGGTTAATCCGGCCACAATTTTTTACCAAGAAATATATCCACAATCCCATAAATACTTACTACACATTGAAAGATAAATCAGTTCTTGATTTTGGCTGCGGTACCGGGGCGAATTGTCGTATTTGCTTCTCAAACCATTATCTGGGTATTGACCCTGATAATGAAAGAGTTCAATTAGCCTCACAAATATACCCCGAGCACACCTTTAAGACGTTTGATAAAAATCGGATTCCATCACAAGATGACAACTTTGATTATGTATTGATCATTGCCGTTCTTCACCATATCCCAAACAACCTGATATCTGACTACTTAAAAGAATTCGAGCGCGTATTGAAACCAGATGGTGAGCTTATTATCATTGAACCCTATGTTTGTGAAACAACCAAAATCAATAACCGGTTTATGAATTGGTATGACGACGGGGATTATATCCGAAAGGAAGAGGATTATCTGCAATTATTCCATACAGGTGGCTTTGATTGTCAGGTGCTTCACAAGTTTACGAAGTGTTTTCTATATAACGAAATGTTTTTTCGCGCTAAACCTCAATCGAAATCGTACTGTGTATATGATGTGGATCATGAGAAAAGCACTACCCTGACGGATCCATTCATGATTCCCCAAACGGACAATAGTATAGAGAAATATCCGGAACTAACCTAACTAATACACCCATGCAGCCTTCGTTAGAGTAACGAGAACACAATGTAATTTCCTTGCTGTTATAACAACGACTATGTAACCCGCCATAGTCGTTGTTATATCATGTATAGTATAGATTAGAAACTTATTCGATCGCCAATTGTAGAATCCAATTTTTAATATCTTCTTTTTAGTTTGCTTTAGTATGCTCGGTATCTCTGTTTGATTCATAAAATTTAGGTAAACAATTCCCCTTCTCCTGTATCTATGGACAGTGAATGATCTGTATCTCTTATGGCTGCATAAAAGATATGGTGTAATGCAGGATGTCCGGCAGCTTCGAGTTGCTGTCTTAACCAGCTCTCATTCTTTATTCAACATCTAAGTTCAAATGCCGGGGTGTGATAGACATTAGATCTTTAACTGGAAGAATACTTATAATTCCGGTTGGTTCTAATATCGCATATTCAACATCCTTGATATCAGGATATCCGGCGGCTCGAAGTGTGGCTAATAATTCCACAAGGGAATAATGAGTACGATCCAAATTCGACTTCATGATTTTCCCATGTTTAACTAGAATCGTTGGGTGTCCGATCAATAGCCGATTGATCCAGCGGAATAGAGCAAACTTTGATAAGATCACATGGAGTACTACCACAATGAAGATTCCAAGAAAGGTACGCCCTATATCCTCGCTTAAAAGAGGATTGGCAGCCATCGTAGCCAGAAAAATAATGGCCGTCAAGTCATGCGGTGTTAATTGGGCAAGAGCTGCTTTTCCCATAAAGCGAATGACGAATATGGATACGCTAAAAAACAATATCACTTTTCCTATGTAAAGAAACATCCAATTCCCTCGTTTACATGATATAGACAGTAAAGATACCCATTTCAAGAATTAATTATGCAGAATGTTTTCGAATTGATAATGAAGAACTGCATATAAAGGATTTCCTATACATTTGGTGTGGTTTGATCAAAAATGCACCCCTAGGCATACATCCGCATAGTTTATTGCATGGTTTTGAAGGGAGGGAGAGTAAGATTTTGAATTATTATTATGATAATACGTATTATGATCTGGTTCAAACATACAGAACTATGATGGAATGGTGTTCTAAAGGGATCGATTATATATCCTTTCTGAGAATGACAGCCGAGATGACGGAAGGACAGAAACAATCATTGGATCATTGGCAGTATGCATTTCAACAATTGGAAACGAAATCCAAAAGCATCGCCGGAACTGGTAACTCAACATATTATTATTACCCTGCCGCCATAAACCAGTTGTTGCAAGAAGGCCGTTTATTACAAGACGGATTTACTCTTTTTATTCAAGCGCCACCGTTCACAAAACAGGTGGCTATATAAACAAAGCAGACATATCGGAGAGCATTCATGATTTAGCAGTTTATGGAGGCAATAGATCGTCGTACACGGCAGCTACCTACCTGAGTAAAATTTTTATGACATCCCGTTTATATACGATCTTTCCCTCCTTCGTTAAGGGATACTTAGCTGATACTCCACAGGCGAATGACCCCGTTGCAAAATTTTCATTCTTTAAATTACCAAAGATTTTTTGGTAATAGGTGTTTGCCGTGTTGCCTTGGATCATTCCCCCATAGACTGGTGTTGTGGTGGCGCCATACAAACAAATTTAAGGAGTGATTTACTGAATGCATACTTTTAGTTATCCTGCAATGCCAATGTATTCTAATGACCAAGCTGCTTACATCAAACAAATGTATGACTGGCATATGAAAATGGTTCAATATCATGATCAAAAGAAAGCTTATCACTTGGAGCGGGCAAAGCATTTCCAACAAATGATGGGAAGGGTAACAGGTGCAACGGTCTCGGAAGACCTAAAAGATGGCGTCGCCTGACAGAAATTTATTGGAAAGTATGAAGTATAGACGAATACAAAATGTAAAAATTGGGGAACTTGTTTCAGTGTACCTATTTGTTCAAAGCAGGAATTGTTTAATTGACAGAACCCCGATATTTCTAAATACTTCAAGGAATATCAGGGTCTTTTCTTTTTTCGACTTCATCCCATTGGGACCTGAGGAAGGATCCGGCCGTCAATCCTTTCGAAAATGTCTTCCAAATCGGGGCCTGTGATCGTGAGACCGTGATTTTTTAATCCGATGATCGCTCTTGCCGGCTCTTCTTGTTCGTTGATTAATTTGGCGACCGCTTCAGCGAGTTGGATCGTACCGCACGGATAATTCATTTCCGTTGCCTTCACTCCGTCGATCCAAGCATGGATATGAATGATCGCACCGATCTCCGGATGTTCGGAATAAACCATCCAATGTTCTATCGCATCGACAGATACCCGGCTGGGCGAAAGATTCGATGGCACACTTATATGCATCGCCTTGGATGCCGATTCATAACCCTTGACAAGAAGAATGTCTTTACCGATTGTTTTCATATCCGCTTTATTGCAGCCGGCAGCACTCATCCAGAAAGTGTGATCTTTACGGCTGCTGAGATTTCCGTAGCTCAGCCCTCCGATGCCGTAAAGCCGCTTTAAATGTTTCATATCCCGGGGACTTAAATAGTCTTGTATCGGAAAGGGAGCCGGGAGCAAATTCATTTGATCCAACCTTTGCCCGGCTACACTCAGCTTGCTTGTAATGTCGTCGCCCTCCCACAATTCCTCGGGCAAGTCATCATGAAACTCATTATCGATCACAAGCTGCGAAGATGCGAGCGGCTCAAGTCTATTATAAAGCGTCTGGAAAAACGAACCTTCATCATGCGGGTAAAAAGCGGTTTTGTAACATCCCTGCTCGGGAGTTATAAAGTAAACATTCGTTTCGCTTTCGTCATGGCATATGTATATAAGATGATTGGACAGCGATCGGATTAGATAAGGATAAGCTGTCTTCAGAATTGGTTCTTCTTTCCTATGCACGGCTTCCATGATGGAAACGACAAATGTGGCCTGTGCTTTTCTGCGAAAGGGTCTGGGATTTTCCGGATGTATGAAATTGAATACCACCCGGATGTTATCCATCGGATTCGCTTCGTATTGATAACCTTCCGATATAAATTTTCCTAGTAATCCATCTGCAAACCGGGATAGGAAAGGGCTTGTACTTGTACTTGTACTTGTACTTGTTCCTGAAAGTGTAAAAATCTCCATTTTTCATTCCTCCTGATACGTATTACTTAAATTCCCTGATCCATTTAGTCTTTAAGGTTCGAATACCGCTTTCATACAAGCTCCTCTTCCTTTATTTGCAACCGTGGCGAAAGCGTCTTTATACTTTTCGAGGGGAAAACGATGAGTGATGAAAGGGGATAAATCCACCTTTCCCGACCTCATCAATTCGATGGCAATTTGTAATGTTCTCATCTGTCTTCCCTCGTAATCCTCGGTACTGTAAGCAAAGCTTCCTTTCACATCCAATTCATTCAGCCAGACAGACGTCCAGTCGATCCGGTCTAAAATGCTGGCCAAACCTAGAAGAACAACCTTTCCGCCGCTTCGGGCAAAACGCAGGGCATCATTGATGCTGCGGCTGTTTCCGACGCATTCGAATACTAGGTCGGCACCTCCCAGTACGATGGGGGAACCCATAATCGGTTTCAGCACTTTCGCCTCCAAAGCTTCAGCTGCCTCGTTAATCCAGGCGTACCCTCGTGACAGGCGTACAACTTCATCGGCTCCATTCTGGAGTGCTAACTTCGTCTGAACATCGTACTTGGATAAAACGACAATTCTGCACCGAATATCGAGTGCACGAATTGCAGCTACCACGCAGATTCCTATCGTTCCCGCACCAATCACAAGAACCGTATCTTCATTCCTGGGAGGATTTCGCATAACACTATGCAGCGCACAGCTAAAAGGTTCAATCATCACACCGTTCAAATCGTTAACTTCTTCCGGCAGCTTCAAGACTTGACTCTGATGCGCGACAAGATAAGGACCCCAGCTTCCTCCGGTATCTCTGCATGCACCGATCAACAAGCCGGGAGCAATATCGCCGTCGGTTATATGGCTGCAAAGACTGTAATCCCCGCGCAGGCACGCTTCGCAAGGATTAGGCATTCCTCTAGCCGCACAAGACAAAATCGGATCAACGACCACACGGTCTCCTACTTTTATGCCTTCGACCTTCGCCCCAATTTCACTGACCGACCCCACCACTTCATGACCGATCGTAAAAGGAAACGAAGTAAAAGGAGAGATCGAAGGGCTATCATGCAAATAGATCAGATTCATGTCGCTGCCGCAAATGCCGCCGTATGTCACTTTGATTTTTACCCATTGTTCATTCGGAAGGACGGGGTCCGGCAATTTTTGATATCTCAAGCAGGATAATCCGGATTTCCAAAGAAGAGAAGGAAATAATCTTCTGATCGTTTTGCCGAATAAATATCGGGGTATGGTAAATTGAAATCGTAAGGAATGCAAGTGAACCACCCTCCAGATAAATAGCTCAATCAATAGAATATGCACCTATACTGGTATTTTTATACATTGATGCTTCTCCGATTTCCACATTTATCCCTGTGATCTCATGATGAGCAAGAAGATCTAAGACAGCTTTTGCTCCGGCAAGCGGATTCATTTGTTTTTGAAATTGTTCGATGTTTTTGTAGAATCGTTCGAATGTGTCGGGAAAAAACAGCAAATTCTCGATCCATCGATCCACTTCCTGCCGATGATGAATTCGAATGGCCAGTTCGTGCTTAACCAGATAATTGCAATTGTATTCTTCATGTCCCGGGATCGGCTGATAGATAAGCATGGGTACACCTTTACTCAATGCTTCGAAGCATGTTAATCCACCCGGTTTCGTAATCAGCAAGTCCGCGGCATCCAGCAGGTTATCGATAATATCCACAAAGCCGATTATTCTGGTATGGGGATGTTGAAATTGTTTATTACACTCTAGTGAAATCCTAAGCGAATGGTTGTAGCCGGTGCAAATGATTAACTGGATGCTTTCTCTCCATTTGATTAACGAATGAGCCAGATCCTTGATTCCTCCTAAGCCTAACCCCCCTCCCATGACTATAACCGTAGGCATATTTTCCAAATTTAATTTTTTTCTTGCCTGCAGCTTGTTACTTTTCGCCCAAAAATTTGATTTGATTGGAATTCCTGTAACAGCAATCCGATGTTTTGGAATTCCCGAATCGATTAATTGCCGGCCTACTTCATCACTCGATACAACATAGAGATCGACTTCGTGTTGAATCCAAACTCTATGTGCATGAAAATCAGTAATGACCGTACATATGCTGACTGGATACCCCATTTTTTTTAATCGTGATAACGAAGAACTGCTGAACGGATGCGTACAGATCACTAAATTGGGCTTTATTTGTTCCAAAACGTTTTCAATATTGCGATGAAACAACTGGTAAATCAATAATTGCAACCAGTAAGGAGTTGCTTGCTTTTGTTTGGACAGATTCTGATATATTTTTCCCCATAAATAAGGGCAGTTTGTGATGATTTGTTTATAAGAACCGAGAATCAGGTCGCTTGTAATAGGGTGAAGCTTTCTTCCTATTTCGATTATTTCCGTTTGCACCAACGGTTCTTGAAGTGCAATGCCTTGGGCTAATGCTTCCGCCGCTTTTGTATGCCCGCTGCCGAATGCCTCGGAGAGGATCAATATCTTTTTCTGCATTACTACCCCTCATTTACCCCTGAACTTTCCAAGATAGTATGGCGCAACTTTCCGAAATTATACATGTTTTAAAACTACCAAAGCAAGATTAACTAGCAGGTATTTCCAATCTTTTGTCGAAGGTATATAGGTCAGTATTTATTGAAGGAGTTGACCCTTATGCTTGCAAAAAATAGATTGGGTAATCCACCGAACGTTTGGTTTAAACCCGAAATTACAAGTTGTTCACATTGCTCTAGCAAACTACGCCGTTCCCATACTGCTTGGAACAAGAATATTGCTACACTTGACGGAACTATCCATGCGTGGAGCGTGGCCTATGCTTGCGAAAACCCAGAGTGTCTACACACTGGGATTGCTTACAAATCGGCTGAGGCGGAGATGCTGAGCATGAAGCATTCATCTTATGGCTACGATGTGCTTGCCCTCGTTGGGGAACTGCGATTTAAGCAGCATCGAACCGTGAATGAAATCGCTGAAGCGTTAACTGAACGAGGAATCCCTACGAGCAAACGGCATGCTCAAAATCTGTATGAACGTTATCAAACGCTGCTCGCCGCAAGCCT
>JBBDIY010000075.1:0-12585 GCA_040880185.1 Paenibacillaceae bacterium
AGGGATTTCAATCACTCGCGAGATTTTTAAACTTTTTCATGCGTCAGCTCTGAAGGATTCGCCCAATACTGTACTTATGATCCAACTTGTGTTCAATAATCCTGGCAATGGTCAATGCGATGAAACAAGTCAGAAAATGCGCATGGATATGGTCTCCTCTGGAAACAAAAACGGGACGTGCTTCAAGATCGCTCTTGGTCACACGAAAGGATTCTTCGATTCGCCATAACCCTCGATAAATGTCAATGATATGATCGTCAGACTCTTTGTATTCACTCGTTACAATGGCATAGTAGCCATCAAGGGCTTCCTCCGCTTGTAATTTTTCTACATCAAGCTCCAACAGCTTTTGTGGCGATAGAATCTCACCCGTCTCTTTATCGAAATCGATGTTCTTCACATAACCTGCAGCACCATAGGAAGTGGCCCGTGAGAACTTGCTGGGACTACGAATGATGTCCATTGCCTTGGCAATGGTTTTTTCGCGATCCGCTTTGGCTTTTTTTGCATACTTTTCACTATAGAAAATGACTTGTTTTTCGTCGACCACTTTTTTTAACTTCTTGCCGTTCTTGGATGTCACCGAGATGGTTCTAGGATAAAGGCGTGACTTTCTTTTATACTCCGATCCAACCCATTCATAGCCGTTTTCATTCATCACGTACTTTTTAAAATCTTTATCGGAACCACGTACGGACATACTAAACACATAACCATTTTTTCCGGAAAGGGTGTAATAAATATTGTCTCCGGTGGTCATGCCTTTATCGGCAACCACAATGATTTTGCCTAGATCATACTCCTTTTGAATGCGGGAAAGACCAGGTCTGAACGTTAGGCAATCATTCGTATTGCCGGGGAACAACTCGAAGGTGATGGGAATGCCCATGTTATCCATGAACAAGCCCATTTGAACAATGGGGTTTGGCCGATGTTCTTTCGATACGCCTTTTTTCCTTAAATCATCAAGGGTATCTGTCTCGAAATAATAATTCGTAACGTCATAGTAGACAAGATCGGAGTTACGCCCATACAGATGCTTAATTCGATCATTTAGCCGTACCTGCAAGGCTGAACCATGTTTATGAAAGAAGGACAAACAACGGTAAACATCATCCAGTGAATAATTTTGTTTTTCAAAGAATAATGCTCGGCCTTCAAAGGTTTTTTTCTTCGAAGCTGGGTGCAATAGCCTAGAAAAGACAAGGAGCTTCATGATGTCATTACTGCTAAAGCTTATTTTCGAACTACGCTGTTTATTAATGAGGAACTTGTCAATTTCTAGCTCATGGTAGACATGGCTAAGCGCCGCGTAACCCAAATTTTTTCGATAGTCGTCATCGTATGTAAGTTTTTCGTCATGGGAAAACTCTATGGAAACGGGGGACTTTCGTTTTGCCTTCTCCCTTTTAAGCACCTGGACTTTTTCATTGAAAAAAGCAAGGGGGTCTTCATACTCTTTTTCCAGTTCATCCAAATAGCCAACTTTCTCAATGGTGACGGTTCTGGAGTGGCCTTTTTCCTTGTCGTAATACCCATCCACAATGGATAAGAATGTACGGCCATTCTTCTGACGTGTTTTTTTCAGATACATAGGCAACCCCCATACGAATGAAATATATAGCTATTATACCATGTTTCGCTATAATTCGCTATATAAATATTCGTAAAATACAACAAAAAAATAGCCTTTAACACTAGATGTAACAGTGTTTAGGCTAGATGTGATCAAAATTCAAGTGCAGAACTGCGGAACTGCGGGGTTATAGCCGTATCAAACTAGTTACAAAACTGTGGCGTTAAAAAAATGCTTGACATTAAAAAACGGTTCATATACCATATAATAATACATGGTATATTAATAAGTTGCATACTTAAGCGAATAAGGGTTAATCTTGAAGATTTGTTAACTGACTTTATAAAACGCTAAATTTAAGGAGGTATATTTTGAACAGTCAACAATTGAATCGAAACGTGCTGACAGACCAACTTTACACGATACTTAAGGAGAAAATTTTATCCCATGCCTTGTCAGCCGGGGACAAGATCAATATTGATGAATTGGCCAGAAATTACTGCATCAGCAATATTCCCATTAGAGAAGCATTATTTCGACTTGTCTCTGGAGGGTTCGTAAGAAACGTTCCTTATAAAGGAATGTTCGTAGCCGATATGAACCTAAAGGATATTGACGAAATATTTGAAATACGCACGCAACTGGAGGAGTTGTCTCTTAGAAAGGCAGCCCCGAAAATTCCAAAGGTGCTACTTCAATCCATTATTGAGGCGATGATTCGAAATCTTGGAAAACTGCAAGAAGATAAGGAAGAAGCAGTGATCGCACAATTGAATTACGATTTGCACGGCACCATATTATCCTATGCGGACAACCAGAATCTGGAGAGCTATGTCACTACTCTAATCGAACGAATTCATCGATATTTAAACTTAGTTCATTATAAAATTGATATAAATGCGGAAAAAGAGGAACATATAGAAATTGTTCAGGCTCTATTAGCGGATGATATTGAAAAGGCCGTGCTTGCGATGCGAAGGCATATAGAAAATTCACATGAGAGACTGCGTTTAAATTTTTGAGGGACATGTCGGTTTTTTTTGGAATTAATCATACATGATAAACCAAAAATGAAATATGGGAGGAATTAATATGAAAGCGTTACACCCGGAAGCACAGTGGTTCAGTGAAGCGAATTTGGGCATTTTCATACATTGGGGTCCTTACTCGGTACGTCACATTGAAGCATCTTGGCCGTTAATGAAACACCGTCCGCAACATGTGGATGTTGCAACATACGAAAGTTTTGCCGATGAGTTCAACCCTATGCATTACGAACCGGAAGAATGGGCACGTATGGCTAAGGAAGCTGGGGCTAAGTACGTGGTACTTACAGCGAAGCATCATGACGGTTTCTGTATGTTCGATACCAAGACGACAGATTATAACGCGAGCAAGCGGGGACCGAAATGTGATTTGGTGGCTCCGTACGTTGAGGCTGTTCGGGCAGCGGGACTAAAGGTGGGGTTGTATTTTACAACGATTGACTGGCACGATCCGGATTTTGCCACCATTCCGATCAACGAATACATCAAATCTCCCAAACCATTTGAATATGATCCTTTGCGTTGGTGGGAATTTCACAAACGGTTTGTCGGGCAATTGGTTGAGTTGCTGACGAATTACGGCCGGATCGATTTGATTTGGTTTGATGTGCCTGGTTTTGGAGCGGATCGATGGAGAAGCCAGGAAGTCAAGCAAATGATGTTGAATTTGCAGCCGCATCTGATCATTAATGATAGACTTCCCGACGTTGGGGACTATAAAACGCCCGAACAATTTGTGCCACATCAAGCACCGGATGAGTGGTGGGAAACGTGCATGACCATGAACGATCAATGGGCCTATCACCCGGATCCTTCCAAGTATAAAAGTGACGTCACGTTGTTGAATACGTTGTTAGATGTTTCCTCGAAGGGCGGAAATTTCTTGCTTAATGTAGGACCTAGTCCAGACGGAACATGGCCCAAGGAAGCAATGGAACGGTTGGAAAGGATCGGCGAATGGTTGCGTCATTCGGGGGAAAGCATTTACGGAACAGTACGGATACCAGAACATTTCCCACCAGTGTTTTATGGCCCAATGACCACCAAGGACAACACGATATATTTACATATTCGGGACATTCCAAGAACTGAGGTTGAGCTTCGGGAAATTGGAGGTGAAGTGAAAGGTGTCCGCCTTTTGAGAACCGGTAAAGCTTTGAAATACGAAGCCATAAAGTCGAGAAAACATGAAGGCGGGACCTTGGGTGGCGGGGATGTATACAAAATAAGTATCCATCTTGATCCGGAGGATTGCGATCGCTGGAATACTGTCATTGCGGTCGATTTCGAATCCAAGCCAGAATGGCCTGTCAAGAAATTATGATTATGGGGTGAGATCCTATGCTATTAGAAAACAAAGTAGCGATCGTTACCGGAGGCAGTTCCGGAATAGGTGAGGCTATCGCGCGTTTGTTCTCCCAAGAAGGAGCAAATGTAGTCGTTTGTGGGCGCAATTTTTCGAATGCGAAGCGTGTTGCCGCCGAGTTTGGCAATCAGGGATTGGCCGTTAAAACGGATGTGTCATCCGAATCCGATGTGAAGCATTTGATCGAAAGAACAGTGCAAGCATACGGAAAGATTGATATTCTGGTCAATAATGCCGCCGCCATTTTGCCCAAGAAAATCGAGGATACTTCGATTGAGGAATTCGATCATCTTATCGCAGTCAATCTCCGTAGCGTGTTCCTAACAACCAAATACGCCATCGCCGAGCTCCGCAAGACAAAGGGCACCATTATCAATATGTCCTCTTTAAACGGGTTGATCGGTCAAAAGCAGAATCCGACGTATGCGGCGACAAAAGGCGGCATGAACGCGCTAACGAAGGCGTTGGCGCTGGATTACGCGGAGGATGGCGTTCGCGTGAACAGCCTTTGTCCGGCAGGGGTGATGACGCCATTGTTGGAGAAGTGGATCCAACAACAAATTGATCCTGAAGTCACAAACTTGGAACTGATGCGGATGCATCCGCTGGGGAGGATTGCATCGTCGGAGGAAGTCGCACAAGCCGCCTTGTTTTTGGCCAGTTCATTATCCAGTTTTGTGACTGGTGTTGCTCTACCCGTCGACGGTGGGGCATCCCTGGGCTATTAATTTTTCTTATCGATTACATTAGCATTACACGGGGAGAGCTTTAAATGAAAATAACCAAAGTTGAAACATTTGTACTACACGTTCCCATTAATCCTCCGATTACTGACGCGATTAGTACGGCTAAGCATTGGGGATTGCCCGGAGTTCGCGTCTTCACGGATGAAGGCATCACGGGCTATGGCTACACAGGGACGTGTGCTTATGGCGACGAGATGATTGTGGATACGATCAACCGATACTACGCGCCAGAACTAATTGGTATGGATCCGTTCATGGTTAAAGAGATTTGGGATAAGTTACGGTTTGGAAAGATGCACTGGATCGGCCGGGCAGGAATTACACACATGGCCATTGCCGCAGTAGATATCGCCTTATGGGATATAATGGCTAAAGCTGCAAAACAGCCACTGTGGAAATATTTAGGGGGCCATAAATCCAAGGGTATTAAGGCGTATAATACTAACGGTGGTTGGTTGAATTGGTCTATGGATGAATTGCTTAGGGATGTCACGCAAATTGTCGAAAGCGGCTTTCTTGGTGTGAAGATCAAGGTAGGAAAGCCGGATCCGAGCGAAGATTATGCCCGCGTAAAGGCCGTACGCCAAGCGATTGGCGAGAAGACAATCTTTATGATCGACGTCAACCAGCAGTGGGACATTAATACGGCGATGACATGGGGCAAAAAAATGGAAGCATTTGACTTGTTCTGGTTGGAGGAACCACTGAATCCGGACGATATTCAGGGCCACAAGAAGTTGGCGGAAGTACTGAATGTTCCCATTGCGTTGGGGGAGCATGTTTATACTAAATATGCATTTCGCGACTATATCCATCAGGGCGCGGTGGAATATTGCCAAGTCGACGTTACTCGAGTAGCGGGAATTACCGAGTGGCTTATTGTAGCAGGTCTTGCGGCTGCTTACGATGTTCCAATCTGCCCACATATCGGCGATATGGGGCAAATTCATCAGCATTTGGTCGGTGCTACTGCCGGCGCTTTCATGCTGGAATACATTCCGTGGATCAGGCACATCTTCGTAGAACCGGCGACTGTAGTCAATGGATACTATGTGCTTCCTGAGATGCCGGGCGCTTCTACGGAAATTATACCGAAATATTTCGAAAAATATCGCATTTGTTAGAAGGGATATCCCCTATGAAAATAGACGCCCATCAGCATATTTGGAATCTTAATAAAGTAGACTACCCATGGTTAGTTCCAGAATATGGGCCAATCTATCGGACGTTTGAGGCGCAAGAACTGGAACCACAACTGCAAAGAGCGGGTATTAACAAAACCGTGCTTGTTCAGGCCATGGATAGTTACGAAGATACCGATTATATGTTGGAAACGGCTTCAAGCTACGATTGGATCGGTGGTGTCGTTGGTTGGGTACCGCTGAATAGACCGATAGAAGCCGCTCGCATGTTGGATAATTATGCAGCCAATCCTTTCTTTAAGGGAGTTCGACATCTGATTCACGAGGAATGGGATCCCAACTGGATCATACGGCCTACTGTGATAGAGGGGCTAAGAATATTGGCGTCATTCGGGTTTACATTCGATGTCGCAGCCGCATTTCCGAACCATCTTGGCCATATTCCATATTTGGCCACAGAAGTTCCCAATTTGCGAATGGTCATCGATCATTTGGCCAAGCCACCGACTAAACCGGAATTATGGAGTAAATGGGCGGAGCAAATGGCGGGAGCTGCAGCTTATCCAAATGTATATGCCAAAATTTCCGGTTTGAATACCGCATTATCCAACTTGTGGCCGAATCAAGGGGCAGAAAGGTATGTTGATTTTGTGATCGAACAGTTCGGTGCAGAAAGACTGATGTACGGTGGTGATTGGCCGGTTGCCCTTTTGAATGGTGATTATGATTCAGTATGGTCGGGCACGCTGTCCTTGCTTGAGAAGTATGCCGAGGAGACGAAAGCAGCAATTCTCGGTAGAACAGCGGACAAATTCTACAGAATATCGGGGGGTGCATCATGATGCGGTGCGGTAGTGTAATCCGGGTGGTACCCGAGAAGCTTGAAGCTTACAAAGCCCTGCATGATGAGGTATGGCCTGGTGTTGTTCGTATGATGCATACGTGCAATATCCGTGACTATACGATTTTCCATAAGTCCGGTTACCTATTCAGTTACTTCCATTATATCGGTAATGATTACGAAGCCGACATGGCCAAGATGGCTGCTGATCCAGAGACTCAAAGATGGTGGGCGTTGTGCGATCCATGCCAACAACCGCTCAATACGCGGAAACAAGGCGAATGGTGGGCGGAAATGGAAGAAATATTTTATGCGGATTGTGAATGAACCTGTCTCTCACAGAGTGAGTCCGAATCGGTAATGACTACCAGCTTCACCAAATTCAAAGAACGAGAGGGATGAATAACATGGCGCAAGTTATGAACGCATTAACAATTACGGAGTTAGGGAAAAAAGCGGAGGTCATTGAGATGCCTCGGCCGCAGGTAGACGAAAGCTCCGTGGTCGTCAAAACGGCGTATTCCGGAGTCAGTGTCGGTACGGAGATGTGGAATGCCTATGGGAATTTGAAATTTTACGGCGAACCCCCGTTCATTAACGGCTACCAAGCAACGGGAACCGTTGTGGAAGTCGGAGAGAATCTGAAAGGGAAGTATAGAGAAGGTGATTACGTTGCCGTATTCTGCTCTGGGGCGCATGCTGAATATGTCAAGTCCAGAGGAGATTTGATCCATAAGTTGAGCTCCGAGAAATCACTTAAGCCGTGTTCTATGTTTGTTCAGCCCAGTGTGGCTATGAATGCTTGGAACATTACCGGAGTGGAAGCTGGGAATACCGTATACGTTATCGGGCAGGGCCTCATCGGGCAATGCGCAGCATTGTTGGCACGGTTGAAAGGGGCTTACGTTATTACATCGGATATTTCTGAAGAACGTATCCTTATTTCACAAAAGCTGTGTGCGAACTGGGCTATTGATGCATCGAAATCAAGTGCATTGGAAGCGATCCAACAGAAGTATCCCTCAGGCGTGGATATCGTCGCGGAATCGACCGGCTTTGAGCCGCTTTTGAACGACGGGCTTGGCGCGACCAAGTTTAACGGAAAGTTCGTGTTTATGGGCTTTTATCCGGGTGATGTCAAATATAACTATTATCTTGCCCATAAGAAACAGTTAAGGGCTTTCTTCCCCCTATTCATCGGAGAACGGCCTGTGCAGGAAAGCATCATTCGTATGATTGAAAACGGTTATATCGAGATGAACAAACTGATCTCTCATGAAGTGAATTGGGAGGAATCTGCGGCGACCTATAATCAGTTATTTACGAAAGAGCGCAACAGTTTTAACGGCATTGTATTCAACTGGAACTAATAAAAAATGCATATCAAATGATGAGGAGAAAAGGACGATGACGATATTAATTACCGGAGCAAGCGGTTTCGTGGGTTCCCGTTTGGCAGAGCGACTGTCGAAACAGTATGACGTTCTGTGCATGTTCAGAAGCAAACCGAAAAGCGATGTGTCCTATGTGAAGGGAACGTTCGACAGCTTCGAGGATTTGCGTCAGCTCGACGAGTATAAGATTACATCGGTAATACATCTAGCCGCAGTAACAGGCGGATGTAGCGAAGAGGATGGGCTTTCTGTCAACGTTCTCGGTACGAGGAGGCTGATCCGTTATTTGCTTGACCGCGGGTGTCGCAAATTCGTCATTGCCAGTTCAATTGCGGCAGTAGGGTGCCTAGACCCTCAGTTTCTTCCCTTAAGTTTCCCTATTGCAGATGATCACCCTTGTTTGGCAACAGATGCATACGGATTAAGTAAGGCCATGGTGGAAGATCTGACGCGGTACTTTAGCCGTAAATATACAGATGCTGATTTCATTCATTTAAGACTAGGAGTCGTCGTACCGGATGAAACCTGGTCACCAACAGAAGTTAGCCTTGATACTGCTTTGACTTTACCGATTACGCAATTAACCAAGGTGCTTGCAAGCGATGTCATTAATGCCATCGAAAAATCGTTAAAAAGTTCTGAGCATAAAGGTGTGCGTGTATACAATGTTGTGGGACCAGATGCGACTTGCGACGTTCCGGTAACCGCGAAATTACGCGCCTTTTTCGGCGATACCGCGCTTGAAGCATTCGATTTCAGCTATTATGAGAAACAAGGGAACGCACATAAGCCATTGTTTACCATGGATAAAATCAAAGAGGAAATTGGACATGAATCCATCATAACCACGATCCCGAAAAAAAGAATGAATTCATTGAAATCAAAGTATGATTAATGCGATATTTGTAAGCGGGTACAATGGGTGTGCTATAACAGATAGTGGAGAAAGGAATGGTTATTGTTGGCTGTAAGGGAGCTTACTCAAACAATCTTAGCCAAGAAATCCGGGTGGAGTTCGGAAATCTACAAAAAAATAGCAAGGCATTGGCAGCTATACATTTTGATCGCATTTCCAACAGCGTTTCTCATCACATTTAATTATATACCGATGCTAGGGGTGCAAATTGCGTTTAAAAACTATAGTTTTGTCAAGGGATTTTGGAAGAGCCCGTGGGCAGGGATGGAATACTTCAATTCTTTTTTCAGTTCGCCTTATTTTTGGCCAGTCGTCAAAAATACGCTTAGGATCAGTATTTATACATTATTAGTAGCAACGCCGATGCCGATTTTCTTGGCACTGTGCTTGAACGAGGTAAAGCACGAACGTTATAAGCGATTCGTGCAGATGTTCACCTATAAGACATATCTGTTGCAAAATTCGCTGAATCTCGGTACTTCGGAAATTATTGCAACCTATGTCTATAAAATAGGGCTGCTTAACGCCAATTATAGTTTTGCAGTGGCAGTAGGATTGTTTAATTCTTTTATTGGTTTTATTCTAGTGCTTAGCATGAATTTCATTGCTGGGAAAGTATCTGACACAAGCTTATTTTAGATAAAGGAAAGGAGGAGGGATGTTGAGCAAATCTATCATTCGCGAATCGTACGGTGATAAACTATTTCTTGTGCTGGTCTACACATTTTTGGCAATCATCTTGATTACCGTCCTTTATCCCTTGTGGTTTGTCGTGATCTCCTCTTTCAGTTCATCTGATGCTGTCATACAGGGAGAGGTTTGGTTTTGGCCGGTTAGGCCTACACTGTTCGGATATGAGGCGGTGTTTAAATACCCAATGATTTGGCGCTCGTATTCGAACACTATTGTTTATACTGCATCAGGTAGCGCAATCAGTGTGTTATTGTCAATCATGATGGCTTACCCGCTATCGAAGCCGACATTCTACGGGAAAAAGGTATTTATTTGGGCGCTGCTGTTCGCTTTAATGTTTCACGGCGGGTTGATTCCTTTTTATCTTACGGTCAAATCACTGGGTATGATCAACACAATGTGGGCGCTCATCTTGCCTCCGGCTCTCAACATTTTTTCCGTATTTATTGCGAAAACATTTTTTCAAACAACGATATCCAAAGATTTGTACGAATCTACCCAAATAGATGGGTGCGGCGACATCGGATTTATTTGGAGAATGGTTATTCCGCTTTCCATGCCGATTATCGCTGTATTATTTTTATGGGCGGCGGTAACCTCTTGGAATTCATATTTTTCGGCATTAGTGTTCTTGAATACAAAAGAACTGTTCCCTTTGCAGTTAATCCTTCGGGAAATTCTTGTGTTAAATGATATAGCGAATGGAGGGATGAATTTATCTCCCGAGGAATACAAGAAGTTCGAAGATATGAGAACGTTGCTAAAATATTCAGTCATTGTATTCGCAAGTTTTCCAATCTTGTGCTTGTATCCATTCCTTCAAAGATACTTTGTAAAGGGGGTGATGCTCGGATCGCTTAAGGAGTAGGCTTGTAATAAAAATTAGCGACAATAAATCAAAAGGGAGGCATTGAATGCAAGGCGATCACGTCATAAAAAAGGGTTAGTAAAAACAAATCAAAAAGGGAGGCTTCAAACACATGGCGATCACATCAAAGAAACAGATAATTATTTTGCTGATCGGACTTGTTCTGATATTAACTGCTTGCAATGGAAGTAAAACTGAAAAGCAATCCACATCCTCATCTCCATCGCAGTCACAATCTTCGTCTGCCGGTCAAATGGAAAAAATTCCAATCAGTATGTTCGCATCTCCACGGGCAAGTGTTGCCGATCTGAAAACGAACTGGTTTACCGGTTATGTAGAAGAGAAATTCGGGTTGGATATTAACTGGATCACGGCTCCAAGTGCCGATTCCAAGGACAAGCAATCACTTCTTCTTGCCAGTGGAGATTTTCCCGAAGTGTTCTGGAACGGCCAATTCTCCCCGCCCGAACTTATGAAGTACGTCCAGGAAGGCTCTGTTATTGCAATAGATGACCTGATAAAGGAATACGCACCCAATGTACAGAAAGCATTAGATACGATTCCGGGGTTTAAAGAAGCTTTGACCGCACCAGACGGAAGAGTTTATGCGTTACCCTCTTACAACTATTGCCTGCAATGCTTCTTCAGCAATAAAATTTGGATAAATACTAAGTTTCTTGATGAGTATGGTTTACAAATGCCGACGACAACTGAAGAATTCACAAATGTTCTTGAAGTGTTCAAGAAAAACGGCAAAATTCCATTGACGTCAGCGGTCGATGCGGCTATAGGGGATCCAATCCCTTTTTTGATGAATCCGTTTGTGTATGTTGATCCCAAAAACTATTTTATTATTAAGGATGGCAAGGTGGAATTTGCCCCAGTTCAGCAAGGATGGAAAGATGGATTGAAGTATATCAACATGTTATATCAAAAAGGGTTGATCGATAGGGAAGCATTCAGCCAAAAAAATGAAGCGCTTAAAAAGGTTGTAACAGAAGGAAAGGTTGGGGCATTTCCCAACATATTCAGCGGATTAGTTATTGATCCCACGAATCCCTCGTATCCGGATTGGAGGGCGATGCCGCCGTTGAAAGGACCGAACGGAGTGCAAAATGTCAGCTTCACTGGGAATTTGCCGAACAATCTTCAGTTCATTATCACGAGTAAAGCATCGAAAGAACAGCAAATTCGCATAATTAAATTTATGGATTACGTATATACACCTGAGGGTACAGAAACGTTGAACTATGGTGAAGAAGGAAAATTCTGGCGTAAAACGAAAGCTGGAGAAATGGGCATTGACGGAAAACAGGCAATGTTCAATACGGAAGTAGACAAATTCAACACTGCTGGTGCCAAACAAAACGACGGTTGGGATCAGATGGGTTCGTTCCAGTCGAAAGAATGGCGAATTGGGTTTTCCATAGTAGAACCGTTGTATTCACCGAATGGATTCCAGGGGATGCTCGAATATGTTACTCAAAAAGATTATGTAGGCCTTCAACCTCAATATGTGTATCCTGGACTCGTATGGATTTCTTCTGAAGAGAACCAACAATATTCGATATTGAAAACAAACATCGATAGCTTCGTCAAACAACAGACGATGGAATTTATTACAGGCGACATGTCTATCGATAAAAAATGGGATGAGTATGTAAAAGATTTAGAGAAGCTTGAATTAGCCAAATATTTGCAAATCGCGCAGAAGAATATGAAGGCGCCGTTTGATACAAGCGGCTATAAGCAAGATTCTGGAGCAATGGAATTCCTTTCAACGTTGGAATAACTGTTCGATTCTCTATTTGACAAGCTGTGATTTCTGAACGGGCTCACATTTATTTCAATTGTAGAGCCCTTTCCTTTTTTATGTGCACAAAGGCGTGCATCATCCAGTCGGTTAAAGTCCAACAGAAGGATGCAGACCACCCTATAATGTATCCTAAAATCCCGACCAAATTATACCTACAGAGGCTCCTGTACGGCAAAGGCTT
>JBBDIY010000076.1:0-3065 GCA_040880185.1 Paenibacillaceae bacterium
GCCGATGTTCTTTCGATACTCCTTTTTTCCTTAAATCATCAACGGTATCTGTCTCAAAGTAATAATTCGTAACGTCATAGTAGACAAGATTGGTGCTACGTCCGTACAGCTGCTTAATTCGATCGTTTAGCCGTACCTGCAAGGCTGAACCATGTTTATAAAAGAAGGACAAACAACGGTAAACATCATCCAGCGAATAATTTTGTTTTTCAAAGAATAATGCTCGCCCTTCAAAGGTTTTTTTCTTCGAAGCTGGGTGCAATAGCCTAGAAAAGACAAGGAGCTTCATGATGTCATTACTGCTAAAGCTTATTTTCGAACTACGCTGTTTATTAATGAGGAACTTGTCAATTTCTAGCTCATGGTAGACATGGCTAAGCGCCGCGTAACCCAAATTTTTTCGATAGTCGTCATCGTATGTAAGTTTTTCGTCATGGGAAAACTCTATGGAAACGGGGGACTTTCGTTTTGCCTTCTCCCTTTTAAGCACCTGGACTTTTTCATTGAAAAAAGCAAGGGGGTCTTCATACTCTTTTTCCAGTTCATCCAAATAGCCAACTTTCTCAATGGTGACGGTTCTGGAGTGGCCTTTTTCCTTGTCGTAATACCCATCCACAATGGATAAGAATGTACGGCCATTCTTCTGACGTGTTTTTTTCAGATACATAGGCAACCCCCTTACAAGGAAAGTGGAATATATATCTATTATAACATAATTCGCTAGAATTCGCTATATAAATATTCATAGAATTTAAAATAAAAATGGCCTTTAACACTATATGTACCAGTGTTTAGGCTAGATGTGGTCAAAATTCAAGTGCAGAACTGTGGACAAGCAGCGCAGAAAACACCAAACATCGTCCATTTATGCATTTTGTTTAGCTCCTCCTTTTCTTTACATATTATCGTGTTTTTTGAGTCGTTTTACAAGAGCATGTATAGTTGATTTCACGAAATCGACTTATTTGAAAGGATGAAATTATTGAATTGTGTCATAATGAACTTAATTCTGATCTATCTTTGACGGGAGTGAGTAATCCATTGTGTTCGACCCTACGATCTACGATAATCTAAAAGTTGTATTGGAAGGTGAGATTTATGATCGTGATTTAAATGGACACATTCAGATTGTCGATCGATCTGATTTAATAGACCTCGCTATTATGTCCCGAATGTTCATTATGAGATTCCAAATTCCTAATTATCCTGATTCCATTGCAGAGATCAAGTTGCATGCAAGTGCAGAAGATTTGACTGGCGAGATTGTTGAAGCTAATAATCCTGCAATTGGTTGCCGCATATATGTAGGATATCGGATTCGTGGTAATGGGGATTATATGGACGCAGAGGCAACGTCCCAGATGATTAGACAACACCTCATAAAAATTTGGGGGAATGACATGGTTATTGGTCAAGAATTATGTTTTTTTCCTAATAAGCTGAAGGAAGCACCTATATATGAGTGTAGAAGTACGATTGAATTTGGCAGGAAAATAACTGAAGAACAGATTGATGATATTCCTCGATTAGTCGATCATCTTATTCTGACATTAGGAGAACATTCGCATGAAAACAACAATTAAAGTTGGATTAATCGGATATGGGTTTGGAGGTGCTGTATTCCATGCACCAATGATCAGCGCTGTAGATGGTCTTGAATTATCGGTTATCTATACGAGTAATGAAGAGAAGGTAAGGTTAACTTATCCCAATGTGTTGGTAACAACAGATTTGAATGATATTTGGAGTCATACAGATATTGAACTGGTCGTTATTTCAACACCAAATACATCGCATTATGAACTTGCTAAGAGCGCATTGGAAGCTGGTAAGCATGTTGTTATTGATAAGCCTTTTATCATTGACATCACAGAAGGAGAAAACCTTATCGCTCTTGCCAAAGAAAAGGGTAAACTGCTAAGTGTATATCAAAGTCGGAGATGGGACAGTGATTTTCAAACCGTCCGTCGATTAATAACGGAAGAGAAGTTAGGGCAAATCTACTCATTTGAAGTACATTATGATCGGTTCCGGCCAGAAGTTAAGGATCGCTGGAAGGAGCGTAATGAACCGGGTTCGGGAACCCTGTATGACTTGGGAGCTCATCTGATTGACCAAGCATTACAGCTATTCGGCAAACCTCTAACGGTAACCGCAGATTGCTTGTCACAACGTCCTGGCTCTCACGTCAATGATTATTTTCACGTGATTCTCGGATATGGGATCTGCAGGGTTATCTTGCATTCAAGCTCATTAGTAAGAGGGAGAGGCCCTAGATATCAAATTCATGGGAGTAAAGCGAGCTTTATCAAGTTTGGTGAAGATCCTCAGGAACGGACCTTATTGGAAGGCTTACGTCCTGGCATGCCTGGTTGGGGAATAGAAGATCCAGCGGAATATGGAGAGATCATAACTTTCGATGGGCTAGTTACCGCGATTCCATCAGAGATTGGTGCTTATGAACAATTCTACGAGCGGATGTATCAAGCAATAGTAGGGAACGGTCCAGTGCCTGTAATTGCGGAACAATCGTTAGATGTTATCCGAGTCATTCAGCTTGCTGAGCGGAGTAGTGAAGAAGGTAGAACCTTGAAATTTACTTAAAATAACCAATAGCACGAAAAATCCACTTTAGAGAGTAACTTGGATGGATACAGATATTCTGTTGTTAAGTAAAAAAACCATTTAAGAGAGTAACATTAAAGTAGAAATCTACTGTGTTATTTCGGGAATACCGCTTTAATGTGACTCGAATGACGTTGAAAAAAAGTTTTTCAACTAAAGCAACCGTTATTCCGTCGACAGTAGAAAATGAGTCGAAAAAATCGTGTAACTTGGTACGATGGAAGGCCACTTGTGGGCGAACTTGCACAAGAAATGTGCAAGTAGCAGGTCGAGAAGCCACTTATGGGCGAACTTGCACAAGAAATGTGCAAGTAGCAGGTCAAGAAGCCACTTGTGGGCGAACTTGCACAAAAAATGTGCAAGTAGCAGGTCAAGAAGCCACTTGTGGGCGAACTTGCACAAGAAATGTGCAAGTAGCAGGTCGAGAAGCCACTTATGGG
>JBBDIY010000076.1:3165-69696 GCA_040880185.1 Paenibacillaceae bacterium
TAGGAGCACCAGCAGACTTCATCTGAAGCTCCTCTTCCTCTAATTCAACACGCTGAATAGGAGCACCAGCAGACTTCATCTGAAGCTCCTCTTCCTCAATACCAACACGTTGGATAGGGGAACCAGCAGCTTTCATCTGAAGCTCTTCTTCCTCTAATTCAATACGTTGGATAGGGGCGCCTGTTTTCTTCAACTGAGCAGTGAGCATGTGCTGAACAACTTGATTTCCAACCGTGCTCTGCATTTGTAGTATATGATCAGCTGAAAAGGGACGGGCAGCTTCCTTATTCGTAACCGATTGCTTGTTATCACTACGTTGATTGGTGGATTGGTTGGACGAAGATTTAGTTCTTTCCATCGACATTATTCTTCCTCCTATTCGTAAATCAGATGTTGGTGACTAACGAGACATTGATTTGCAGCCCAGAGTTATCTGGTGTGATTCGTATAAGCCTGTTGAATACTTAGATAAGTAAATATTGACATAAAGTAATGGTATATTGCAATAAAAATATAGTAATCTCGTATTATTTCTATTAGTAGTCTATTGGTTTTTATTGTTATTATCAGTTTCATGTGGTATACAATTTAATAATAGTTCGAATATTAGCGAATCATGTCAGAATATAATAGATCAAATATCTCGTTAATTGAGGTGAAAGTGTTGGTCAGTGTAAATGGCTATTTGAATAGCTGGGAGCATATTACTGATGAATTCAGACGAATAGATACGAAAATTTATATACGATTATTGATGCAGCAGGGCGGAGATATGAATCAAGCGATGGACCCGTTCAAGGGACTAGTTGTTTCCGAGGAAGAGGTCCTAAAACTCTTAACACATGATGACTCCTCGAACACTTCGCGAGAGGACATACGCTTATTAGTTGAACAACTACACATATTAGAAAGTGAAATTGAGCGAAAGCTGGAATGGAGCCATCAGCAAGGTATTATTCTCCCAATGGTTCATTTATCCCAAGTTTTTAAGCTTACACCTTTCGAGGAACAAACATTATTCTTATGCTTAGCGGTTGAATTAGATCGTAAATATGAGAAGCTGTATGCGTTCATTCAAGATGATGTTACATGCAAATATCCGACCGCAGACTTAGCGATGAAGCTGATCTGTCAAACCGAGATAGAGCGTTATGATGCGTATTCTTCTTTTACATACCGTAGTACACTCAATCGATTTTTCTTACATCACGATGAAGGGACGGATAAGAAATCTTCTTTGTTGGCTAGAGTTTTGAAGTTAGATGAAAGAATTGTTCATTATATTACGAATCCGACTCGCGCTTACGATGAGATGGAATCATTCTGCCAGACCATTGAACCTCATGATGCAAAAGATCCAATAATTATGGGTTTTGATCTTCAACAACGCCTACTTAAATTTTCAGAATTACAGAAGAACGCTATCTATTATTTGTGGGGCAGTGAAGGTGCCGGCAAACGGCTACATATCAAACATCTATGTGAGTCATCAGGGTCACAGCTTATTCTCGTGGATATCCGGGACATGTTAATTGACGGAAGCTCATTTGAAACCTTATTGAATATCGTTGATCGAGAAGCTCGTATTATGGGATCTGTAATCGCATTCTCTCACTTTGAAGCCATTCTTGATGAGAATGCCCACAAGCCATCTTTTCACGCGCTATTGCAATATTTGGCCGAGGTTGATCGCAGTGTATATCTCATATCGGATCGCCACTGGATTCATCCGGAGCAATTACGGCAGTGCACATTTATCGAGATGGAGATTCCCGGGCCTACAGAGACGGAGCGGCTTACGATCTGGGAAGCATTCAGTCAACCATATATGCTCGACCCGTCTGTTGATCTGAATCTAATGGCCGGTAAATTCCAATTTACAGCAGGACAGATTAAGAACGTTCTCTCATCTGCATATGAGAATGCCATCTGGAAAACAGGTGAAGAGACGATTGGTTATACTGAATTACATACCGCTTGTTCTAAGCAAGCACAGCACAAATTAGCCGAGAAGGCCGTTCGCATTAAGCCCAGATACAGCTGGGAAGATATTATACTTCCAGTGGATCAGAAGGAACTTCTACATAATGCCTGTAATCAGATGAAATATCGCCACCGCGTACATGGAGAATGGGGCTTCGGACAGAAATTAGCTTATGGTAAAGGGTTGAGTATGTTATTCAGTGGACCTCCGGGTACAGGGAAAACGATGTCTGCCCAAGTTGTCGCAAAGGATTTACAGCTAGAGTTATACAAAATAGATTTATCTCAGGTCATCAGCAAGTATATCGGTGAGACGGAGAAAAATTTACACGAAATTTTCCGCGAGGCCAAGCTGAGTGGTTCTATTCTATTCTTCGATGAATCCGATGCGCTCTTCGGCAAGCGATCCGAGGTCAAGGAAGCGAATGATAAATATGCGAATGTGGAAACTGCTTATTTGCTCCAGAAGATGGAGGAATACGATGGGATAACCATACTAGCTACGAATTTATTGCAAAATATTGACGATGCGTTCTTACGCAGAATTAACTTTGTTATTCGATTTCCTTTTCCCGATTATGACTATCGACAATTGTTGTGGCGTTCAGCATACCCGAAGGAAACTCCACTGGATAGTGGTATTGATTATGCTTTTCTGGCTAGAAAGCTACTCATGGCTGGGGGTAATATTAAAAATATCGCCATGTCATCGGCATTTCTCGCAGCTGAGAAGAATGAATCTATCGGCATGAAGCACATTCTCATTGCTGCAAAGCATGAATTACAGAAGTCTGGCAGAATTCTACCCAAAGAAGAGATGGGCATTTACGAGGAACTAGTGAATTAATACGAGGGGAGTGATTCATATCGCAGATTATACCGTACTAGCTGATGTGGGGAATACACTGGTGAAACTCCTACGCGAGCAATTATGTCCTTACCCAATTAGTCAGCCAGAACATATTGGGATAGCATCACCTGATGAGAAAGGCGACCTAAGCTTGTGTCTGTATTTGTACAACATATCGGAGAATGGGGAATATCGGCAAACCCAGATGATTAAGAGAGGTACAGGCTCACAGCAATTTCCACCATTGATGTTAAACTTATCCTACTTGATGATTGCTTATTCCAATGCTGAAGTGCAATCCAAAGCAATTGATGAGCACTTGATTCTAGGTCGGGCGATGCAGGTTATCTATGATAATTCTGTCTTGCGAGGTTCGATGTTAGAGGGCTCTCTAGCTTCAACCGATGATGAGCTAAGAGTTGTCTTCGATGTAATCGCAGCCGACTCTATGAGGGACTTATGGAATTTCAATGATGTATCCTTCAAATTATGTGTTAGTTTTACCGTGTCACCCGCACAGATGGATTCCACTCGAATCAAAGCAAGCTCTCGTGTTCTTGAACGTGATGTCCAGATGCAGGATAAGGAGCAATGATCGATATGGACTCTATCCGAATTGAAAAGCAGACGACCAGATGCTCGCTTGCCATACGATTTATCGATGCCTACACAGGCAAAGCTCCTATTCCTTCAGGCTTTCAACTTGTCATTGATCATGTTATACAAAAGCCGATTATAAAGCCTGATGGTTTCATCATCTATACGAATCTTCCAGAGGGCGAATACATATGTCGAATTAAATCGAATTATTATTTGCCTTTAACGGTCAATCTGTTCGTGGATAACAAAGAGCCAATGATCTCCATATCGCTACAACCAAATGCTTCATATCCTTTTGGACACAAAGCAACTTATCTTAGAGTAGCGATTAAAGATAAAGACGGACAACTACTGAACGGAGCCTCAATTTCCGCGGTTTGCACCTCCAAATTATATGCGAAAGCAATCTTAGCTCAAGAGGTTTCAGTTGGGGCACGAGACATCGTGTTGACTCATATCAAAGGCAAAGTCTTAGAGGGTGATTTTTTTCTTATTATAAATAAAGGAAAAGAAGCACCCCATGACGAATATTGTTGCATTAGCAAAGAAATTGACGGATTTCGTAACTTCATGTTGGATCAACCTCTGCAATCCGCTTATCCGCGTGGAACCATGTTCCTAGGAGCAGTAAAAACACATACCGATGGAACAGGAGAGGCCGTCATTCCTTTTCGAAATCCACCCTCCGGATCATTCGTTGTTCAATTAACGATTGAATGGAAGGATTTTATTATGGTTAGGGAGGTGGAAGTTAAAGAAGCTGAAGCGACTTACATCGGTGTAATTGATCTAGATCTAGGTGAGGCTCTCATCTAGTAGATTAAGCAAATACATAATCTTTGACATCCAGATTGCTCTATCTTCTAGAAAAAACTTTGAAAATTTGGAAGGAGGAAGCTGATTCGAGGGCGATTCGTGAATGCGACGCACTTCGAATCGGGAACGAATGGCAGAATATTTATCGCCAGGAGTCTATGTTGAGGAGTTTGACAGTGGGGCACAACCGTTAGAGGGGGCTAGCACCAGTACAGGTGGTTTTATTGGTCTAGCTCGCCGCGGAGAAGTCCAAGGCATTCCTCAACTTGTAACCGGTATGGCAGATTTCTTCAGAATGTTCGGTTCATATTTGCCTGAGAATGCATTTGGTGAGTATCGTTATCTAGCTTATGCAGTAGAACAATTTTTCATGAATGGTGGCTCCCGTTGTTATGTTATGCGTGTTGCTCCTTCTGATGCCAAAGAAGCAGCAAATTTCACAGAGGATACGGCTGCTGCAGCGTTACTACACATCACCGCTAAGAATCCAGGTTCATGGGGCAATCAAATTCGTGTTGCGATAACACCTTCAAGCAAAGCGAAGACTCAAATCTACGAAGATCTAGGAGATAGCAAATACCGTGTTAAGAATAATGCGGGTTTCTATCCTGGAGACATTGTGGAATTTAACGATGGTGAAGCTTCACAGGTAGCTAAGGTTATTACCGCTCAGGATAACGTGATTGAATTGTCAGCAGCACTAACCGGTGATGTAACAGACAATAATTTACTACCTGTCAAAGTTCTAACTACTTCCGAATTTTCTTTAACAATTGCTTATACCGATGAAATTGAATTATATGAGAAAGTGTCTCTGAACCCTGGAGCAGCTAATTATATAGACAAGATCGTCAATAAATCCAACATCATTCAAGTTGCTGACAATAGCAATCAAGCTGAAGCTACGAAGGATGTGGCTCCATTCGAAGTGCTTGCTGGAGATGCGACTGCCAAGAGCTTGCTTATCGCTCTAACAGGCGGTAGTGATGGTTCTGTTGCTAATTTATCCGCAGCAGAGTACATGGGTGCTGATTTCGGTCCAGGTAAACGTACGGGTATCCAAGCATTCATCGATAATGATGAGTCCAGCATTATGGCTATTCCTGGAGTAACTGATCCGAATGTTCAGCTTTCCCTTGTTGCGCATTGTGAAAACTTAGGTAGCCGGTTTGCTATTCTAGATATTCCACGTGACAAGAAGAAAGTTGCAGACGTCCAAACTCATCGCAATATATTCGATACTACTTATGCAGCTATGTATAATCCATGGCTTCAAGTGTTCGATCCTTTGGACAAACGTAATATCTTCGTTCCACCTTCTGGATCTATGGCGGGCGTATACTCCCGTACCGACCAAACCCGTGGAGTGCATAAAGCTCCAGCGAATGAAGTTGTTCGTGGTGTGGTAGGACTGGATTGCCAATATAATAAAGGTGAACAAGATATATTGAACCCTAAAGGTGTTAACTTGATTCGGTCCTTCACAGGCCAAGGTATCCGCGTATGGGGAGCAAGAACAACAACCTCAAACGGACTTTGGAAATACGTTAACGTTAGAAGATTGTTCATATTCTTAGAAGAGTCCATCAAACGAGGCACGAACTGGGTTGTGTTCGAGCCGAATGATGAACAGCTTTGGGCGAGAGTTCAACGTACAATCGATGCTTTCCTTACACGTGTATGGAGAGATGGCGCTTTACAAGGAAGTAGCCCTGCAGAAGCTTTCTACATCAACATTGGTCGTAACACAATGACGCAAGACGACATTGATAATGGACGATTGATTTGTGTGATTGGTGTCGCTCCTGTTAAACCTGCTGAATTTGTGATCTTCCGGATTACTCAGAAAACATCTGACCAACAATAATGTATAAAGTGAAAGGAGATTCCTATGACTGGAGAACGTAGAGACCCGTACCGCAATTTTAGATTCAGAGTGGAAGTCGAAGGGATACAACAAGCAGGATTTAGTGAAGTATCCGGCTTTGACGCCTCTCTGGATGTCGTGGAATATCGTGAAGGTAATGAAACCATCACGCCACGTAAGCTTCCTGGTCTAGCCAAGTATGGTAACATCACACTGAAGTGGGGTGTCACAGATTCCTTGGACATGTACACTTGGATGCAAGATTGCGTACAAGGTAAAGTATCTCGCAAAACCGTAACGATCATCGCCATTAACGAAGAAGGCGGAGACGTTGCAACTTGGCAAGTTATTGAAGCATGGCCTTCTAAATATACGGCTCCTGATTTCAACGCAACAGGCTCAGAAGTGGGCATAGAGCTGTTGGAGCTTGCGCATGAAGGTATGACTAGAACGAAATAAGCAGCACTTATTGTTAAAAACGGAGTGGAAGGGGAGGGAAACCTTCCTTTCCACTCTGTTATTTCTACAAATCAGAATTTAAGGACGACAAAGCCGTTTATCCTTGCTAAAAACTTTCAGGAGGTTTATTAACAATGGCATTTCAAACCGAATATGATTTCGAGTTACCCAGAGGATACGTAGATGAGAATGGAACCTTGCACAAACGTGGAGTTATGCGACTAGCTACAGCTGCGGATGAAATTTTACCTATGCGAGATCAAAGAGTTCAACAAAACCCCGGCTACCTATCTATTATTCTATTATCCCGTGTTATATCCAAATTAGGCGATTTACGAGCGATCGACACACGTGTTATTGAGAAAATGTTTACAGCCGATCTAGCATTTCTACAAAACTTCTATCGACAAGTGAATGAGATGGAAAACCTGCGTATCAAAACGACTTGTCCTAAGTGCCAACACGATTTTGAGGTGGAGATGGATTTTTTGGGGGAGATCGAAACGGCATAACGGGGTATCCCATTGATCGGATCTATGAGGAAGTTAGCTTTATCGCTTATTACTATCACTGGTCCTATGATCAAATCCTATCGATGGAGCATCGGGAACGCCGTAGATGGTGCGAGGAAATTTCGCGCATACACCGAAATCTAAATAAAGAATCGGATAGTAATCCATTCGATGTGTTCAAGAAGAGGTGATTTAAATGGTAAGAAGCACCCATAGTGTGAACAGGGGCTTTAGATTCTGGGTAGAGTTTGGTGGTCTTGTGGATAGTGGTTTCTCCGAAGTGTCTGGTCTACATTCAGAGATAGATATAGAGGAGTACCGTGAAGGTGGAGTCAATGGGTACGTTCATCGTTTGGCTAAAGCAACTAAATTTCACCCTATTGTTCTGAAGCGAGGGATAACCAAATCACCTGACTTATGGAATTGGTATGAAGCGGTTATGGGCGGTTATATTGCAAGGATGGACGGAGCCATTATCATGCATGACGAAGCTGATAATGAAATTGTTCGTTGGAACATTTTTGGATGCTACCCGGTCAAATGGATTGGTCCAGAAATGAATGCTACGAGCAGTAGTGTAGCCATTGAATCAATCGAACTTGTACATAATGGATTTAAAGCGGTTTTCAAGCAATAAGTAGACGGACATGATCGTTAAGGAAGGTACATGGATATCTATGATCTCGTTTCAGCCTTTTAAGACTAGAACGTTTCGTGGGATAAATGCTTACGAACGATTCGGACAATCTATTGTGAATAAGTATGTATTTAACAGCAAACCGTATTTGGGGATGCTGAATTTGTTGTTTCTAGAACCAGCAGACGAGCATGTTGAAGATCATAAACAAAATTTATATAACTTTATGGTTCTCTTACGCATGCAGCTTGAGAAACAACAACATAACAAAGAATATAATCTGTTTGCATCCAGACCTTTCTTATATACGATGCTTGAGAAGATTCTTATTAAGCAGTCATTATATGGATCCGAACTGAAAGCCTACAGGAATTATATAACTCTATTAAATGTTAATGGAGTTAATGAAAGTCCGGTTGTGACACACAATCCTACTAAGAAAGTTCAATTCATTCGTACATCTACACAGTTTATTAATGAGCAAACTTCTATAGCAAAGGCATTTGCGAGAATAACAGTGAGTCCAGATGCTTCAATTGGACAGACAACCGCACGGATGGATCATCAGTTAATATATCAGTATCGGAAGCCGCTCATTGAATCGATATGGATGAATCGGATTACCAGTCATACGACTGATATGAAATTAACTTCGTTAGTAAACAAACTATATCGAGCTACTGAAGATAATCAGCTTTTACATTCGATGAACTCTGTTGAACGGATTGTACTGAATCAACGGATTCTAAAGCAAGTTTATGCGTACGGAAGGCAGCATGATGTACTTGAATTCGATGCTGAGCAGCAATGGTTCGAGCAGACAGAACCACTAATCCATCATAACGATGAGTATGAACAAATTCATTCAACATTGAGACAGAATGTTACTAGAGCTACGGCACGGATAGAAGCGAATATTCAATTTGAACGAAGACGAACATCAACGATTCGAACCCCACAAGATCATCTAAGAACTGAATTTATTCGCAATTATCGTAGACCATTAACTCAAACAATATGGAACGATCAGATTTCGAAAAGTAAGCAAACACAAGAATCAACCTTATCTACATTGACTGCAACTGAATCGGTTTGGTTAAATCAGAATTCTGAGAATATTGTTGAACAATTCTCTTCAAATACATCTCAGCTTATGCGCAAGAATAAAGGTATGATCTCCCAAACTAATCGATTCCGAATTTATGACATATTCGATCAGAGCTTCGTTGAAGAAATATTGAAATCCAACAGAAGAACAGTTAATTATTTAGTGGAACAAGGTATCCAGATTAATAAACCTGTTGAACTATATAATCTAGCTCAAACTCCTAATAGCGAGATGGATATGCTCGAAGTCGTTAAATCACTCATAGTTGTAGCAAATCGGATCGCTAATGTAACGAACGAATCGGAAACAATCATAGATAAATCGGTAACCAAACAGTACAAGCGACAATTATCAGACTCGATATGGATGAATAGAATACTCCAACAATCACAATCGCCTTACCAAGAGAAACAAGATTATTCAACGACTGTTAAACTTAGGAATCAACGTATACTGCATGTAACTAACCAATCCGTTACCTCGGACTTATTCGATCTGAAGACGATCGAAGAGAGATTGCAGACAAATCGAAGAGCAGTCACGTACATGGTTGATAACGGTATTCATATTGATAAACCTGTACAGATGACAACATCAAACCCAACACAAATTGATCAATCAGAGGAAATCGACATTGTTAAATCTTTAACCACAATCATAAATAGAAATACGAATAGATCCTCTATAAAAGAAACCGCAAACACTTCTACTACAGATAAATATGCGTTAACGGTAGAAGAGTTAAACCTCGCATCCAAACACTATAGACGACAGCTTGCAGATTCGATATGGATTTCACGAATGATCAATAGACAAGAAATTCAATCCTATGTGCACCCACAGGATTATACTTCGAACATTACCCGCAGCAATCATCGTATGTTAACTCGAACGAGGACTTCAACCTCATCTGCAGGTACGGCGTCTATATTCGATCAACAGATGGTTATTGAGCAGTTAATGTCCAATCATAAGGCTATTTCGTACATGCTGGATTACGGAATTGAGATAAGCAATCCCTTGCCGCTTACAGTCCCGACTCCAATTGCTGATCATACTTCAGAAGTTTTAGAGGTTGTTAAATCACTCACTAGCATCGTCAATCGGGCAACCACGGTAACAGGCTTATCCAATGACACTATTATAACTAATCGTTCACGTATGACTTCTACTCATTATGATGAGTTATCGAGTGAAATGAATATCCTCTCCAAGCAATATAAACGACAATTAGCGGATTCCATATGGATTTCGCGCATGAGGGATAGCCAACGTATTCAAACCTTGGAGCAACCGCACGATCATACGACAACTATTACTCGTAGGAATTATCGGATGTTAACTCGAAAGAAGAATACGGCTGCTGCGACAACTGTAGCTGCTATCTTCGATCAACAGAATATTGTTGAGAAGCTAAGCTCTAATCAGAGGGCAATCAAGTTCCTGTTGGATTATGGAGTTGAAATTAGTAAGCCTGTGCAGCTAACGGTCCCGTCTCCAAATGTTGATCATACCTCAGAAGTAATAGAAGTTGTAAAATCACTTACTAGCTTCTTCAACCGAGCAACCGCGGTAACTAATACGACTAATGTCTCGCGTATGGATCATGTGAATTATGATGTATTGTCAATGGAATCACAAACCATATCTAAGCAATATAAGCGTCAACTATCCGATTCCGTATGGATTTCGCGAATGATTGATAAGTCTTATGCGGAACTCTTGGAGCAACAATTGGATCATTTAATGACCATCGCACAGAGCAATCATCGAATGTTAATTCGAACAACATCTACATCTACATCTACATCTAAAGCTACAATAAAAGCTTCTATCTTTGATTATCAGCACGTAATTGAGACACTAAAGTCTAACCGAAAAGCAATCGAATACTTGGCGGATTATGGAGTTGAAATTAGTAAGCCCACAAAGCTAATTATTTCAAATCAAGCTGAAGTCAATTTTGTAGATGTTCAAGATGTCGTTAAATCTTTAACAAGAATTGTGAATAGGGCGTCTCAAGAAACGAGTATACCTAGCTTAGCAAACACAACTAATATCGCACCTCGTTCCTTCAACATTAAGCATGGTGAGTTATTAAGTGAATCCCAATCCATCTCTAAGCAATATAATCGTCGTCTATCAGACTCGGTATGGATATCGAAAATTCTGGATGTGTCGCAAGCGCAATTCACTGAACAAAACACGAATTCTTCTACTAGGATATCTAGAAGAAATAAACGAATTTTGCATAAATCAATTGTATCGATTACAGCCGAAATCTTCGATCAGAAGTTGGTTGAAGAACGAGTACAGGCTAATCGAAAGGCATTGAATTACTTAATTGATCTCGGAATCCCTATCGAGAAGCCTGTTCAGTTGGTGACGCCAAGTCCAAATATGGAACCAGAATTCATTCAAGATGTGGTCAAAGCCATATCGAAGATCGAATTTGGCAATTCGATGATGACGAAGTCGATCAATAAGTATTTCGTTCAGCAATATAGACGCCAGCTCACAGAGTCCATATGGATGAAGCAAATCCATGAGCAAACCTCTTACACTGCCCGGAAAAAGACTACATTAGAGGAACAAAATATCGATTCATTTCTATCAGAAAATTATTTGCAAAAAATGAATAGAACGAATAAAAGAATAACCCATCAAACCTTAGCAACGAATGTGACGGATATGTTCAACAATCGGATTGTGGAGCAAAGGCTGCAGCATAATAAAATTGCCGTGCAGCACTTGCAAGAGCTTGGTATAACAATGAATTCCTCCGTGGATTTGCTGCTCCCGAATCAATTACGGGATCTGACAGAACCTGTTAATGATGTAGTAAAGGCAGTAACTCGAATTGTAGCAGCATTACCTTCTTTAAACAGAGAAAAAACGAATAAAGTGATCCCTATTGAAGTGTTGAGACAATATCGCAGACAGCTTACGGATTCAGTTACTATGGAACATCATGAATCGGTAGATCTCAGAGTGAATAAATCGATGCAGCATTCCTTACGGATGAAAGTTAATAATCCGATCATACAAGCGCTTCATCAGAAGGTAAGTGGAAGCGTATTTGATCCTATAATAATCGATGAACGAATATTCAGAGATATCGTGACGACTAGACGAAGTAGTAATCTATCGAATCACACGATTGAACAGAGGACAGATGCCTTATTAAGCTGGCTATTACCAAAGTCGAATGGAACTGTTATGGTACCATCTGCTATGATTCCAACTGTTATTCAACAAACGGAGAACAATAACAGAATGAGCAACCGTTCGATCCTACGTAGATTACAATTGATTCGCTCTAATTATCATCAGATGGATTCACATACACTTGAAACGGTGCAAGCTTATACATCAAGCCTATTCACATCCACGGAGATCGATTATCTCAATCATACGATTTCAGGTATTCCCCATACACATCATCGGACAATAGGGAGGAAGAACAATAACCCCTCAGTGAATTTGATGAATACGAAGATCACTTGGCTCCAGGGGATTGTAGATCATCTGGTAAAGTCAACAACGATCAGCAATATCGGATCCGATCGATTAACTACAGAGAAACGTAAATTAAGTAAGGAACACATGCTTACAAATTTACAACCCTTGTTCGTCGTGCCAGACTCATCAGTCACACAGGGACAGAGTCAAACAACTACAACCGCTCAACCGATCTCGCTCATACATTCTTCACCAGCTATTGCATTAGATAAACTGAACGATGAATTGACACACAGAATCGATACGGAAGCATCCTTGGATTACCTCATACCTAAACCAGCAGTCACCCCGTCGCCACCGGAACCAACGATTCAGCCCGTCGATCTCGACATCCATGTTGAGCAAGATAAGGTTGCTATTAACCCAATGAATAACATAGACATGACGGAATTAGTAGATAGAATTTATTCCGAAATTGAACGTAAGATGACATTTGAACGACAACGTAGAGGATTCTAAGTTAAACGATGTATAGAGAGGAGTGAGTGTAATGGCGTTAACGAAGGCGGCAATTTTCATATCGGTAGGTAAATCGGAATCCAAGGTCAATGTACTTTTCAATCCGACTGAATACTCTATTTCATCGGGCAATACATATGCATGGCAGCCTATTCCCGGACTCCAGAATCCTCTGGCCCAGTTTATCTCCGGGGAAGCATCCACACTTACGATGGATTTATTCTTTGATACATATGGCACTGAAGAAGACGTTAGAGATTACACGAAGAAGATAACGAATTTATTGAATGTCCAGAAGGATCTTCATGCACCTGGCGTCTGTCGATTTGTCTGGGGTTCACTAAACTTTACTGGTGTGGTTGAGAAGGTTAATCAGAAGTATACGATGTTCCTCGATTCAGGCATACCTGTAAGAGCAACATTGAATGTCACCTTCAAGTCTTATCAACCGATGCAGAAGCAATTCGAAGCTATTCCTCGTCAGTCTGCAGATCGAACGAAACAGATGACATTGAAGCAAGGTGATCAGCTGTGGATGATTGCGGATGAAGAGTATGAGGAACCAGGCTTATGGCGTGAAATTGCAAGGGCGAATGGCATTAATAATCCTCGGCAATTAGAAAATGGAAGAACGATCATCATACCACGCTTGGAGTGAGATTATGGGTAAAGTCGATTTAGGCAAGAAAAAATTCGAATTCGATGCACTCGAGACACTGTATCGTAATTTCATTGCTCCAACCTTCGAGATTATTATTGATGGAACGAATATCGTCAAGCAGAGCATTGCCGTATCTACGGTCAATGTGAATATGAGAGCGGATGCGACTGCTGATTCTTTTACATTCTCGGTGGTTAATGCTTACGATGTAGTCAAAAGAGAATTCCAATGGGTAGACACGTACTTGGCAGTTGGCAAGTATGTAGAAATCAAGATGGGATATACCGATAAATTACAAACACTTCTCTATGGTTTAATTACTGAGGTATCCTATGATTACCCGAATACAGGTGTTCCGACACTTAAGGTATCCGGATTGGATATTTCGTTCTTGATGATGAAGGGCAAGATATGGCACTCCTATCAGAAGATGGCGTACAGCAAAATTGTGGGTATCATAAGCAAGAAGTATTTACCCAATATTGTTATGGATGCTACGGAGAAGGTGCATGATAATGTTTCTAAATTTGATATGAGTGATTATCACTTTATCAAATGGATGGCTGAAGAATCAAATCGGGATTTTTTCGTACTTGGGAATACACTTTACTTTCGAGAGCCATTAAAGGAGAAGGTGCCGGTCACTACGCTCACTTTTGGCAAAAATCTAAAAAGCTACAACACAACTATGAATTTATCCGCACAGGTTACTGAAGTGATTGTTAGAGGTTATGATATCGACAAAAGAGAAGTAGTAGAAGCCAAATCTGGGAGTGTGGATATTCTAGGTGGTAATTCCAAAACGGGGAAAGATGTTATGAAAGCTTTACCTAGCGGCGAGAACATGAAAGAATATATCTACACGGCTATGGATAATGTAGCGGATGCTAAGAAGAAGGCGGATGCTGTTATGAATCAGCGATCGATGGAGCTTGTTAGCGGTTCTGGAACATCGATTGGTTTGCCAGAATTACAGGCTGGCCGTTATCTGGAGCTAGCAGGATTGGGAAGTAAATTAAATCAAGTTATGTATATCAAAAGTGTATCTCACACGATCAATAACTCGGGTTATGCTTGTAGCTTTATGGTTGGAGGTAATGCGATATGAGTGATGCGAGTGATACGAAAATTCAAGGAGTACTCGTCGGTATTGTCTCGAATAATAAGGACCCGGATAAGCAAGGGAGAGTTACTCTGAAATTCCCATTGCATGAGAAAGAGATTGAGTCGGATTGGGCGCCCATTGCTACAATGATGGCAGGGAAGGATCGTGGAACCTTGTTCATCCCTGAGGTAGGCGATCAGGTATTAGTAGCATTCTTGATGGGTGATATTTCGAAGCCTTTTGTGATTGGAGCTCTCTGGAATTCAGTAGATACGGCATTGGTCGGAGATGACAAGAATAATATTCGGAAGATTAAATCGAGATCTGGGCATGAGCTCATCTTCGATGACAAAGATGGCGATGAGAAAATTATTATTAAGACGAAAAAAGGACATATCATTCAAATAACAGATAAGAACGATACGATTAAGATCGCGGATTCAACCGGCAATAACATGCTCCAGCTTGAGGGTGGCTCCAAGAATAAAGTAACGCTGAAGAGTAATACATCTGAATTGTTGTTGGATGGAAAGGGCGATATTACGATCAAGAGTGCGAAATCGCTCAAGCTAGAATCCGCACAGATTAGTATAACAGCCAAAGGTCAGTTAAGCATCAAAGGGGCCATGGTAGATATAAAGTCTGATGGGATGCTCAATATAAAAGGAAGTATGGTTAAGATAAATTAGTAGCGATTCGGAAGGAGCATGAGTGATGGACAAGCCGTTCTTAGGTCGTGGCTGGAAATTCCCCATACAGGTCGATTCAACGACAGGACGAATTCGAATGTCTGAAGGTGAAGAGGACATTAAGGAAGCCATTAAGATCATTCTGCGCACCACGAAGGGTGAACGCGTGATGCGAGCGAATTTCGGGTGCAGTTTAGATCGATTCGTGTTCGATTCAACTGATCCTACAACACTTCGCCAATTAGAGTATACCATTGAAGAAGCGATTAGGAATTGGGAGCCGCGTGTTGAGGATACAGAAATTCATGCAGTCCCTGATAGTAAGGATTCTGCTAAATTACTGCTGAATATCGCTTATAAGGTTCGAGCGACGAACAATCTATTCAACCTAGTGTTCCCGTTCTATCTAGAAGAAGGCGTCAAATAGTGTGATTAGATTAGTCTAGATTTGACTGATGAATTCAATAAAGGGAACTCGATACGGATCGACTTCCAATTAAACGCACTTGTTAGTCACACGACCGTTTAATTTCCAGAGGGAGGTGAATGTATGCTACCACCGAATATTAACCATACAACATTAAATTCGTTAATCGAACGTATGAAACAAATTTCGCCATATTACACGCCAGAATGGCGCTTCACGCCGGAACAGCCTGATCCAGGAACTGCTCTGTTCATGATCGTGGCAGATATGCTGCTGGAGAACACGAAGAGATTTAATCAAGTACCGCTCAATCATTTTATAGCTTATTTGAACTTATTCGATGTTTCATTACTCAGTGCTAAGCCTGCTCGTGCGTATGTGACGTTCACGATGAACGCTGGTTCTCCTTACCCTGTTCTGATTCCTATGAAAACGGAAGTAACTGCACCTGGTAAGGAAGAAGAGATATTATTCGAAACTGAAAATCCGCTATTAGTGACCCCATCTATACCTACGCATGTCTTCACGACCAATGGGGAAATTGATCAGATTCTATATATCACGAATCAATTACATGAGCTCTGCACAATAGGGACTATGGAGTCATTCGAAGCGTATCCTGGTCCGAGTGCGGCTAACATGCAGCAGCATTGTATGTATATCGCTCAAGATGATGTATTACATCTTATCCATCCATCCACAATCGAGTTAGAATTGTATCATGAGAAGAACCATCTTACTTTGAATAACATATGTGCCAATATGGTTACTCCAGAGGTTGTAACATGGGAATATTGGAATGAAGAGCAGTGGAAGCCTTTCGAACAAGCAACAGCTACTGATAATAAAATTACATTACATAAGAACAACCTAGCTGAACTTTCAACGGTCGAAGTAAATGGGGTCATGGCCAGGTGGATAAGGGCATCTGTGGGAACAGGCTTATTAGATCAACTTGTTCAGGATGGTGAATTACCTGAAATTGATAATATTCAATTACGTTCCACGTACATAGGCGAGCTTAATTCGGGTATTACGCCTGATACACTCTTCCATGATGATGTAGAAGTAAAACCGAACGGATTTTACCCATTCGGTGAATTCTTCACACCTCAGGCCTGCTTTTATTTATCCTGTCGTGAAGCATTATGTAAGAAGGGTGGATTAATTACAGTACAATTCAATCTGAAGACGGTTCCGAATCAGATGAGTCAACCGAAGGCACCTGTCATTGATTATAAGCTGATCATGAAGAGAAATGCCTTCGATGAACCGGAAATCCCCTATGTTTCGATTACGAAAACAGTGTGGGAATATTGGAATGGCATGGGCTGGGTTCGCTTGTTCAATGGTGAGGAATATGAGTCTTTATTCTATAAGCCTGATGAAGAGCAGTGGACCGTGGTGTTTCATTGTCCTGAAGACATGGTTGAGACCACTGTTAACTCCCATCAGAATTACTGGATTCGGTGTAAGATCATGAAGACCGAAAATTTATACACAGCAGATCCAATCTACCTTTCGCCTTGGATTGAGAATGTCCGATTTCGCTTTGAATATGGCGATAAGCTTATTCAAGCAGAGGAGTGTCAAACATTAAATAGTCTACAATGGTCTAATCGTAGAGGAAATATCGCTTCAACAAAGAAGTTGGCCTTTCAACCCTATGAGGTGTTAGATTGCAAACGGCCTGCCCTATACATTGGATTTGATCAACCGCCAGTGAAGGGTCCTCTTGGCATCTATGTATCTATCGAAGCCATGGGAACACCTCCTGAACTCAGCTTCATCCGCTTTGAGTATCTGAGGAAGAAACCAGGTGTAGTGGAATGGGTTGAATTGAAGGTAGATGATGATACCAAGGCTATGCGGCGAAGTGGGATTATTCAATTTGTCGGTCCACCTGATTTCATCAGTCAAGAACGTTATGGAGCTACCGCTTATTGGATAAGGGCCGTATTAATGGAACAAACGAGGAATACATCATCTCCCGTGATCAATGGCATTTATATGAATACAGTGAGTACGATTCAGCAAGAATCCTTCCGCAATGAGAATCCAGATAAGATCAAGTCAGGTATGCTAGAGTTCCGCTTATCAAGGACGCCTGTTCGATCAGAAGAAGTTTGGGTTGATGAAACCGGACAATTAATCGAAGAACAAATCCTTACTCTACACAGAATAAATCCAGAAGCGATCGATATCATTAAAGATTCAGAAGGAAATATACAGCGGGTATGGACGAGATGGAAGCGAGTAGAGTCATGGACTGAATCCACTGCAGATGATCGACATTATATGTTGAATTGCAATGCAGGGATCATCTCGTTCGGTAACGGTACAATAGGGCGATTACCTCACCCGTTTGATTCAGAGAAAATCAAAGTGCACTACAAACAGACTAGAGGAGCAGAGGGTAATGTTCCTGCGCGAACGATTGCTTCCTTACGTGACTCATTCGCATTCATTAACACGGTATTCAATCCAGAACCATCTGCTGGTGGTAGTCATTCCGAGTCACTGGAGGAAGCATTAGAACGTGGACCCCACATCATCAAGCATCGAGGCAGAGCCGTAACCGCTGAGGATTTCGAATGGTTGGCGAGGGAAGCCTCCTTACAAGTTGCTAAGGCGAAGTGCTTACCGAATATGAATGCTAGATTAGAGCAAGAGAATGGAGCAGTTACTGTCGTTGTGCTACCCAAAGGGGGACATACCGACTCATCTCTATTCTTGGAGGTGAAGCGGCAGGTCGAGCAATATCTACTGGAGCGTGCCCCTAACATAG
This sequence comes from Paenibacillaceae bacterium, assembly GCA_040880185.1. Lineage (GTDB taxonomy): Bacteria > Bacillota > Bacilli > Paenibacillales > UBA4045 > UBA4045. The sequence goes on from JBBDIY010000076.1 coordinate 21,649, forward strand.
TTACTCAAACAGGGCGTATTCACGTCATTGCACCTGCATATCTTGAATTGTCCGTGAACGTTGAATTGGTCGTAAAATCAATGGATACTGTTCTTTCGACAGAACAAGCTGTATCGCTGAAGCTACAGCAATTTCTTGACCCACTAGGTGGTAATTACGATAACAGGGGTTGGGGAATTGGACAACCTATTCATATATCTAGCTTCTATGCGCTGTTAAAGTCAATTCCTACCGTTAATCATATCACCAAGATTACAATGGATATCATTAAGCTTGAGAATGGCTTGCGTGAAGAAATTCCCATTTCCGAGATGGACCGGATGATCCATGGTATTATTACGAATGGAAGTCATCAAATTCTTATTCGCTCCAAATAACTATTCACTTGTTCCAGACTCGTGAGAAAAGAGGTGATTCGTTATGCTGCCACAACTTAATCTAGATGATCGTTTATTCCAGCAATGGATTTCAGAAGCTCGCAAAGCCATCCAGAAGCGTTATCCGGAATGGACGGATGAGAATATACATGATCCAGGAATTACGCTCCTCGAGCTATTCTCATGGATTGGTGAGATGCAGCAATACTATCTAAGTCGAATCACAGTAGATAATGAATTGAAATTCTTAAAGATGCTTGGAACCAAACCTTTCGAGGCCGTTAGTGCTGTGGGTAACATCATCTTCTCGGGTGTAACAGACGATGGTTGGCTTCCGCAAGGTATGCAGATTTATGCAGACGAAATCCCCTTCGAAACCACGGAGTCCATTTACTTGTTCGGTGCTAATATGGATAAGATAATTGTTCGAACAGATACAGAAGCGAATGATTATACTTCATCTAATCGTAATGAGGGAGTGGCATTCCCTGCATTTGGGATCCATGCAAAGAAAGGGAATCGATTATATATTGGCTTTGATCAACCACTTCCAATCGGGCAGATGATTAAGCTATTTATCCGCTTATTCGATGATTATCCTGTAACTGCAGGGATATTCAATTCCCTTACAGATCGATTCACTCCTTCTGCAGATGTGGTTTGGCAATATTATGGAAGATCAACAACAGGAGCTCCATCTGAAGATGAGTCAGAGGTGGAACGAGAAGCTTGGATTAATGCATTCGTGGTGTCTGATGAGACACATCAGCTTTCTTTCTCGGGTGCGGTCGCACTTAAGATGGAAAGTGCCATGCTCCCATTAATGGTATACCCAACTAACGATCGACCTAGATACTGGATTAGCTGTGTGCTTCAAGAAGGTAATTATGAGCTTCCTCCGAAAATTAACCAAATCAATATGAATGCTGTAAGTGTTGTACAACAAGAGTCTATTAGCACAATAATTGAATTCAATAGTGATGGACTGCCTAATCAGCAGATCGTCCTGGATAGTAAACTAGCTTTCTTCGGATTGCTACATGTCCAGGTTCGTCACGCTGACAGCTACTGGTTAGAGTGGTTCGTAGTAGAGGGTATGTCTGATCAGTCCGACAGTGCACAGGTCTATGTCCTAACGAAAGATTCTTCAACCTTCCATACAACGATAACATTCGGCGATGGCGTCCATGGGCAAATTCCTGCTAAGGGATCTTATCATATTCGTGTAATTACTTACCTCGAAGAATTTGAAGCTGAACGATGGATAGGAACGAGTAATGGTCTACCATTCCAATCGTTCTCAACTCAGCGTGTTCCTATCCTAACAAATAGTTTCATGCTCCAAACCTCTATTCGTGAGACAGACTCGGAACAGCTTCGCTGGTTCGACTGGACGAGAGTGGATAACTTCGACAATGCTTCTCGTTACGATAGACAATACATACTAGATAGTAAGCTAGGCATTATTCGATTTGGGGATCACGAGCATGGTTTGATTCCAGAAGTATCCTTGTTACCGAATATTCGGATCATTTCCTTACAAGTCGGATTAGGGGATCGAGGCAATGTCAAGGCACACAAAATAACCAAAATCAACGAATTGCCTATCGAATCCCTTGCTATTTCAGCTACGAATCCTGTTGCTGCAATTGGTGGAACGTTGGCTGAATCCATTGATGAGGCCAAAAACCGAGCTATGCTGGACATAAAGCAACAGCATAGAGCTGTAACGGATGAGGATTATGATCGCTTAGCCAAGATGACTCCAGGTCTTCGGGTCGCACGTGTTAAGACACTTACGTTATTCAAACCGGGGTTGGAGGATTACCCTCGAAAGACGGTGCCTGCACAGACTACGGTCGTCGTAGTTCCATATAGTGAAGAGAAAACTCCGATTCCAGGTGAACGTTTTTTATCCAATGTGAAACAGAATCTTGACCAATATCGATTAATAACGACAGAGTTGAATGTTATTGCTCCTGAATATATTCGGATAACCGTACATGCCGTTATTATCGTGGAGCCTTACTTCAAGAAAGACTCTCCGCGAATTTTGAGTTCGCTCAATCGATTTCTACAGCCTTTGGATCATGGTAAGGATCTCGGCTGGGTATTCGGTAGACCTGTCTATAAAGGTGATATATATGGTTTAATTAACCAAATGAAAGGGATTGCTTATATACAGGACTTATGGCTTGAAGCTGATGGTGTTCAGAAGGATAAGAATGGCGATATTCTGCTTCCTCCCCACGGTCTCGTATACTCAGGAGATCATCTCATCGAATGTATAAGCCGCACAGATATATAATCGCTTTATTTTTATGATAAGGAGGTGACGAGATGAATGATTTCCAATACTTTTCATTGAATAAACCAACGGATTGGTTGAAGGGAAGTCTTCATAACCTAGAAGTAGGGGAAGACGGTATTCGACTGATGCAAACACATAAGTACGGTGTTCGTACAGTGCTTGATTTGAAAGAAGTGATACCCAATTCATTGGTACAAGATTGCGCGATGGCCATGAATGGAAAGGTATTCTTGCTCGATGACCATACGAATGTATGGAGCTATGATAGTTTTAATAAACATGCAGAGCTGCTATTTCGAGATGGGCATGAGTTATTCACACCGCATGCTGCGATAGCAGCTGTTGCAGATGTTCTTGTGTTTGCAGATGCGATGGGTAGTTATCCGATTGCAGCGTACTCGATTAATAATGCACAAGCATTATGGAGCTTATCCGCTTGGGGTAATATTCCTATTATTCCTTGCTCTATTATCTCGGATTCTCGAGAATATGTTTATGTATTAGCGATATGTGAAGATACCCATCAACATCTAATCGTATTAAAGATCCATCGGACGGGCGGTATAACCGGGTTTTTCTTACATGATTTACTCCTGACGGATTATTCATTGCCTCGTGAGATTGCCTTACAATGGCAGATGACAACTTCCAAGGATGGACATCTTTACTTGTTACATACCGATACCAATCAGGTGCTACACTTGTCTCCAGATAGTATTCTACTAACACAATTTGAATTGAATACAACGGAACCTCTTAGTGGATTTGCAATGGATACTCATGGTCAGCTTTATGTAGGAAGCGGTAGAGAGCTCGAGCGACATGGAGAGGATAATCGCTTTATTCAGAAGTTAGATCAAGATGGAGTATGGTTGAATAACGTTTCTGCCTTTAGAGGCAAGGTGCAGAAGATCATGATCGATCCGCGGAATACGTTGGTGGTGTTTGAGAAGGAAGAAAATTCGATCACGATTCTTGCTTCTGAGCTTAAGACACAAGAGATGACAGGCACAGGATTACTCGAGGGGATTTTCCTGAGTACGGCTTTAGATTGCACAGAGACAGAGACGATCTGGCATAAGATAGAGTTAGTTGCAGACATTCCTGAGAGTACCCAAATTCGAATATCGTACTACGCTTCAGATCATCAACATATGCAGTGGAACGGGATGCCAGTAACTAGAGATGAGTTTCTGAGTAATCCAGATATCCCGATCGAACAGAAATTAAACCATTGGCGATCATTAGAACCAACACCCATTACGAACCCACAGGACGCCTTATTATTCCATGCAACGGGTCGATACATCTGGTTAAAAATTGATTTTACAGGTAATGAAGGGCATTCACCTAAGCTATCGTCACTTCGTGTATATTATCCGCGGATGACATTGTTATCGTACTTACCTGCTATCTATGCAGAGGAGGATAAAGAAACGGGATTCCTCGAACGATTCCTAGCATTATTCGGAACCTTCTTCCAAGACATGGATCAACAGATTGCTGGAATAGCGAAATATTTGGATCCAGAATCTGTTTCCGGAGACTACTTGAAGTGGTTAGCAAGTTGGGTTGGAATTGCATCAGATGACCATTGGACAGATGCACAGTTGCGGAATTTGATTGCTGCCGCTCCCGAATTATATCGAAAGCGGGGGACTCGAGAAGGAATTGAAAGAATGATTGAAATTTATGTAGGAGAAAGGCCATTGATTATCGAATACTTTCAATTACACCAAATTCGCAGTAATAGCGACTTTAGTAGTATTGTGAATGAGTTATACACGATGAATCCATATACATTCTGTGTATTAATGAAAGCAGAACGAATTGAGAGTGAAAAGCAACGTTCGATTGTGGAAAGGCTAATCAACGAACAGAAGCCAGCTTTTACCGAAGGAAAATTAATTCTGCTTCAACCATGGTTATACATGGATATGCATACATACTTAGGAATTAATACGTATTTGTCTGAACCCACCTTACTACGCTTAGACAATTCATCCTCCATACCGAATAATTCGACACTGATAGACGTGGATATGGATAATCGCTTAGATACACATACAAGGCTAGGACTCGATTCAGAAATTGAATAATGACGTCCTTAATTAGGAGAGGGGAACTATTATATGAAACACACACGTTATTATCCTTATGAGAGGAATAATTACTTCTACGGAAAGCTCCTCACGGTTCGCGATTTTGAGACGGAGCAGAAGTACTTCAACGACAAGAGACGATTGCTAAACCGATTACTGTATGGAAGTGGAGTAATTAGTGGTCTTCAGGTTGTTGCCATTGATGATAAATCGGTTTCCGTTGAGATGGGAGTTGCACTTGATAACCTCGGAAGAGAGATTGTCGTATCCTCACCAGTTACCTTAAAGTTATCGATGATTGAAGGCTTCTCCAACAATGAATATGCCAAGAATGTGTACCTATGTATTGCTTATGATGAGAAGGGAAAAGAACCTGTACATTCAGTAGCTGGTTCATCGGTGAGAGCAGAAGAGGTTAGTGAGTATAATCGAGTTCTCGAATCTTATCGGTTATTCATTAAAGAGGATGCTCCTAATCCCAATACCTTCGATGCTGCTCAGCTGTTAGAGGATACTTGTATTCTCTATCAAGACAATCAGGTTCGAATTTGGCAAAAGACCCCAAAGTATGTCAATCCCGAAGATGTGTTCGAGGTTTCACTTATTGTAGAGAAGTCGATCCAAGCTGGGAAGGTTTCCTTCGAATATGAGCTAGAAACGGAATTATTCGATCCTGCGAATGGAACGGATACGAATAAGATTACGTTCATAGAACCAGCTAATTCTCAAGAGACTGAATACGTTTCGAAGTATTGGCTTAAGACGAAAACGAATATAGAAGCGAATGCCAAGATAACCATTAAGCCAGGAACTGCAAAACTGACGATCGGTGATCGCCGAATTGATGTTAATATACATACGGCTAATGCTGTTGAGGTTGTATATGGATCTGTTCCTCAGAAGGTCATTGATGATTATTACAACCGTACATTGGATCAATCCCTTGCGACAACACCTGATGCGTGTATTCATTTGGCGAAAATCAGTTTACTACAAATGGGACCTACCTATGTCATTGAGCAAGTAGAGCAAGCACCTTTCGGTGAATATATTTACAACACATCGATGTTATATAAATTAGGTATGATGAATAAACAGGAAGGCTCGGCGACCCATTTTACAGCTAAATCTTCCACTTACGAGATGCTGCCGGATGCAACACCAAAGCTGTCGGTTAATTACAGCGCTGAGAAGGGTGAGCTAGATTTCCGACTGGGATTACCGAAACATGTACCAATTACTGATGAGATTCAAACAGGTATTTATGAGATGACGTTGTCCGCTAAGCTTGGGATGAACCTTTTCAATAAGAGTGATAAGAGGTACTTCTCAGATGAGATTTCACATGGTTTAGGTAAGGGACCCGCTTTTATTGTTGTCGGCATCGAGCAGAACCATAAGCAGAGTGGACGAGAATTAGATATGCAGCATGATGTCATCATTATGGGGAATCAAGATGTTTTCAATGAGAGTCCTTTTGAGAGCAAATATAGTGGCATATCCATGGGGACCGCACTCTATCCGGATAAAGGCACCTTTCGGATTGGATTGATGGTTCCAACAACGGTTGATGCTTCTAAGATTAAGTTACGTTGGTGGGCTTACAAGAAGCATAATATACTTGCTAATGTTGATGGGGAAGTCAATCAAGCTGAGGAACAAATAGCAGCTGAAGCGGAACAATTGTAGGAATAATATAAACCTAATTTGCACATGTAAAGGCCGTCAGAGTTGATGGTCTTTTTTCTTTTATTCACACTATTTTTGTGTCGCATTTTTACGACAAAAAAATTGTGTGAATAAGGACTCGCGACACAAAAGCGCAAGCCCTCAATCACATGCTAATATAAATTAGCGGTCATTACATAAAATGATTCCTGACTCATCCTTTTTAATCGGGCTAATGTCTATTTAGGAGATGACATTAATGGGATCTGCTATAAATCGAAAAAAGTTCCCCAAAATGCAACCTTTTACCTCTTAATGTGGTCTTTATATATGGATGGATTCCCCAATGAATTAGAACTGAATTATAAAGGAGGGTATTGTTGGATAAATTGTTGATCCTGATAGGTTTAAAATACCACTAAGAAACATAATTAATGGAGGAGTGTAGATTATGAATTTGAAAAAGGCATTAATTTCAAGTTTCGTTGTAATCGCTTTAACAGCTACTAGCTTTTCAGCTGTATTTGGTGAAAGCTTAAAGGAAACGGATCTGAAACAATTTGATCCTATTTACAAGAAAGCTGTTTCTACTGAAAGTACCTTTACTGAATCCTTAAAATCAAGACGGATTGACCCTAAGCTGGATAAAATTAAGCAAACAAAACAGAACTCGAAGAAAAGAGGCAAACTAACAGAAAAATACAATAAGGCATCTTTAACAGAACATATGAATGTAGAAATTGCGTTAAATTTCAACGCATCTGAAGAAAATTTTGAGAGAAAGCTTAAAGAACTAAAATTAACCTATAAAAAAATAAGATATCAGACATACGAATCGTACTTGAACAAGAATCAAATTGATTTAGTGGAATCCATGGATGATGTAATGATTTTAAATTTATCTGATCCAAATGATTATGACTATCTTACAGATGTCTCTAATGATGATTCAGACTATCTTACACTTAACGCAGCAACTGAAATGACTGGCACCAAAAAGGCGCGTACTGATTATGGAGTTACTGGAAATTTCGATGGCAACGAAACAACTTATTCAAACAATGATATCGTTATTGCAGTTATAGATACAGGTATTGACGCAACCCATGTTGACTTAGATGGTGGTAAAGTAATAGGTTGGTTTGATGCGGTAAATGGTAGCACTACCGCTAGCGATACTGCACTTAGTGGACATGGAACACATGTTGCCAGCATTATAGCCGGTACTGGAGAAGGAGATCCGGTGGCAGGTAAGGGCTTTGCTCCTGGCGCTGCACTGGTTGGTGTGAAAGTTTGTGACCCGAGTTGTCTGCCTTTAGATATTGAACAAGGTTTGCAATGGATCTGGGATAATAGAACGACTTTTAACATCGACGCTGTTAATATGAGTATTGGATCCCAAGCATCTCTTACAGATAGACAAGCAATTGTAGATTTAATCAACGATTTAAATAATGTAGGTGTGGAGGTTTTTGTAACAGCAGGAAATGAAGGTAATGGTCTTACCGAAAATGGAGTGACAAGATACTATGATACTTTGAGTACTTATGCAGAATATACCAATTTTTCCGTTGGAAGTGTAAAGGATCCTTATGAAGGTGGATGGGGATTAAGCGAATTTTCTTCAAGAGGAACAGGATCATTAGGTCCTTGGGTGGTTTCAACTGGTCAAAATATTCGAGCGGCACAAGCCAACTCAACTGATGGTTATATTTTAAAAAGTGGAACCTCAATGGCTGCTCCATCAGTAGTAGGAATATATGCGTTAATGCTTGATGCACTTCTTACAACAGGAATAAATCAAGGTGGAAGTTTGCAATTCTATACTGAAAACTTTGGTATCCTTGGATTCGACAAAAACTATGGGAATGGAAATGTTCTTGGATACCCATCAATTCAACGAGCAGCGGGTTCATCGTCAGGATCTTTTAATGATTTTAGGGATCACATAATAGCTGATCATACAATAAATGCGTACCAAATTGACTATTACAATATCAATGTGTATGGAACTGGAGCAGCTTTTAATACAACTCTATTAATACTAGATGAAATCGGAGAGGATCTAGATTTATACATATGGGCTCCAGGTGCTGATCCTAATACAGATGCACCAATTGCTTCTAGTACCGCAAATATCGAACTACCTCAAGAGTATATTAGTATCGCATCGCCTAGTAGTGGAACATATACTATTGGTGTTCTAGCTTATGATCAATCAAGGTACTCTTTAGACTTTTCCGGACAGATCAATATTCCATAATCATTAGGAATAACATTATTCTCGTTTGAATCATATTATAGAAAGACCATGCCGATTCTTTGGTTGGTATTATCCCCTTTAAGTAGACACTCGAAAAAAGAAAAAAGACCTCATGTTATCATGAGGAAGAGTGAATTTGAAGGGGATATTTTTTTATGGCTAAAAAAGGACAAGTTTTTCAGCAGTAGACGGAAGATTTTAAGTTAGCAGCTATCAAAGATCAACGAGCTATAAAGTGGTATCAGAAAAGTTGGGGATCAGAAGTTGCACGCAATTAAAGGTATGGGTAAGGAAATGGCAGGATGGAGAGGCGTTTGACGTACGTAAAGGTATGTCTTAGCCCACTTAAAGGACGTCCGCGTTCCGATTAGAGGCTTTCAGCGTTAAAGGCAGCCACTCTCGCAAAGCAACCTGCCTGGATAACGCATGCATTGAATCCTTCTTTTCGCATCTCAAAACTGAGAAGTTGTATCTCCTCCAGTGTAAGTCAGAAGTTGAAATTCATCAGGCTATAGAAGAATACATCTACTTTTATAACTATCAATGGTTTCAAGCAAAATTGAAACAGCGCGCACCGATTTGAATATCGGTACGCGCTGGCAGCTTAGCTTTTTTCATCTGGCTACTTGACGGGGGTAAGTCCAGTAATCTGACGGCTTTTACAATTGGAGGGAATCTACAACAATTATAATTTATTTATCTCCAGCATAACCAAGCTTCCATCTGCTGCATAACGAAGACTATAATCATATTCCTCTGAATAATACTGCAATTCATATGCACTATTCGTTAAATTCGTACGATTCATTAGGTCGGATTGTTCACCAAGATAAGGGGCCTTGCCTTGAGCTTGGTCTTCAAGGAGCTTTAACACGAATGAATTCCAAATTCGAACTTTGGTAACGGTCGGTTGTTCCTGGTCGGAGAGAGGAATACTCATTTCGAAGGTAAGCTGAATAGGTGCATAGTTGTAGTCGACACTAGAAGGGAGGAGCGGCTCCTCGAATAGTAAATCCTCTTCCGAATTCTCAGCTGCCGTCTCATCAGGGGCAGCGATTACCGTATTCTCTTCCGCGATTAAGATGTCAGAGGGCTTTCCCAGGATCTCTTCAATTTTACCTGAAGATAAGTCAAGGAACGATTCGATAGATAATAATCCTTCGTGGTAATATCCTTTGAATAACATATTGCCATCTGCATCTAGCAGAGAACCTAAACCCTCATATTTACCATTTGCAAATTTACCGTCATATTTTGCGAATCCAGCGATATCATATAATTTTCCTGCACCTTGGTATACACCTGATGCGAATTCACCTGAATAGACAAGATTGCCTTGGTTGTCAAAGGCTTCACCAACGCCATGATACTTGTTAGCGGCAAATTGACCTTTATAAGTAATGAGCCCATCTGAATTATACATGGTACCGTCACCAGAATACATGCCATTCTGAAAGCTTCCTTCATATAATACGACACCTTCATCGGTATGAAGCTTTCCCGTACCGTGATATTTGCCTGCTAGGAAATCTCCATCAAACAATAGAATCCCTTGATCATTGAAGGATTTTCCTTTGCCTGAGTATTGGCCATCAATAAATTCACCTATGTATAAGATGTTACCTTGTGGGTCATAAGCTGTCCCTTGCCCAGCAAAACTACCATTCTTGAATTCACCTTCATATTGAATTTGACGATCGGGATAAAATAATGTGCCTGCTCCGGAATATTTACCTTCTGCAAATTGCCCCTTATAGGTAAGTGTATTATCCTTAGGATCATAGAGCTCCCCAATACCTTCCATACGGCCATTCTTAAATTCACCATCATAGATGAGTTTATCCTCTGTTTCGTACAAATTCCCCTTACCCTCATATAAACCATCCAATAACTCACCCTTATAAATAAAATCACCTTCAGGGTTATATACATTCGCAGTTCCACTATAAGTTAGCGGTTTATCTACTTCCTCGTGAAGATTCGTTGTTCGATGCATCCATTTGTTCATGAAAGCGGGGGGACTGATAAAGATGAAGTAAATGAGTAGAACAATAACCAAAAAGATGATGATCAATAGTTTTTTTGAGTAGAAGCGTCGACCTATTAGGATGTATTGTTTTCTCGATTTAGGAGGTGCTAATAGACCTTTAATGAAATCCTGAATATATTTAATGATTTTCTTTGGTAATGTCTTAGCAACCTTAAGAGGCTTCATTACCTTGTTAATTAAAGGCTTAATAATCGGTTTAAAAATTTTCTCGAGCGTTTCTAATACATTCAAACCGATCTCTCCTCAGCAGTCTTACATTTTTCCTAGGGAACTTGAATCGTCATCTGACCGGGGTTCGTAATCTGAATAACACCAGCCCAATTGCACATGAGCTTAGAGCTATTGTTCAGAGCAGGCATATTCGCAATATGCACGGTTGGGGAACCTGGAGCCCACGGTGCGACTGTAACGGGAATGCATGGCATTGGTGTTAATACACCAAGAGCAGCAGCAGTTGCCGCAGCGACCATCGGATTAGCCATAGAATTGCACATTCCGAAGGGAGTAATGTTCATGATGGGCTTATTATCCATAATATTAGCAATTGGCATTGCAGTGAGCGTTCGATTTAATGGTAGAACATTAAGAACTCCTGGAGCAGCACCAAAGCTACATTGAATTTGTGCCCCACCACAGACGACATTACCCATACCGAACCCTCCCATGAGACACACTCATTAATATACAAAATTCACTAAATAATAGATTAATATTACTACAATAGTGCGAAACTTGTCTATTTATAGTAATATAATTAAGGATGGTTTTCATCTAAGGGAGTGATACATGTCATGTTCCGTTATACTTCTATAGGTATTATCATAATATTGATTACTCTAATACCTTCACAGGTGTTAGCGGCAACCTCAAAACCACCAAAGGTAACCTTATTGAAGATTGAAGAAGCAATTGAGATGGGTATAAAGGTAGACGCAGGGGTATTGAATGCGAGGAAGAATTATAGTCAGAAGCGAACGGAATGGAAGCAATCACTTCAAGCGATTATGAACGAAGCACAGAAGGATTCAGGACCTTTTGCACGACCACATAACTTAAGCAAGGATCTTAGTATTCGGATGAAGCTACCTGAAGCCAGAAAATCTCTAATTGAAGCGAAAGAGAATCTGGTACAGCAACAAAATCTAGCAACCGATAAAGTTCGCAAACTATACATAAGCACGATTAGCATGATGAATAATGTGTCAGATGTTCAGAAGAAACTCAAGACTACTGAGAGTAAAGTTAAAGAAGTCAAAACCATGGTGAAGCTGAATAAGGCCAAACAATCGGATGTAGAGGAAGCGGAAGATGCAAGAAAAGAAGCGGAATCTGATTTGAAACAAGCCAAACTAAGCTACAAGAGCGCACTATTAGATTTAAGTAAGGCAATTGGACGAGATGTGGAACAAGGATATACGTTTGAATTGCAATCTGTTTATGCGGATTTAAAAGTAGATACAATCTGGAAGCTCATTGGGCATGCAGAGAAGAATGATATTACATTATCGTCCGCAATGATGAATCGTTCCATCGCCGATGAGAAGGTCAAGGTCACACGTCAATTATACAAATCTAAATTCGGTTCATCGGATATGAAAATAATAGAGTCGATGTTTAATAAGGAAATAAACGAAGAATTATTCGAAGCCAATTACGAAACCTTCTTGGAGCGAGTTGGGAAGCAATGGGATGGATTCATAACGATCCTCATTCCATTCCCGAAATCGTTGTTTCAAGGTGAGTTTGATGGCATACGATACTTCGATGATCAACGTTATTCTTTACCTGTATCTATATTTGAATTGGACAAGGCTCGTAAGAAGGAGCAAGACACATTAGAACAATTACTTACTGGCATTAAGACATCGTTTCTTTCCGTTAAGACTGCAGAGGAAACGTATTCACAAGCATTACAAGCATTGGAAGCCGCCAAGCGTGATCTTGCATCTGCGAAAAAAAAGCTAAAGGTTAAGCAGATTAATAAATCACAGTTCACAGAAGTCGAAGACACGGTTAATGAAGCTAACAAGACCGTCACAGGGTCGTATCTGTCTTATTATTCTGCTGTGTATAAGCTAGATCTAGATACAAGTGGCGGTATCCGCTCTTTCATTAAGAAGGGCATATTACCCTGGAAGGTAATTGATGACGGATTGTCGCCGATTAATGCTTCACCGAAGCAAGCAAAACCCTTAGAAGGTTCATTCGCAATTAAACCCGTTGTAGATCCAATTACTAGTTCTCTGAGTGTGGGTGTAGACTCTTCATTGGGTGCAACACATTATCAGTTATTCACGAAGGAGAATATACCGTTAACAGAGCGTTTGCAGGTAGGTAAACCTATGGTCGTTCTGCAATTATTGTTACAATCGATTACCGATTATCAGGTCATCTTCTTCAAGCAGCAAGCACCTGTAGCACAAGCAACATTCGAGGGTATTGGTACATCTGGATCAATAGCTATTGAGAAGATTAGCACATTCGATGAGAAGAAATCGGACAATCCAACAGCTAAACCTTCTAACGACTTAGGTACTGTTATTATTGGTAGTTTCCAAATCGCATTATCACAATTAACCAAAGAAATTGCCAATGTAGCTTTAGCATCAGTAGCCGAATCAGGTCAAGGTATGTTCTATAAATCCGCACAAGCAGTTGATCAATGGGTCAATCTAGAGAAAACTTTAGACTATCAAGATATGATTAGCGGCTCGAAGACAGCAATCGTGGATAAGGATAAGATGAATGCGCTGAAATTAACCGTATCCATAGAAACTGGGGGGGCTGTTGAAAGTCTACAAACTCCAGACGAACTGAATATCGAGATAAATAATCTCAAATTAGCCATACAGCAACTCCAAGCACAAGCTGATGAAGCTAAAGAAAGTGGACAATTATTAGAATTTGCGCAAAAAATGCAGGAGATTGACACTTCCGTGTCGAAAAAATCATTTCTTGAGTCCCTACTATTGGGGGATAGTGGAAAAGCATTGAGCCAATTAGCGGAATGGAGCTCGGCTCAATCCGGAGAGGCTCCAATCCCTGAGGGTGGTAACCAGGCAGAAATTCTTGCAGTAGAGAGTAACAGATTGAATGAACAGCTAAAATTAGCAATGAATGCTGGGAATTCGACAGAAACACTAGAAATTGCTGCTCAATTTGCGGATGCTTTATCCGCTCAATTATCTGAGGAGCAAGGTATACAACAAGATATTGAAGCTTTATTAGAAGCCAAGACAAAGCTAGAAGTTGCTTATGACGAAGCTCAGCAATCTAATGATAGTGAGCGAATGCCCATTATATTAGAAGCACTTGAAGCTATACAGTCAGATCTGAACCATGCACAGAAGCAAAATATGTTCACCCAGAAGCAAGCACTTGATCTTGTCATTACCCAGTTAGCTGAACAAGATCAGGATACAAAGGAGCTACTTCATCTTCGAACGGAAGCAATCATAAGAATAGTTGAAGTAGAGAAACTGAAATATGATGAGCAAGAGCTTATACAATTAAATGAAGAGGCAGAGAAGATTGTCGAACTATATGGCGAAGACATCCTACCTATTCCTGTCCAGAATGTAATCTCTGGGCCTTTCGAGATCAAGCTTGATTTACCGCCTGTATTCGCAAATGGTCAAGCGATGATCCAGATTAGGCCGATCTCAGAATCATTTGGAGCTTTAGTCGTTTGGAATGATAATGATCAATCCGTTACGATTTCTAAGGATGGGATTATCATTATTTGTAAAGTTGGTGATCCCATCGCTTATGTGGATGGACAACCATTCTTGATGGAGACATATCCTCAGTTGGTATCGGGAAGAGTCGTTGTTCCTCTTCGATTTGTCGCAGTTAGTCTGGGTATTGAAGTCGATTGGGATAACGGAACACAAACGATTGAATTAAGTGATAAAGGGGACATCCAGCAATGAAAAGAACGATATTCGCACTGCTGGTTGTTATTGCGGCAGCTTCATGGCTTGGATTCTACACATTAAACCACGTACAGAATTTGAAACAATCGCCTTTTACAGACTCCGTTGCCTATGACAATATTGCGAGAATAACCACCGACCCAACAGGTGGTTACCTGATCATTCATAAATCTAAGCAAGAGCTTGCTAAGATATTACCCTCGGGTTTACTAGATTATCAGTTGCTTGCTCCAGAGAGAAAAGACGATGCGCTGAAAAACTACACCAATATGACCGTTGATCCACAAGGAAATGTATATGTCCTATTCACGGAGCTTGACGAGTTCGGCTTATATGTAAAGGGAGAACAAATCGTCCGGTATACCTCATCCGGTGTATTAGACAAAGTTATCCAGAGCTATACTTATGATGTTGAGAAAGATAGAATGCTCCGTATTGGTAAAGTAAAGGCGCTGCAATATCAACAAAATCAACTATATTATTATACCGTTAATGAGCAGCAAGCTCGATTAAATCAATACAATCCTTCGAATAATAAATTGAGTTCGATCTTAGAAGTAGACATATCAAACAATAGTCATATCTCAGAAATCATTGGAACAGAGCTCGGTCATATTTATTATTCTACTAAAAAAGGTGAGATTTATCGGATTCATGCTGATGGCCAATCGAATCTTCTACTTGATTCTTCAAATAGCGGGTCTAAGCTCATGTTTCCGACCAATCTTCGTCTGAACAATAATGGACAACTCTACTTCCTAGACATGCAAACGGAAGTTATTTATCGCTTACTCCACCCAGAGCTTAATGAGATCGGTATTTCTGCATTTGAGCAAGTGGATTTGTACAAAGCAAGTAAAACTGAGAAAATATCCGGAATAAGTAGCTTAATTCCTAACGAGGATGGGTCCTTATTCGTCTCTACATCAGATACAGTCTATCATTATGATAAGGCGGGCCGCTGGATTTCTTCTTTAAGTAAGGCGGATTACCCTAAGAACATATTGTTCACGAATTGGTTAATTTGGTTAGCCGGATTAGCTACTGTAATCCTCATATTAGTTGCATTCTGGATGATATACGACAGTTTGATGAAACGTCGTATATCAATTATCCTCAAGCAGATTATGGTGTTCGTACCGATCATCATAATCTCGATGGTTGTATTGTCTTATATCATTTTTACTAGCTTCTCAGTCAAGATGAAGTTAGAGGTGGAGAAGCAGCTACAATTGTTAGCGCACAATGGCCAGAGCTTGATAAGTGGTGAACAACTTGAACTCATCCAATCACCAGCAGATTACATGTCGGATGCTTATGTTGATATCAAAAGGAATAAAGACAGTTTATTCACGCCAAGTGGAAATGAGAGCTATGATCGAGAAGGATTATATAGCACCTTATATAAGGTTCAGGATCATGTATTGTATGTCATTATGGATGATGATAATGGTATCAATCTATTCAGACCTTTTGAATCTTCAGAAGAGAATGAGAATGTAATTAAGAATAAAGCTGTTAGCTCCGGTGAATTTGAAGATGCGAACGGGACCTGGATTTATGCGATTGGACCTGTGATGAATGCTGCAGATGAGGTAGTGGGTATTTACGAGGTCGGCAAAGAGATGCATAGTTTCGAAACGCACCAAAGAGAACTTTTAAATAGCGTAGTTGAGAGTATCATCATTATCTCCTGTATGATCGTGATTGTTTTCTTGATTATGACCTTCTATCTCTTAAATTCCATCCGTATGCTACGCAGTAGTGTGAATGAAATGGCCAGTGGGAAATGGGATACTGTAGTTGAGATTAAAACGAAGGATGAAGTGTCCGATCTAGGTGATCGATTTAATTTCATGTCGAAACAAATCCGAGATTATGTGTCCGAGGTAACTGAGCTAAGTGAATCCTACTTTCGCTTCGTTCCACAGCAATTCATGAACTTCTTAGGTAAGGACTCCATACTAGATGTAAAGCTAGGCGATCAGGTTCAACGAGATATGATTATTCTCGTATGTAATATTCGAGATTTCTATGCGATGTCCAAGAATATGACGCCCGAAGAGAATTTTAACTTTATTAATTCCTTCTTGAAGCGAATTGGTCCACCAATTAGAGCGAATGGCGGTATTGTGAATAAATATCTCGGTGCGGGTGTACTTGCCTTGTTCCCAGATAACTCGGATGAAGCGTTATTGGCAGCAATCGGGATTCGAGAAGAGCTATTAGATTATAACAACTATCGTCGAAACTCCAATTATAAAACGATTGAATTAGGGATTAGTCTTCACAAGGGACCGTTGATGCTCGGTATTATTGGTGAAGAACAGCGGATTGATGGTGGCGTATTATCCGATCATGTCAATTTAACGACAATACTTGAGAAGATGACGGAAGATTTAGGTGCTTCTATCTTAATTACCGAAGATCTTCGAATCCAGTTACATCAGTCAGCGCACATTGAATACCGCAATCTCGGACTTGTGGAAGTACAGGGATATGATCAGCCGCTGCTATTGTATGACGTATTCCATGGAGATGTAGAAACCATTCGTAAGTTGAAGTCGAAAACCAAAGCCAAATTTGAAGAAGGCATTGAACTTTATCAAGCAGGCAGATTCTTTGATGCCAGAGAGAATTTTCTGCAGGTTATCAAGTTAAATCGACAAGACAAGGCTGCCAAGCATTATTTCTACATTTGTGATGAGTATTATCAGAAGGGTACCGAAGTGAATTGGAAGGGTACGCTTACGATAACTGTTTAACTATATTATTCGGAGGTGCAAGGTAAATTGGGGGTGTACCGATTATCATATAAAATCGCTATGCTAGACAATGAGAGAGAAGCAGAACAGATTTCACAATTCCTGCTATCCGAGCAATCATTCGATGACCAACGACATACACCAGGTGAGCTTAACCATTTTCGATATCATCCCACCTTGAGTCTTCAACAGGAGCAGTATCATTATTGGTATATTCGTAATCCGGCTGGTGATATGATTGGCGTACTCAGTGGCTTTGAGAATGAGCAAGGTACCGGCGGGTATGTGCTTGATTATATAGTTGTACATAAGGATTATCGGCATCAAGGTATTGCTACTCAATTAGTCCAATATCTAATTCAATACGTTAAGTCTGCAAATGCTAGATACATTCTTACATACACGTGTGACTTGGAATTATATGCACCAATCCAATATCTATTTACACAAGTCGGATTTCAACGCATTGGTTATTACCCTGATTATTATTATGATGGCGAAGGCCGAATTACCTTTTATTACAAGATGTAATTTGCTGAGGGGAGGGGATCGTTATAGTGAAGACTACAACAATGACAAATATACGAGAATTTACGGATCACAATCTATACTCCCCTTCAAGGGCAGAAATTGATCTCAATCAATTAAAGGCTAATCTGGCAGCAATTGCAGACAGATGCGGGAGACATGTCAAGTTAATGGCAGTAGTTAAAGCTGATGCGTACGGACACGGCGCTGAGCGTATTGCTCGTGCCGCTATTGCTTGCGGTGCAGATAGTCTTGCTGTTGCTAATGTATCTGAAGGTGTTGCTTTACGAGATTCAGGAATTCAATCCATGATTCTCATCTTAGGTGTTATTGCCCATAAATCTATACCTGCACTATTCGATTATGACTTAACGCCGTCTATTACATCCATCGATGAAGCCAATCTCATTGATGAATACGGTAAATCTATCAATCGAATTTGTAAGGTGCATGTTCGAGTTGATATTGGTAATAGAAGCTTAGGTATACAAACCGATCAAAGCTTGGAACAAATTCAAGCAATGAATCGAATGACCCATTTACAAATTGATGGCATATATACACATCTACCCGCCGCTTATGCGGATGATTTAACGATTGCGAAAAACGATTTAATTGAGTTTAATGAGTTATTATTGCACCTACAGAAACTAGGTATCTTCATCCCAATCGTGCACGCCTCAAGCAGTCCTGCTATTCTAACTTTACCTGATGCTCATTATAATCTGGTACGATGCGGGATTATTATGTATGGACTTCCGGCTATTAATAATCAACCTCATATTCTTATCAAACCAATCATGCAGATTAAATCAGCTATCGTAGCCTACAAACAGATTGAATTGGGAAGCTTTTTTGGTTATGCGAATAAATATGTAGCGGATAAGCAAATTCGATTAGCAATTATACCTTTTGGTTATGGTGATGGAAGTTTTATGTTCCATCTTCGACATGGCGAAGTACTGATTCGTGGTGTGCGTGCTACTATTATTGGCCAGATTTATATGGATCACTTTCTTGTCGATGTTAGTGACTTCCAGACTGAAGTTGGAGATGAGGTCGTTATTCTAGGTGGGCAAGGTAGTGATTGTATTGCAGCGATTGATATTGCTGAACGCGCTTCTATTGGCCGTCTGAATAGCGATTTTGTATGTTTATTAAGCCAGCGCGTACCTAGAATATACATCGAGGAGTGAGCGGAATGAAGGCGGCTACCAAGATCAAGTCCTACTTTACAATTGCCGTTTCCTTATTAATCATAATCGTTCTCGGTGTGACGGGCGCGTTGAATATCGGTTCGTTCAAACAAAACTACACGCAATCTTTACTATCTAGTTACGCGGTACTAGGTGGAGAGACAGTTAAGAAAATTGAATATGCCGTTCAATATGGTAAGCCACTCTCCAATTTTTATGGGATGGAGGATCTGCTTGCTTTAATTCAGAAGGATGAAGATGAGATTGAAGAGGTTCGTGTGTTCAGGGCGGATGGCACAATGGTGTATAACCAAGATGGTCGGGTTGAGAACAGTCCGGATGCCTCACTCTTATGGAATAAAGCAGTCTTTCCAGACAAGATCAATAAACAAGCTAGTGACTACAAAACAGCTATTTCGCTCATTGAGGCGGGAAAATATCATTTATTCATGCCTATTACAGATAATGAGGGCAACTGGATCGGAAGTCTTGAGCTGTTATTCGATGAGAATGTCATTCAATCTAGCACAGATGCGTATATGTGGAAAATGGTATCTTTATTAGGATTATTCGCGCTAATTTCCGTGATTTTGCTCATTATCTTCATCAATCGGGTGTCGATCATTAATGATCAAGGGGAAGTAAGAAAGACTCGAATGTTCATATTCATCTTTATTCTACTCGGTGTAGTCCAAATTTCCTTCGGATCAGTCAACTATACGATGCTGAAGAATGGTTATTTAGAAACATTAAAGGACAATACATCGATTATTCTGAAGGTTGTTGAACGAGATGTAGAATCAGTCATTGATAAAGGCGTTCCTTATAGTAAGCTATATGATGTAGGCGATTATTTAAGAAGATTAATTGAATCTGTTCCAGAAATTGATCGTATCTCCGTCATCGATACCGGTTATACCTCGGAGAGGTTAGATAAAGAAGAATTAACATCGAAATTCATGTATACGGTACCGCTTATGGAAGATAAAGATGGGCACGCCAATTATCGAACCGTTGTGGATTTATCCCAATCCTATATTAATGGCAAGATGTTCGAAATGCTACTGGATGCCCTGACCATGCTAATCATTTCCTTCTTATTAATGGTGGAGATTACATTGTTCACCTTTATTCTTCTTAGTAAGAAAGTGTTGGGGGAGCTAGGAGGAGAGGAAGCAGAGAAGGCAGCAGCAATCCGCAGTGATCGGACGATTATTCGACCGCTCGGATTTATCATATTCACATCCTTATATATGTCCACTGCTTTTATTCCCGTTCTAATGAAGAAGATTACACAGCCAATGTTCGGATTATCCGAGAATGTGATTGTAGGGCTACCTATCTCGGCCGAACTACTCTTCATGGCCATCGCTTCGATGATCGCTGGTTATGCGGTTGATCGAAGAGGGTGGAAACCGATATTCACATTCGGCTGTGTGTTCCTCGCTATAGGAACGATTGGCTCGGGTATTGCTTGGGAGCCCTATGGTTTTATTCTCTCCCGAGCGATTGCTGGGTTTGGATTTGGCTTTGCGCTTATGTCGATGCAGGCTTTTGTTGTCACAGCACCATCTGATGAAGGTAAGAATAACGCGCTTGCAGCCTTGAATTCTGGCGCATATGCGGGTATCAATTGCGGTGTTGTCGTAGGTGCCATGTTAGCCGATAGAATTGGTTTTTCCTATGTATTCTTCATCTCATTCGCATTAGTTGGTATTGGTGGCCTGTATGCAATGATATCGATGCAGAATTTGAAAGTTTCGCGAGAACAATCTACGCAAGATAACAATGAATCTCTAATGGAATTCCAAGCACCAATTGAACACATCCCAATTACACTTTCTCGTAAGGAAAAAATGGAGTTGTTACTCATGGAGCGACTTAAAGAGAAGCGCCCAATAACAGGATTTATTGGTAATATGAATGTCATACTCTACTTTATTTTCTTACTTATTCCACTGTCGATTGGCAGTATGTTCCTATATTATTTCTTCCCTTTATTCGCGGAGGGAGAAGGCTTATCCCCATCTAATATAGGACGTGCATTCTTATTAAATGGATTATGTATTGTGTACTTAGGTCCACTATTAACAAGATTAGTTAGTCGTTGGTTAAGCAACAAAACTGCTGTATTCATATCTTCATCGATTCTTATCGGTGCCTTATTCCTATTCACGAGTTCACCGACCATTGTGACAGCATTCGTGGCTGTTATCATGTTCGGTATCGCTGAAGGCTTCGGGCTTACATCATCCATTAACTATTATATAGGTCTTAAAGCTTCACAATGGCTTGGAGAAGGAAAAGCGATGGGCTATTATAGCTTAGTTGAGAATTTCGGGCAGATGCTTGGACCCATGCTATTCGGCTCCTTGCTCGTTCTTGGTACTGCCGGAGCTACAGGTTCTATAGGTATTCTACTCGCAGGTACACTAGTGTTATTCATGATAATGAGCAAAAAGGAAAAGTCCATTGGAATTTCAGTAAAAGGAATAGGAATAGGAGGGGAAATGTAATGAATCGAATCGTTAAACTCAGTTTATGCTTTATACTCATTCTCTCGTCAGCATTCATCCTGTTATCTGCGTCAATCGCAGACGAATCTACACTGATTATTGGTAATACAGCACCACAGTTGAAAGACGGGCACAAATGGCGTATCGGCTATGCAGAAACAGACCCATACGGGAATTTTGCAGGTACATTAGATGGGCTCGTTATCGGGCTCGAAAAGCTGGGTTGGTTATCAGGTATTAAGGATAGTGATTTCCCTTATGAGACAGGGCAGGATGATAGTAAATCGATGTGGGCATGGCTTGCCTCTCACGATATAGGACCTTATATAGAATTTGTGGCAGATGCCCATTATTCTTTTATCGAGGATGAAGTCGCTATTGAGCAACAAATTAATGACCGATTAATCAATCAAGATGACATTGATCTTATGATCGTAATGGGAACATTAGCGGGTACGAAGGTCGCTACGGATAAGCATCATACACCAACCCTTGTATTCTCCTCTAGTAATGCCGTTAGATCGGGAATCATTAAATCTGTAGAAGACTCAGGTTATGATCATATTTGGGCCCATATGGATCCAGACCGTTATATCCGACAAGTGGAAGTATTCCACGATATCTTTAACTTTAAGACACTAGGAATGGTATATGAAAACTCAGAGTTAGGTAAAATTTATGCAGCCGTCGATGATGTAGAGGGATTTGCTCAAGAACGAGGCTTTGCAATTGAACGTAAATTCGTCAATGAGCCCAAATCACAAGAAGAATTCGATCAGTATTATCGCGAGATTAAAGCGGCTAATACAGAGTTAGCGAGTAAAGTGGATGCGATGTTCATTACATTAGGCCCATGGGATGTGAAGAAGCTACCTGAGCTGCTCCAGCCGTTTATTGACAAGAAGATTCCTGTGTTCTCACAGCTAGGTCCAGAGGAAGTTAAGTATGGTGCACTTCTTAGCTTGGCAAGACCTAACTTCGATGGTGTAGGCTTATTCGGAGCAGACACGATTGCCAAAGTTTTGAATGGTACTTCTCCAAGAGAGCTTCCACAAGTATATGGAGACACGCCAAGTATTGTGCTAAATTTAGAGGTAGCCGATCTGATTGGTTATCAAATTCCATTCGATATCTTACTTGCTGCAGATGAGATTGTACCTGAAATTGCAAGGTAACTTAATCGCTAGACACACGTAGAATCTAAACTTCGCAAGGAAGAGGTATCGTAATGAAATCACGTAAAGCTGACCTGATCTTTGTTATTTCTTCCATCCTACTCATATTAGCTGTTATTGGATTTACAGGTGGATTGAATATTGCTTCTTTCAAGAAGAATTATACAGATTCACTTGTTAATACATACGCTGTTTCCGGTGGGGAAACTGTACGTAAAATTGAGTATGCGGTAAAATACGGTAAACCACTGACTAATTTCTATGGGATAGATGATTTATTAAGTAAGAAACATGGGGATCACCCCGATTTGACAGAGGTACAGATTGTATTACCAGATGGAAAGGTACTATATACGAAATCGGGAACAGAAGGAAAGGTATCTTTAGATCCCTCTGTTATCGATCAAGTTAATTTCAACGATAATTCAAACCCGTTCGTGTCTGTCAAATCCGCAGGGGATTATCATGTATTCTTACCTCTTCATGATCGTGACCAAAGTTGGATTGGTAGTTTAGATTTAGTATTCAGTGAGCAATCGGTTAATGACAAGACAAGTATATATTTTGGAGAGCTTATTCTGTATCTTACGATTCTTTCGATATGCTCATTATTGTGTTTAGTCGTGTATATTTTCTTCGTACCCGTATTGGATTCAACAGGTCAAGTACGTAAGAAAGCCATGTTCGCAGGACTCATTATTATTCTAAGTTTGGTTCAAATCATATTCGGGTTACTTAATTTCCAATTATTCGAAAAAGCATACCAGGATGTTGCAAAGGAGAATATAAGCCAGACTGCGCAGATGATCCAGAATGATATTGAATCTGTTGTGAACAAAGGAGTTCCTTACGACAAATTATTCGGGATTGAAGACTATCTGAAGAACATCTCACATTCAGTTCCATTCATTGATTCTATAACTGTCTCTTCTTCAGATACATCAACGGTCTACACAACAGTTAATGATCATACGACTTATAAGTTGAAATCTGCAGATGAGTGGAATATTATTCGTCCGATGCCTAAAGATCGGAACTCACATATAGGAACTATTCATATCAAGCTATCTGAGTCATATATTGCGGGGAAAATCAAACAGATCATTCTCGATATGGCAACGGTATGGGTAACATCTTTCATCTTTATGGTAGAAATTACTCTGTTCGTGCTATTCATTCTTCGTCGACAACTTACGAATATTCCTTCAGAAGCAGATGATCATGATGATGATCAATCCTCTACTGGAATAGATTCAGTACGACCTTTGTCGTTCTTATTATTCACGGCTATCTTCATGTCCACTTCCTTCATCCCCATCGTGATGAAAGATCTGTATGAGCCATTCTGGGGATTATCGATGAATATGATTATAGGTTTACCTATATCAGTTGAGATGCTGTGTGCTGGCATGGCAACGCTTCTAGCAGGATATCTAATGGAGCAGATCGGTTGGAAGCCTGTTTTCTTATTCGGACTTGTATTATTCAGCTTGGGTTGTCTCTTATCAGGATTAGCGAATGACGCTGTTCTATTCATTGGTGCAAGGGGATTAACAGGATTAGGATATGGGTTCTCATTAATGTCACTACGTGGCTATGTGAATACGGCTACGAACGAGAAGCAGCGGACATCAGGTTTATCAGGTTTATTCTCTGGTTTATATGCTGGCGTAAACTGTGGTGTAATTGTTGGAGCGATGTTAGCTGATCGAATCGGATTTACCCAAGTATTCTTTACAGCTTTAACCATTGTCATTGGTGTAGGAATCATATCGATCTTCTTCTCTAAGAATGTCATACAAATTTCCATGAGGCGATCTGTCCATCGATTAACGAGATTGAAGCCGAGTATCTTGAGGTTTCTAGGTAATTACAAAGTTCTGACCTTCTTAGGTCTCATCATTATCCCAACTGTAATATGTAGCATGTTCTTGGATTATTACTTTCCTGTCTATGCGAATGAGAGGGGAATATCCACTTCAGATGTAGGAAGAGCGTTCCTTATGCATGGATTATTAATCGTTTATCTTGGCCCATGGTTAAGTGGATGGACTTCCAAGGTACTTGGTGTTGGTAAATCCCTCATGTTATATTCGATTATTATTACAACTGCTATGATCATCTTTGCTTCACAAGGAACTTTGGTTGCAGCCTTCACGGCTATCGTCCTATTAGGCTTGGCAGATAGCTTTGGTTTAGTTGCTCAGAATAATTATTACGTTGAGCTGCAAGCAACCAAAACGATTGGTACAGGTAAGGCGTTAGGTTATTATGATAATGCTAGAAAGCTGGCACAGATGATGGGTCCACTTGTGTTCGGTAGTGTAATCTTATTCGAACCTGAATTTATCGGCATTGGTTTTGTAGGAATTGTTGTGTTACTCGCACTATTCGTATTCATCATTACGAACTCTCGTTCAGTAAAGAAAGCATTGTAGGAATGTCATTTGCTATAGATAGGAACACCATGTTATCTTTGAAAGTAAATGAACTAGCAACTGGAGCTGATTTTAACCGTGATAACCGTCAGAAAACTAAAGGTTACAAAGGGTCCTGAACATAACGTGATTTTGTCTAACGTGAATTTACACGTGAACAAGGGAGAATTTGTTGCCATTCTAGGAGTAAGTGGAAGTGGTAAAACGACATTACTCCGTTGTTTATCGCTCAGAGATAAGTGGGATTCAGGCGAAATTACTTTCAAGGGCGAAACATTAACGGCATTAAGCATAATCGGGAAATTTAGAATCCGCAAGCTGTGTGCTTATTTATCACAACAGCCCGAGCTTAATCAGAATAAGTCAGCGGCCAAGAATATATTATCAGGGCGCTTCCGAACTTCCGCACTGTGGCGTATTCTGAGTGGTCTTGTGTCTAGGAATGAGCATTTCACCGCCTATGATTATCTGGATCGGGTTGGTTTACTAGATAAGGCTAAGATAAAGGCGGGGAGCTTGAGCGGTGGGGAACGACAAAGAGTAGCCATTGGTAGAGCGCTAGCTTGGGGTGCTCAAGTGATTTATGCAGATGAGCCGATTTCCGGTTTGGATCCTCAATCTGCTGCTCGAGTGATGGAGGATTTAAGGAATTTATGCAAAGACAATTCACTAACCGTCATTTGTTGTATTCATAATGTGGAGTTAGCTGAACAATATTGTTCTAGGATCATGGGATTATCTAATGGAGTCATTCAGTTTGACGTGTCTGGACGTAGATTGCTGTCCACAGAGAAGAATCTCATTGTTTGATGTTCAGAAAGGTGGTTATGGTAATCGAATTATCAACTCGTCAGTTGAAGATTCTGGAACTTGTAAAGAAGAACACACCGATCACCGGAGAGCAAATTGCTGAAACCTTTGGACTCAGTCGTCCAACCCTTCGATCTGATCTTTCATTATTAGTTATGCTCGGATATTTGAACGCCAAACCAAAGGTAGGCTATTATCTCGGTAATTCATTTCAATCGGACGTGTTATGGACAGCAAAATTAAATGAAATGAAAGTCCATGATATTATGGGAGCACCACATGTCATTTCAGTCGCGGCTACTGTTCAGGATGCTATTATTTCATTATTCACGGAGGATGCGAGTAACTTAATTGTTGTGAATACAGATGGGCTGCTAGCAGGAATGGTATCTCAGAAGGATTTACTTAAGATCTCATTAGGAAACGCCAACTGTTCTTCAATTCCCGTCAGCATGGTGATGACACGGGAGCCGAATGTCATAGTTGTAGATCCGCAAGAATCAGTTCTCGATGCTGCTCGCAAATTAACACACCACCAAATTAACTGCCTACCCGTTATTCGTAAGCAAGAGCAAGGTCTGAAAGGGATGGATTCAGAGGTTATCGGCCAAGTAACGATAGCCACAATGACCCATGTTTTAATAGAATTAGCATCAACTAAGTTTAAGGAAGAGAGGCTCGAACATGAATGATCAACAGCATACGATATTCATATGCTCAGATGCCATTGGTGAAACTGCAGAAGCCGTAGCTAAGGCGACATTACGTCAGTTCAACTCGGATCACGTCAAGATTAGGAGATACGGATATGTGAAGAGTGAAGAGGAAATTAACCATATTGTATCTGAGGCATCAATTCATCGTGGATTTATCGCTTATACGTTAGTACAGCCTGAGCTTAGAGAGATGATGCGCGAACTTTCGATTCGGATGGGTGTTCGAGCGGTCGATGTGATGGGACCTATGCTTCAAGCTTATATTGATACTTTCGATGGCTCACCTAAGAAACAGCCTGGCTTATTACATGAGCTGGATGAAGATTATTTCCGCAAAATTGAGGCGATTGAATTCGCAGTTAAATATGACGATGGTAAGGATGTTCGAGGACTCATTCAAGCTGATATTGTGCTTATTGGAGTATCAAGAACGTCGAAAACACCTTTAAGTATTTTTCTTGCACACAAAGGAATCAAGGCAGCCAATTACCCAATTATACCGGAAATTAAACCGCCGGAGGAGTTAAAAGGGTTGAAGAATAAAGTTATTGTTGGTTTGACAATGACTGCTGAGCATTTATTAAAAGTACGTACGGAAAGACTGAAAAGTATGGGGCTTCCTCACCAAGCCAAGTACGCGACACTGATTCGCATTAATGAAGAGTTAGCGTATGCTACGCAACTCATGATAAGCTTGAATTGCCCAATCATTGATGTGACAGAGAAGGCGATTGAGGAAACTGCTGGCATTATAATGGGATTAAGAGGCGGGGATGGACAACGATTATTATAGAGCTTGTTTTGAACAAACTCTTATCGAATATTTCCCAGCTCTTGTTCAGCAACAACGGAGCAGTTACAATGGTATAATGAGTTTGGAGTTAGGATGCAAGGAGTGTACTCATCATATGAACCATAAATTTGTAATCGAAGCCGTGCTACTGGCGATCTACGGGCAATTGCTCATGCCAAGCCGTCAAGTGGAGTATATGATTCCCTATTCGACGATATTGGAATTACATGATATACATTACAGCGGTGAATCTGTTATGCCAGATGAAGAAGAGGATATTCACGTCAAGCAGAAAATCGCAGAGTTAATTGCTTTTCTGGAGGAGTCCTTGAATAAGAAGAAGATTGAGCGTGCATTACTAGCTCCTTGGCGTATTAGCGCTCCATTATTGGTTAACGCTAAAACGAGTCTTCTAATTGTATGCGCTGAAGAGAAAGGGCAATTTGGCGATGAGTTTGATCCCATTGAAACAGAGCTCATATTAACCGCTCAGCGAGAAGAAATCCCAATATTAACGGATCAGATTGATTTAATCGAACGAATATTCCAAGAGGAAGTCGATACTCAGGTTTATGACATTGAAGATTTCGACTTCGCCTTAGAGGATACTATAATTTCATTATAAGATAGGGGTATTAAGGAAACATGAGTTTATTAACCGTAGAAGATTTAAGTCACAGCTACAGTGGAAGAGTATTATTCAAGGATGTATCGTTTCGATTATTAGCAGGTGAGCATGTTGGATTAGTAGGAGCTAATGGAGTAGGCAAGTCGACCTTGATGAATATTATGACGGGTAAACTCCTTAAGGATCAGGGCAAAGTTGAGTGGACACCACGTATTCGTTATGGATACTTGGATCAGCATACACAATTAACTGCTGGTAAGACAATACGTGATGTACTCAAAGAAGCGTTTCTCCCCTTATTGGAGCAAGAACAACAGTTAATGGTCATTGCCGAGAAGATGGCCGATGCATCTGAAGATGAACTTGAGAATCTACTGCAAGAAATGGGCGAAATACAAGACTGGCTAGATTCTAGTGGATTTTACTTACTCGACGTGAAAGTAGAAGAAACGGCGAATGGACTAGGCTTAGATGCCATTGGCCTTGACCGGGATGTAGCCTCCCTCAGTGGTGGACAGAGAACAAAGGTATTACTTGCCAAGCTACTGTTGGAAAAACCAACTGTGCTGCTATTAGATGAGCCTACGAACTTCTTGGATGAAGAGCATATTGATTGGTTAACCCAATACTTGAACAATTACCCGCATGCCTTCTTGCTCATATCACATGATACCGAATTTATGAATCAGGTTGTGAATGTGATTTACCATCTAGAGTTCGCTAAACTTACGAGATATACAGCTAATTACGAGAAATTTTTAGAGATGGCTGATATGAATAAGTCCCAGCATTTGGATGCATTCGAGAAGCAGCAGGAGTTCATTAAGAAGACAGAGGAATTCATTCAGAAGAATAAAGCACGGTATTCAACATCCGGTCGTGCTAAGAGCCGTGAGAAGCAGCTTGCTCGGATCGATCGAATAGATCGCCCTGAAGAAGCGACTAAGCCTACATTCCAATTCAAAGAGTCTCGTGCTAGCAGCCGTACTGTTTTCGAAGGAATCGATCTTGAAATCGGGTATACAAAGGCACTTTTACCTAGGATGACCATGAATATTGAACGCGGAGATAAGATCGCAGTAGTAGGCTGTAATGGTGTGGGGAAATCTACATTGCTCAAAACAATTCTTGGCAAAATTGAGCCATATAACGGCAAAGTTTATTTGGGCGATTTTCTATTCCCTGGTTACTTCGAGCAAGAGGTCAAAACAGGCAATATTACACCCATTGATGATGTATGGAACGCTTTCTCCAGCATGACCCAGAATGAAGTTCGTGGAGCATTAGCAAGGTGTGGCTTGAAGAATGAACACATCACCCGACCTCTAAGTAAATTAAGTGGTGGTGAACAGGCCAAGGTTAGACTTTGTAAGTTATTAATGAACGAGAGCAACTGGCTACTCATGGATGAGCCTACCAACCATTTGGATATCCTTGCTAAAGCTGAATTAAAACGAGCCATGCAAGAATATAAAGGTACCATTATTCTAGTTTGTCATGAGCCTGACTTCTATGAAGGCTGGGTAAGTAAAGTATGGGATGTTGAAGAGTGGTCGCTTCAGAAAGAAGCTGCAAACTCGTAATACTACGAATGTAACCTATCTTCTATTACTTACATGCGACATATTTCTAGAGGACATACGAGAAAAGATGGACAATTACACTTTCCTTTTAGATTACTCAAACGTTGAACGATGATCTGTCCATTCTTGACGGTTATCGTTCCTTCTGTTTTTAATTCACTTAACATCCGATTCACGCTCTCACGAGTTGCACCAATAATCTCTGCAAGCTCCGTATTCGTTAATTTCAGATCAATTCGAATACCATCCTCACAGGCGATTCCAAAAGAATTACACATGCGGATAAGTGTAGAAGCTAATGCACCAGGCTTACCGTACATTAATAAATCGCGGAATTTCGATTGTGTAATTCGGTGCATGAGACCCATCCAGCTCATAAATTCAAGTGCGAAATCCCCATGTCTTTGAAGCAATATTTCTAAATCCTTCTTCTGAATGACACCAACCTCAGCATCCTCAATAACAATCGCACTGAAATTATGTAGGGATACATGAAAGCCATTCATCTCCATGATTAAGTCGCCCTTCTGAACAATCGACATTGTCATATCGCGACCTTCTTCTGTCGACTTCACTAATTTAATAATACCGGATCGTACATAATACAAATACTCGGTTTCATCTCCATCCCAGAATAGATAGGAGCCTGCAGCAGCTAGCTTCGTATACATAATGCTCTGTAATCTGTTGTTGTTCTCCTCGGATATATATGCACTAATCCCAAATTTCTCAGTCTGATTGATCGTTTTTGTCCTTGATGCAAGTTCCAATTGATTTACAGCCATGTCGACAACCCCTATTCCTATTATTATTTGATAAGTACATCATAATCTTTTCCACTTGTAGTTCATATCGGGGTATTCCCTGAACTTTTGTGAGAAATATCACACTATCAATCATCTAATTCCTTAGTGCTCACCAATAAACCCCTAGACTTTTTTCAGGGAATTCCCTTACTTACAATTATGTAAAATCTGATTAAAATATAAGAAGGTGTTTACTCTTCATTATATTCAGTCAACAAATCGGAAGGAGCCGAGCTTGATGGAAGAAGATCTACAATTGATGAATCAGTTAGAACAGTTGATCGGGCATATTTCAAGCGATTTATCGGCAATAGCCCTAATCGATCAGAATAATCGTATTAAATGGAGGTATATTTTCGGTAATATGAATGAACGGTACCGCCATATGGTCACAAAACCTGGCTTCGGGATTGCTGGTCAAGTGCTTCGCTTTGGGCGAACAGTTATTATCGACCAGTTACATTTAATTAAGGATCATACACGAACACAATTTCCGCTCATGTTATCTGAACAATTATTAGCTGCAATTGCTGTACCATTAAACAATGATCAACGGACATTCGGAGTTCTTCTTATAGGAGATAGGCAAGATCGATCATATTCCATTGATGAAATTCGACATGTTGAGAATGTAAGAGATCGAATAATAGCCATTATGCCTAAGGAATACATTCATATCAGCAAATAACTAGTGAATCCTTTATTGAAAGGATTCTTTTTTTTGTATATGATTGTAGTTAGATCGTTTATTCGGATGGAGGAAGCAGAATTTGATCCGATTATTAATAGTTGATGACCATGCCTTAGTTAGATCTGGGTTGAAATCTCTTCTGACTGAAAAGCATCAAATGAATGTTGTAGGGGAAGCATCCGATGGTGATGAGGCGATTGCATTAGCCCACACACTTCTTCCCGATGTTATTCTGATGGATTTAAGTATGCCTCATGGCAAAGATGGTTTAACTGCTACTGCAGAGCTTAAGGAGCAGCTGCCACAAATTTCAGTCCTTATATTATCGATGCATGATGACGACGAATATTTGTTCCGTGCTATAAACACTGGTGCCTCTGGATATGTGTTAAAAAGTGCACCCTATGATGAATTGATTACTGCAATTACCTCAGTGGCATCAGGAAGTGCCTATTTACACCCAACTGCGACTAAGAGATTAATGGGAGAGTATTTGGACCGGATTAAGAACGGCCCATCTTCCACAACTTTTGAAACGTTATCGGATCGGGAGAAAGAGATAGTATCTCTTATTGCTAAAGGTTATTCGAATAAAGAGATAGCTGAGCTGCTGTTCATTAGCGTGAAAACTGTGGAAACTCATAAGAGTAACCTCATGGAGAAACTAGGCTTTAAGACTCGTCCGGAATTAGTTAAGTATGCAATGCAGAAGGGACTACTAAATTTTGAATGAGCGTAATCGAGTATATCCAGAAGCGCTAGGTCCTAATATTGATATCTTGTTACAGCAAATAAATGCCAATATGGATGAATCACTGTTCCGAGATCAATTAACTCAATCATTGAGGCAGTTACTTGAATTTAAATTTGCTCTTGATGAATCTTCAATTGTCGCTATCACGGACGAGCGGGGTCGGATTCAATATGTGAATGAGATGTTCTGTAAAATTTCCAAATATTCCAAAAAGGAATTAATTGGTAAGGATCATCGGATTATTAATTCTGGTTATCATGGACGTGCATTCATGACGGAGCTGTGGCAAACAATAAGCTCGGGTCAGGTATGGAGGGGAGACATCAAGAATAAAGCTAAGGATGGCTCTTATTATTGGGTGAATACAACGATTGTACCCTTCCTTGATGAACACAATAGCCCCTACCAGTATTTAGCGATTCGGAATGAAGTGACACAGTTGAAGAAAGTTGAAGAAGAGCTTAAGCAAATGATGAAACAGGTTATGATCATTCAAGAAGAAGAACGAAAACGGTTTTCACGAGAGCTTCATGATGGCATTGGTCAAAGCCTATACTCATTAATTATTCAGCTTGACCGAACCATTGCGGATCATAGCTCGACTGAACTAGAAGAAATTCGACGGAACGTTGCTTTTATCATCGAAGATGTTCGTGGATTGGCATGGGAGCTTCGTCCATCCGTACTCGATGATCTAGGTGTTGTTCCGGCTATTCGAACATTCCTGGATAATTATTCAGAGCATAGTGGGATTAAAGTACAGTTCCAATCTAATTTAAAGAGTCGTTTGCATGCCCATCTAGAAACAGTTATTTATCGCGTCATTCAAGAGGCTCTAACCAATGTAAGTAAGTATGCAGATGTATCAGATGCACATGTATCTATTGTAGAGGCAGATGAGTGTATAGAGGTCTTCATAGAAGATCATGGCAAAGGATTTACACGTCATTCACAAACCAAAGGTGTCGGTTTGTTCAGCATGGAAGAGCGCGTTAGAGGAATAGGTGGACAATTAATTATCGAATCCACACCCGGTCAAGGGACAAAAGTCATGCTAAGTGTAACCAGATCGTGAGTAACCTCAGGTTATTAACTTTGAAATTCCACAGGAGTCTGTTACTATTGTTAAAGAATAGTCAGTAAATATAAAGGCGGGTAGGAAACTAATGATTAGCACAGATCAGATTACGTTGAGATATGGAAGCAGGGCATTATTCGAGGATGTTACAATTAAATTTACTCCTGAGAACTGTTATGGATTGATTGGCGCGAATGGAGCAGGCAAGTCGACATTTCTAAAGATACTTTCTGGCGAGGTAGAGGCATCCAGAGGCACAGTGAATGTAACTCCAGGTGAGCGTATTGCTGTTCTGAAGCAGAATCAATATGAGTATGATGAGTTTTCAGTTATTGAGACTGTAATTATGGGTTTTACTCAGCTGTATGCCATTATGAAAGAGAAAGAAGCGATCTATTCCAAAACTGAATTTTCCGATGAGGATGGCATGCGTGCCGCTGAATTGGAAGGAGATTTCGCTGAATTGAATGGTTGGGAAGCAGAAGCTGAAGCTGCTGAGTTATTAATTGGTCTAGGAATTCCAAAAGCTCTACATGATCTCAAAATGAAAGATATAGATAGCAGCGAGAAAGTTCGTGTGTTGTTATCGCAAGCATTGTTTGGTAACCCACAAATTCTATTACTAGATGAACCTACGAATCACTTGGATCTAGAATCGATTTCTTGGCTTGAGAATTTCCTCTCGAAATATGAAGGTACAGTTATCGTTGTCTCACATGATCGACATTTCTTGAATCAAGTATGTACACATATTGCAGATATTGATTTCGGCAAAATTCAAATGTATGTAGGAAATTATGATTTCTGGTACGAATCAAGCCAATTTGCACTTACTCTCCAGAGAGATGTGAATAAACGACTGGAAGAGAAACGTAAGGATCTCGAGGACTTCATTCGTCGCTTCAGTGCGAATGCTTCAAAATCAAAGCAAGCGACATCTCGTAAGAAACTTTTAGAAAAGCTGACGATCGAAGATCTGAAGCCTTCAAACCGGAAATATCCTTTCATAAATTTCAAATCCGAACGTGAAGCAGGCAAGCAATTATTATTCATTGATAAGATCACGAAGAAAATCGATGGTGAGCCGATCCTTCAAGACTTTACACTAACGATTAATAAGGGGGACAAAATAGCTTTCGTAGGTCCAGAAGGATTAGCGAAGTCCACACTTTTCCAAATACTAACCGGTGAAGTTGAGGCAGATTCGGGTAGCTACTCCTGGGGCGTAACGACAACTCATGCTTATTTCCCAAAAGATAATACTGAGTTTTTTCAATCTAACGACGTTATTCTTCTAGATTGGTTACGACAATTTTCCAAGGATCCCGATGAATCCTTTATTCGTGGTTTCCTAGGAAGAATGCTGTTCTCTGGTGAAGAAGCCTTGAAGAAGATTAATGTGTTATCCGGTGGAGAGCGAGTACGATGTATGTTGGCGCGAATGATGCTACTATCACCTAATGTTCTTCTATTAGATGAACCAACGAACCATCTCGATTTGGAGTCAATTACGGCACTTAATAATGGATTAATTTCCTTCGATGGCACGATCCTATTCACTTCTCATGACCATCAATTCGTGCAAACTATAGCTAATCGGATTATTGAAATTGCACCGGGTGGTATTATGGACAAAGTAACGACATTCGATGAATATATTACGAATGAAGATGTGAAGAATTTCAGGAATACAGCATATCCGAAGCAGAAAGCTTAATCGTATAAGAGGAGGTCATGCATGGAATCGGGGGTCATGCAGCATCACAAAATCACGAAGACAAATCTAGTTAAGAAAGCGATATTTATATTCATTGGCGCCTCTTTAATGTCGGTTGGTCTAGAAATTTTCTTGATACCAAACAAAGTAATTGATGGCGGAATTGTCGGGGTTTCTATTATTACTTCTTACCTGTCAGGTGTACCTTTAGGTTTATTCTTAATTATATTGAATTTACCTTTCTTATTCCTTGGATATAAACAGATCGGAAAAACCTTTGCTTTTTCTACTTTATATGCAGTCATTATTATGGCAATTGGCACTTATTTATTGCATCCTGTATCACCATTTACGGATGATCTATTATTAGCAACCGTTTTTGGGGGAATAACATTAGGTATTGGAGTGGGCATTGTTATCCGATTTGGCGGTTCCCTCGATGGTACAGAAATCGTAGCTATTCTGCTTAATAAGAAAACGCCATTCTCTGTTGGTGAAGTAGTTATGTTCTTTAACATCTTCATTCTAGGCAGTGCTGGCTTCGTATTCGGATGGGATCGAGCGATGTATTCATTGATTGCGTATTTCATTGCTTTTAAGATGATTGATATTGTAATTGAAGGCTTAGATGATTCCAAATCGGTATGGATTATTAGTGAGAAGAGCCAAGAAATTGGCGACGCTTTAGTTAGTCGATTAGGTAGGGGAGTGACTTATTTACATGGTGAAGGTGGCTTTACCGGGGGACAGAAACGCGTTATATTCTGTGTAATTACTCGTCTAGAAGAAGCTAAGCTGAAATCCATTGTAGAAGAGCTCGATACGGCAGCTTTCTTGGCAATCGGCAACATCCATGATGTTAAAGGTGGCAGGTTTAAGAAGAAGAATATCCACTAATAAGGCAAGTTTAGAAAAAAGCTTGAAAGGAACATACGAAATGAACATTACGATTTCTCAAGCACGCATGAATTATGACCAAGAGTCAGGCTACACGGGTCAGGTAGAATTTGCAGTTGACGGTCATAAATGTCCTTATGAGCTTACCATGCATAGTACAAAAGGAAATGAATGGAGCTACGGGTTGCATTTTCTTGGTGAACCTGGAATAGAAGAGGAAATCTTCGCACTAGATGAATACATAGAGAATAATGACGAATTGTTCGACCAACTGATTGAAGCAGCACGTAAGACATGTGAGAATGATCCTAGAGCGGGCAGTGCAGATAAGCCACAGCTGTATTAACATAAAAGCGACCATCAGAATGACTTTTTCTCTGATGGTCTTTTTCTACTCAGAATTTATAAGTTTTAAGTGG
Source organism: Paenibacillaceae bacterium (assembly GCA_040880185.1). Classification (GTDB taxonomy): domain Bacteria; phylum Bacillota; class Bacilli; order Paenibacillales; family UBA4045; genus UBA4045. The sequence continues at coordinate 57,865 of JBBDIY010000076.1, forward strand.
TTTATAAATTAGCGCATATTTTATTTGATTTTCTGTTGTTCAATTTCCTCAGCGAGCTCGGTCAGATATGTCCATCGCTCCATTAGAAATTCAAGGTCAGCTACTAATTTAAGCTGAGCACTCGTAAGAATTTGCAGTTGTTCATAATCAGCCCCAACATGATTGATCGCATCATTCAATTTCTCAAGCTCTTGTTCACTCTCTGCAATTTTACTATCTATGTGCTCATATTCCTGTTGTTCCTTGAAAGAGAATTTGAGATTTTTACGTTTGGATGGATCATCAGTAGAAGTAGTAGTTAAATACGATGAATGACCATTGGATTGGTTTGCAAGTGATTTCTCAACGATTGAATTTGAATGTGACTCCTTATTCAATTCTCTAAGCTTGAGTACTTCAATGTATTCGGAATAGTTACCTACATGATGTTGGATTTTACCTTGCCCTTCATAGGAGAAGATGGTTTCTGCCATACGATCCAAGAAATACCGATCATGAGAGACAGCGATAACTGCTCCAGGGAAGTCATCCAGATAAGCCTCAAGGATGGCCAAGGTTTGAATGTCTAGATCATTCGTCGGCTCATCTAACAGTAGCACATTAGGGGAATCCATAAGAATACGCAATAGGAATAATCGACGCTGCTCACCACCTGAAAGCTTCGATATTGGACTCCATTGAACATCTGGTGGGAAGAGAAACAGTTCTAACATTTGTGAAGCGCTGATGAGCGAGCCATCAGCAGTTCGTACATGATCTGCAGCTTCCTTGATGTATTCAATCGCGCGTAAAGCTGGATTCATCTCATCGCTTTCTTGAGAGAAGAATCCGATTTTCACGGTTGTCCCTATATCGATCGTGCCTGCATCAGGCGTTAATAAGCCAGCAATCATTCGAAGCAGGGTAGATTTACCACTACCATTAGGACCGATAATCCCAATTCGATCATTCTTCTGCACAACGTAATTGAAATCTTTGACAACGGTTTTGTCATTATAGTTCTTAGTAACATGATACATCTCAATGACTTTTTTACCTAATCGGCTTCCAGCTAGATTCATATCAATATCACTATTGATGCTACTCGGCTTTGCCGATTGGATTTTCTCAAAGCGATCAATCCGCGCTTTCTGTTTCGTTGAGCGTGCCTTAGCACCCCTCCGTATCCATTCCAACTCATTGCGGAACAAATTCTGTCGTTTGTTCTCTGTAGCTTGCTGTAGTTGAAGCCTTTCCATTCGTTTATCAAGAAAGTACGAATAATTCCCGCTGTAATCATAAAGGTTACCCTGATCCATTTCCAGAATTCGATTGGAGACTCGATCTAAGAAGTAACGATCATGTGTAACCATGAGGAGTGCATGCTGGCTTCTGGACAGATGCTGTTCGAGCCATTCAACTGCTTGTGTATCCAGATGGTTAGTAGGCTCGTCTAGAATGAGTAAATCGGCTTGTCGAATTAAGACACCTGCTAACAATACACGTTTTCTCTGACCTCCAGATAAATCTCCCATACGTGCACTATATTCATCAATTCCGAGCTTGGAGAGAATTCGTTTCGCTTCGGATTCTAATTGCCATGCATCTGCTGCATCCATTTGTGTGCTCACTTCATGTAGTTGGTTTTGTAATTGTGAGTTATCAGAATCAGAGGAGAGAAGGGTCAATATGTGATCATACGCTTGAATCAGTTTCATGACTATCGAATTGCCAAGGAAGATTTGTTCAAGAATGGTTGCATCCTGGTCGAAAGGGGGATTCTGAGATAAGTACTCAATGCTTATCCCATTCATCATTGTAACATTTCCCTGATCAGCAGGTTCTAGTCCCGCGATAACCTTCAACAATGTTGATTTTCCTGTTCCATTAATACCGATCAGACCTATACGATCACCGTCTGCCATACCGAATGAGATGCGATCGAACAATTGTTTGATTCCAAAGCTCTTACTTATTTGTTCTGCATTCAAGATATTCATAAATAATTCTCTTCTCCTGTAAATTTTATAGTGGTAGACTAAGCATAACATATGAAGGTCATGAACTGACAGGAGGCTCGTATTGAAAATTCGATTTGTATTGATGATCATTATCGTACTCACACTATATGCAACAATTAATTACTATATTGGATGGCACGGCTGGCAATTCTTATCTGTACAGTTCGGATTCCAATATCCTATCCTATATTGGATCGTCTATAGTGTCATTGCGCTATCCTATATGCTCGCCAGACTGGGATCTACAATCCTGCCTTATCGCTTAGCGAGTATGATGAGACTTATCGGTTCTTATTGGTTTGCCATTATGGTGTACGCCTTGCTGTTGTTGCTTATCGGTGATGCTGTGAATGGGTTACTTAGTTGGACAACGTTAGAGCCAACAACATATCAGTTCATTACTAGCTGTGTGGTTATTTTGCTAATCGTTGTAATTTGTTTGCGTGGATCCTGGAATGCGTGGAACCCCATTATTCGTAAGTATGATGTACAACTGAACAAGCTTGAGAATCGAGTAGAACCATTAAAAATTGCGGTTGTATCCGACTTGCATTTGGGGCATATTGTTGAGAATAACTACTTGAACATCTTAGTTGATCGGGTAAATGCTATGAATGTAGACCTGATCTTACTACCTGGAGATGTAATCGACGATAGTGTGGAACCATTTATACGTAAGGGTATGGCAGGAATTATGAGTAGAATGAAGTCTCGTCTTGGTACTTATGCTGTTCTTGGAAATCATGAGTATTATGGTGGACATATCGATTCATATGTAAAGTCAATGAAGGAACATGGTATGCATGTCCTTATGGATGAATCTATATTGTTGGATAATCGAATCCAGATCGTGGGTCGGAAGGATCGAACAGTTGAAGGATTAGGTGTGAATGGACGCTTTGAAGTAGATGAACTACTAGTTGATCTTGAGCCTTCTTTACCGATCATCATGATGGATCATCAGCCACATCACCTAGACAAGATAGCAAATGCTGGGGTAGATGTTCTATTATCTGGACATACACATCGAGGTCAGATGATGCCCTTTCATTGGATTACTGGTCGCTTGTTTGAATTAGATTGGGGCTACTTGAAAAAAGGGAACTTACACGCCATTGTCTCATCAGGCTTCGGAACATGGGGGCCTCCGATTCGCCTCGGAAGTCGCTCAGAGATCATCGAACTTACGATTCGCTTTAACCCATCCTAAATGCGTAAAGGAGAATGTATACAATGGAAAAACAAGCAATACGTCATATGGTTATCTTTGATTTGAAGGCTAGCAAGGGGTCTATGGATGCAGAGAAATTTCTAGCAGATGGGAAGGCTATTCTGGAATCCATTCCAGTCGTTAACCATTTTGAAGTGTTATACCAAGTTAGTCCCAAGAATGATTATGATTATGGTTTCTCTATGGAATTCAATAATCAAGCTGATTATGATACGTATAATGCGCATCCGAGTCATGAGGAATTTGTGAGGGGGCGTTGGGTCACAGAAGTTGAACGCTTCTTGGAAATTGATTTTCGTATCCGGTAAAATAGTCGTAAAAGTGTGAATATTTGCAAATAAGTTAGCTATATGTTATATTATATGGGTTGCTTCTACATATTAACCCTCAAGAAGCACCCTCACCAAATAAAAATTGAATATCAACCCCCCCTGTAATGTTTCAAATTCCTAAACGTAAAGCAAAGAATTTGTTATTAGTAAATCCTGATTCACTGGCTCGGTCAAGGAACCGTAAGGACGAAAGAGAGGTAGGGCTTTCGTTGTGTTAGGTCACAGAATGGTGTAACAATTTTGTCGAAGCTTATCATTCAGCCTTCAGAAGGCTCAATATAATGTAAACAGGGTAGGTTAAGGGTTAATTGAATTATGATAAACGGCTTCACTGTCCTTAATGGGCAATGAAGCCGTTTATTGTTTCATTTGATAAAGAGGATTAATTCATGTAAATGTTAAAAATTAAGGTTATTTTAAGAAATATCTGATATAGTTTGTAATGGCAAATAACTTGCACTAGAGAAGGGGTTTTGTAATGACAGAAAAAGATCAGCAACAGATTGAAGAGGAATTGCTACCTGAACAAGATGACATTCAAGAAGATCAAACTGATAATCAAGTAGATCAACAAGATGTACAAGTTGTAGAAGATAACTTTCAGGAAGAAGAATTTATATCAACAGAGCCAGATGCGGTTAAAACTGCACCATCGAACCGCTCTGCTAAGGTGTGGATGATTGCTTCCATCGTACTTTTTGCAGCATTGATTTATGCTATTATTCAACCGCCTTTCAGCAAAAGTAGTGAATCAATTGCCAGCGTGAATGGTGTATCGATATCGAAGGACATGCTATTCGATGAGATGGTCAAGACAGGTGGAGCTCCTATCTTGGACAGCATGATCGTCGAAGAATTATTGAATCAGAAAGCTGAAGAAACAGGAATTAAAGTTACACAGGACGATATTGACAATGAAATCATCATGTTTAAGAAAGGTTACGCAACTGACGAAGAATGGCAAGCTGTTCTAGAACAGAATGGTACCACTGAAGATCAGCTTCGGTTGGACATCGTCATGCAAGTACAAATACGCAAGTTGCTTGAAGATCAAACACCTGTAACGGAAGAGGAAATTTCCAAATTCTACACTGAGAATTTGGAAGCTATGAAAACAGCAGATAAGACGCCTACACTCGAAGAGAAAAAGGATGAAATTCGATATCAGCTCGTATACCAGAAAGTATCTGAATTAGCTCCAGCCTATATCGATGGAGTTAAGGAAAAAGCTGACATTAAGAACACTTTAGAAGTAAAATAGTTGGAAAATGACAACGTTTATCGTTGTCATTTTTTTATCGTGAATTGACAAATTGCCGGGGGGCTGATAGCATTAATACGTTGAATGCACATAGCTGAAAGTAGGTAAATTCGTTGAAGAAAAAAGAAATAAATAGTACTGAAATTGCCAAGCTGGCAGGTGTGTCGCGCAGTACAGTTAGCAGAGTTGTTAATGATTATCCAAACGTACCTGAGAAAACCAGAGAGAAAATTAAGAAGCTCATTCAACAATATAATTACTACCCAAATTTATCTGCACAGGTGTTGGCAGGTAAGCGCACTCGTACAATTGGGCTATTCCTAATTGATTCAGGTCAAGTATCTACGGATATGATTTCCAATCTGTTAATTGCTAGAGTTATCGAAACGGCTTCTTTATTCGGATATTATGTGCTTACCCATATTATCCGTGACACAACAGATGAGGAAGCTGTTCACAGCGTTATAGAAAGCTTCTATCAGAAAAGAATAGACGGAGGCGTGTTCATTGGTGCTGCTAATGAAGAGCCTTTTCTTGAACAATTAATTGCTGAAGGCTTTATTGTAGCTGTTATGGATCAGGATGTTTCAGGCCCAGGTCATAATGAAACGAACCGGATTATTATTAATTTCGATAACGAATCTGGAGCCAATCAAGCAATCGATTATTTAGTTAGCTTGAATCATAAAAGAATTGGTTCTATCAATGGAGATATGAAGCGCTACTCCGGTCCTGAAAAGCTTCAAGGATTTATAAATGCGATGAATAAGCATCATTTGCCACTCGTCGACCGTTGGATGATTCCGGGCGAGTTTAATGAAGCTAGTGGCTATAAGGCAATAAATCAGTTGGTTAAAGTCAATGGCTCTGATCTGCCTACTGCTATTCTCGCGGCTAATGATAGCGTGGCATTCGGTGCAATTCGAGCGTTGAACGAGCATGGCTTACGTGTGCCTGAGGATATCTCGATTATTGGCTTCGATGATCATGCACTTAGCTCACGATATAAACCAGCATTAACGACAGTGCATGTCGATTTTTCGGATTTAATGCACAAGCTGACCAGCGCTTTAATCGACCGCATTGAGAAGGATACGAAGGTATTCAATAAGCTAATCGTTGGATCGAAGCTTATTGTTAGGGATTCTTGTCGTCAAATTTAAGCTTTGTTTTTATTCATTTAACATAAACGCGTGTTTATCAATCAAACTTTATTACATGGAGGTTTTCATTATGAATTTACTTATTACAGGCGCAAACCGAGGTCTTGGATTAGAGCTCGCAGCAGAAGCTTGTGCGCGTGGACACCGAGTTCTGGCTGGCATTCGCAGTCCGGAATCATCGAAGGACCATATTAGTGAGCTACAGCTACGTTACCCGAATCAGATTACGATTGTGCCATTAGATACATCAGAGGAACACTCCATTATGTACGCGGCGACACAAGTTGCTCTTCGACAATCACACATCGATGGAATCATTAACAGTGCTGCCATATTGTTAGGAAGGGATCAGAAGATAGAGGATCTAAGCATTGAAGATATGGAAAGTTCCTTTCAAACGAATTTATTTGGACCCATGTTGGTTATTAAGTACTTCCTGCCCTTATTGAAGAAGGGCTCGCAACAGAGTATTATTAATATTAGCTCTGAAGCTGGAAGCTTCTCCAATGCTTATGGTGGCGACTATCCTTATGCATTAACGAAGAGTGCGTTGAATATGTTCTCTGCCCAGCTTCACAAGCAATTAACGCCTGAAGGCTATCAGGTATTCGCTGTACATCCAGGTTGGATTCGAACAGATATGGGTGGAGATAAAGCACCTGGTGATGCCTCAGTCTCAGCCAGAGGGATTATTGATATTATTGAGCGAAAGACTCAGGTTAATGTCGATGTAACTTTCATCGATTTCCGTGGTCAACCCATGCCTATGTAACTGCGATGGGGGAAGGGGGAAGGGGATTCAAAGGATGTCTCGTATACGTGCACACTTATGGAGTCTGCCTCAATTTGATTCAACATTGTGCAAGGCTGGACTCATAGGTATTTACGTCATATGTTTACCTGTATTCATCGTCATCGGATTAGGTATGCCTACGGGTTTGGGTATATACATTGACATTCCAGTCATGTGCCTAATTGGATTCATGCTACTTCTCATAATTAATTTACTAGTATCTACACTACTAGTCTTTATAAGAATACCCATTCCACGATTACTCCTGGGAAGCTTCATTGCAGCATTCTCATTCATCTCAATTGCTCTAGCTAACTCGGATATCTCATACTGGGCTACTGCAATCGTTAGCTTTCTTCTGATATTTGTTGGTTTCTCAGTGAGTACTTCACTGCTTATGATGGTGGAATCGACATATCGTCGAATTCATCATTATTGTTATATTGGATTATGTATATTCCTACTCACGCTTTCATTATTGTGGCTTTATGATAAAGTGCCTTTAGGAACTCCTGAGTATGAGAAGTTGCTGTTGTCTGACCATGTAGTAAGAACGATAGAAGCAGATAATCCTGGGCAGATGGGTCCATATTCCTATCAATCCCTCACGTACGGTAGTGGCGCAGATCGTCATCGAGCGGAGTTTGGTGAAGATGTAGACATCATTACGAGAACTGTAGACGGCTCTGACTTGATTAAACATTGGAGCCCTATTCGTAAGCTATTCTGGGGTTTTGATCAGACAGATCTTCCATTGAATGGGCGAGTATGGCTGCCTCAAGGGGAGGGACCCTTCCCGGTAGTTTTAATCGTACATGGAAATCACTTAATGGAAGACTTCTCTGATGGAGGCTATGCTTACATAGGACAATTACTTGCGAGTAAGGGTTACATTGCGGTTTCATTAGATGAGAATTTCATTAATTATTCAGTATGGTCGGGCGGTCTGAGTCATGATATGGAATTAAGATCATGGGTCATTCTACAGCATATAGAAGAAATTCGAGAGCTTAATAGATTAACGAATAATCCGCTCTCAGCGAAGATAGATATGAGTCGTATTGCCCTAATTGGGCATTCACGAGGTGGACAAGCAGTTGTACTTGCTGCACAAAATCCGGACATTCACAATGATGTTAAAGCGATCATTGCCATTGCTCCAACCGATATGAAAAAGGACGACGAATATCTCACCATGAAGAATATTAATTATATGGTTATACAAGGATCCCAGGATGCAGATGTAAGCACATTCACAGGTGATCGACAATACGAAAGAACTTCGTTGACGAATAGTACGTATAGGTTCAAAACATCATTATATATTGCCGGTGCCAACCATGGGCAGTTTAATACATCGTGGGGAAGAATGGATTTATCACTACCAACTGGATTATTCTTGAATAAGAAGGATATTCTAGATGGTGAAGATCAAAGGCGTATAGCCCAAACATATGTTGCAGCTTTTCTAGAGACGACTTTAAAGAAGACGAGCACATATATACCCATGTTCAAAGATTACAGGCAAGCTGCAGATTGGTTGCCGGCTACTTCATATCGAAATCGATTTAAGGCCTCTGACTTCGTACGCATATCTGATTTCGAAGAGGATCATAATATCCTAACTACAAGTATACCTAGTGGATCGATCCATACACTCAAATTAGACGAATGGGAAGAAATCATGGATAAGGACCGGCAGAATTCTTCTAAACAGAATCGTAGTGTGCACCTTTCGTGGTCTACGCAGACAGGAAGCTATGAATTGAGCATGCCTAAGCAAAGTTGGATGGATAAATTAACTTCTGAATCGACATTCACATTCTCACTTGCCAATTTGACTGATAAATTAAATTTAGATTTCATCATCGAGATAGAAACAACGGATGGAGTTAAGTTGCAAAGCCCATTAAGTCATTATCAACGAATTCATCCAGCCATTCAAACTCAGTATACAATGGAGCGATTTCTGGACATCGCAGTTCGAGAAGGAAGGTATGGAGCGTCAACGGAACCCGTTTTTCAAACCTATATGATTCCGTTGAAGGAGCTTTCTAGTGGTCAGGATATCTTTAATTTCAAAACAATTAAGTCGATTCGATTCCTTTTCCAAAACCAACATGAGGGAAGTATCCTATTGGATGATATAGGAATTTATTAGAGCCCATTCGCATATTCTCTATCATCTCAACTTAAAGTTTGGTCAACAAAGACGATTCAAATATGTGATAGCTGTGTTATAATTAATTAGAATGTAAGTATGAACTTAAGGAGATGATGAGAATGAGCAAATTAACCACTGAACAAATGGCCGTTTATATGAATAAACTACCCCATTGGAAATTCGAGAATAATACCCTTACGAAAGAATTTAAAAAAGAAGACTTCAAGGATTCAATTTCTTTTGTGCTTCAGATTGCTGAACTGGCTAATAAGCTCAATCATCATCCTGATTTGAACATTCGTTATAATCGTGTATCCGTCATTCTTACTACTCATGATAAAAACGGAGTAACGGGTAAAGACTTCTTACTAGCTCAACAAATCGAATCACTAATAAAATAATAAAGAAGCAGCAATCGCAGTATGTGAACTGCAGTTGCTGCTTTTTTTTAATAATGCGGTCGATTATTGTTCATTAAATCAGATGAATGAGATGTGTAACTTGAGGAACGGAGGATACTTTAAGGATATGGTTCGTTGCATCATATTCAATCTTACCTGAACCGATGGTAAGTACAGGCAAATTACCTAGTCCGTAGAAGATGTCATCTGCAAGGGTAGTTATACAAGCCATTTGTTCCTCATGATCCATCTGGCTCCATTCCTCTTGATTCATCTCAAACAAATCATAACAATCCTGAATGTTGATAATAGCCTTCGCCATCTCCTCAACAATATGTTCATATTCTCGCTTGAACTTCACACCCATGTGGACACACCTTTCAGTAGATAAACATTTAGTTTATACTATCATATCAGTTTTGATGTCTTCAATCCAATGATCGTTAGTTCTGATGTATATTCACTATGGGAGATGATTTGACATGGTGTAGTGGTAATATCGAAGCTGCTATCATTAATATAACGAAGGCAATCAGATAGGGTGATATATATTCCCTAAGCTGGCCAGCTAACATCGGACCGAGGAATGCGCCAATGGAGAAAGCAATAGACAGTAAGGAGAATGTCCTTCCATAGTGAGAACCACCACTTAACTGGATTAACAAGGAGGACAAGGCTGGGAAAATGACCCCTTTTGCCATTCCAACAAAGAGTAGCATCATATAGATTGGAGTGGGTAAATTAATTACCATGGCAAAGAAAGAGAAAGCCAACAGAACGGCCCCTGTTAGTGTCCGAATAAATGGAGAATAACGATTGAGGAACAGCATACTCAATGTAATCAGCGCACCCAAGCTTACAATGGAGAATAATAAACCGGTCGTCATGATACCTTGAGTTGCACCGTTCATAAGCGGTAATTCGAAGAATAGAATGCCCTGTGAGCAGGACATTGCTACAGGTAAAGCGAATACAATCCATGACACAGAACTTGGTCTGTTTGTGATGGCATCCACTGTATGTTCTTCTGATGGTTTCATGGATTCTTGGTTTGCAGTTTGATCGGTAATGAAGAATAATGCGCATATGGCCGTCACGATTAATACCCAACCTAATATATTAAAGGCAATTGCAAATCCGATCTGAGCGACGAGCAAGGCCCCTGCGGCGGGTGAGACCACGGAAGCTAGTGTATGAACGATTCCATTACCTGCCATTAACTTCCCTTGATGGAGTTGGTTGCGTCCGAGTCGAGCTAATAAAGCCATACAAGCTGGAGACAGGAAAGCCAGCACAAAGCCACTTATTGAGCGAAGAACTAACAGCTGCCATGGGTTGCTAACGTGAGATTGAAGTAAGAGAATACAACCTGCAAATAGTAAACTAAGGACAATGAAGATACGACTACCTAATCGATCTACACTGTACCCAGCAATTAGGTTTCCGGGCAGATGTGTAATGGAGTACATACCCATAATCACACCGATGAATGAAGGTGTGGCCCCAAGTGAAATCGCGAATGGTGTGAGAATTGGATATTGTGCATGTAGATCAAAAAATGCAATGAACAGAAAAAAATATAACCATAAGGCGGTTTTCATTCCGATTTCCTCCTTGTCTTGGGTACGATATCTCTGTTACTAGTAGTACGTAACAAAGGGACGGGTTATGTCTAATCAAATAAAGGTGGCTCATTTATGAAAACGATAACAGTAGAACATTTGGTTAAACGCTTTGGCTTAGAAATATTAGCGGGGGCCTCATATACAGGACGTCAACTTATTAAATCACGTGTATATCGTCCAGGGTTGGAATTCACTGGTTATTTTGACTTTTTCCCCATGGAACGGATCCAAATTCTCGGCAGAAAGGAAATCAATTATCTACATTCGTTAAGTGATGAGGAGAGAAATCTTCGAATACGCAATGTGGTCAAATATCATCCACCTTGTTTCATTGTTACTGCCAATCAAGATGGACTTAAATATCTGCTTAAATATTGCGAGGAAGAAAAAATTCCACTATTACGTACACCCGTTACAACGACCAAATTCTTGGATTTAGTTGATACTTTCTTGAGCAAGGCTTTAGCTCCAGAGATTAGTATACATGGGGTTTGTGTCAACGTATCAGGAATCGGGGTTCTTATTCGAGGTAAGTCAGGGGTAGGTAAGAGTGAGACAGCGCATACGTTAATCCAACGTGGTCATCGCTTAGTGGCTGATGACGTTGTTGTTCTGAAGAAGATTAATCCTGAGATGATTCTTGCCACACATGATGGAAAAACGAAGGAGTTTATCGCCTTAAGAAGCGTGGGACTGATCAACGTGTCACGTCTATATGGGAGAGGTGCCTTTCAGGAGGAAACCCGTTTAGTGCTTGATATTGAGCTAACGAAATGGCAGGATCAAACACTGAATAACGATTTGGAGCTATATACTCGGCGAAAATGTTTTATAACCTAATGCAAAGCCGATCAATAGTAAT
>JBBDIY010000077.1:0-69101 GCA_040880185.1 Paenibacillaceae bacterium
TTTACAGAGAGCTTTCTCGATACGGATCGACTTCCAATTAAACTCCCTTGTTAGTCACGACAGTTTAATTTACAGAGAGCTTTCTCGATACGGATCGACTTCCAATTAAACTCCCTTGTTAGTTACGACAGTTTAATTTACAGAGAGGTTTCTCGATACGGATCGACTTCCAATTAAACTCCCTTGTTAGTCACGACAGTTTAATTTACAGAGAGGTGTCAAATTCGTGCAGAAGGAACAGCGTGTACTGTCGATTAAAGAGCTTACCAAATATATTAAGATGAAGCTCGAAGGGGATATTCTTCTTCAGGATGTGTGGGTGCGTGGGGAGATCTCGAACTTTACGCATCATTCCAGTGGACACATGTACTTTACCTTGAAAGATGAAGCTAGTCGGATCAAGAGCATTATGTTTGCATCTCAGAATCAAAGATTGCCCTTCATTCCGAAGGAAGGCACGATGGTTATTGCACGAGGTAACATATCCATATACGATCGAGATGGGCAGTATCAGTTTTATGTGACACAGATGCAGCCTGATGGCATCGGCAGCCTATTCCTTGCTTTTGAACAGCTGAAGTTAAAGCTGGAAGCAGAGGGGTTATTTGCAATTGAGCACAAAAAAGTCATCCCACGATTCCCGAAAGCAATTGGAGTTATTACTTCACCAACTGGCGCAGCTGTACGTGACATTATCATCACGCTGCAACGCAGGTATCCGACTGTTCCTGTCATTGTCTTCCCCGTAGTTGTCCAAGGGACACAAGCTGCTCCGATCATTGCCAAGGCAATTGATCGGATGAATGAGCTGGGAGAAGTAGATGTACTCATTATTGGAAGGGGCGGCGGATCTCTTGAAGAGCTATGGCCGTTCAATGAAGAGGTTGTTGCTCGTAGTATATATGCTTCTAAGCTTCCGATTATATCTGCAGTCGGTCACGAAACGGATTTTACAATTGCAGACTTTGTCGCTGATCTTCGTGCAGCTACTCCCACGGCAGCAGCAGAACTAGCCGTGCCTCATCACCTTGAGCTTCGACAACAAATCCATCATAATATGCAGAGGTTAATACAGCATATCCAAGATCAAGTACAACGTCGTCGCTTGGCTCTTACTCGTATTACACGTTCACCTTTTCTCACACAACCGCATAGACAGCTTCTCCAGCCTACGGAACGGCTAGATCGACTGAAAGAGCAGCTTCTATTCAGGATACGTTCTCGCATTCAGAAATCGGTTGAGAAAACTGCAAGGCTGGAGAAGATGCTAGCTAAGCATCATCCAGGCCAACACATTCATGCGGCAAAGGCTCGATTAGATCGAACAAAATCAACGCTGCTCCTAACGATGCAGACGACCATCAAAGAAGATAGGAATAGGTTAAGCAGTCATATCAGACAGTTAGATGCGCTAAGTCCGCTCAAGGTTATGCAGAGGGGATATAGCCTCGTATATGATGAGAAGGAAGCAACTTTAATCAAGTCCATATCGCAAATTCAGCCCGGAGATGTATTGAAAATTCGGATGACAGATGGTCAAATTGATTGTCAGGTGTGGTCCATGAGAGGGGAGGGTGATGAGAATGAAGTCGAAGGAAATTAGCTTCGAAGAAGCGATGGATATGTTAGAGGAAATCGTTCAACAATTAGAAAGTGGAGATGCCCCACTAGAGAAAGCGATCGAATTGTTCCAGGGTGGGATGAAGATGGCTCATCTGTGCAGCGGTAAGTTAGAGCTAGTTGAGAAGAAAATCGAGATTCTAATTGAAGAGAACGGTTCATTAGTGAAGAAGCCATTCACACATGGAGATCTTAAGGGGGAATTAGACACCTAATGACAAGACTTGAGAGTCCAATCATAGCTTACATCCAAGAGAATACCTTGTTGATCGAACAGGAGCTTACCCAGTCATTCCCCTCTGAATGGATGATACCTGAGGGATTGAAGGATGCGATGATGTACTCCTTGATGGCTGGAGGTAAGCGACTGCGTCCGATCTTGGCGCTTGCAGCAGCAGAGGCTGTTGGTGGACAAGTGAACTCAGCAGTACCTGCAGCCTGTGCAATAGAATTGATTCACACATACTCCTTAATCCATGATGATCTGCCAGCGATGGATAACGATGACTTTCGGAGAGGTAAACCTACGAATCATCGCGTATTCGGAGAAGCAATGGCTATCCTTGCCGGTGACGGGCTATTGACTCACGCATTCCATCTATTAGCTGAGACGGCTTCTCGTTATGATGTGCCGGCTGATCGCGTGTTATCGATGATAAAGGAGCTTTCCATATATGCGGGGCCAAGAGGCATGGTCGGTGGACAAGTTGCGGACATCCTTGGTGAGCAAGGAATAACGAATCTCGCAGAGCTTGAATTCATTCACCTTCACAAAACAAGTGATCTCATCGTATGTGCTCTTCGTGCTGGCGCTCATACAGCACGTGCTGACGAGCAACAATTAGCTGCCTTAGAGCTGTTCGGGTACCGGATCGGACTGGCTTTTCAAATTCAGGATGATATCCTCGACCTTACGGGTGATGAGAGCAAGCTTGGAAAGAGTACACAAAGTGATGTTAAGGCTAATAAGGTAACCTATCCTTATTTTCTCGGACTCGAAGCATGTCAATCCAAAGTGAAGATATTGACGAGAGAAGCACAAGAGGCAATCGAGCAAGCACGACTTCCCCATCCAGAACGATTATTGCAATTGGCTGATTATCTGATGGACAGGGACCATTGAGCGATCAATTTAAACTATGGTATAATCATGATTACATCTTTAATGATTTTTCTAACTCTATCCAAGTGGGATATTCTTGTATAATGCACAGCCGATGAATGGGAAGCGGGGAAACCAATGTTGCTAGATCAGGTGAATAAGCCGGAAGATATCAAGAGTATGAGCTTGATCCAATTGGAGGAATTAGCACATGAGATTAGACAATTTCTCATTGAGAAGCTGTCTGTAACAGGGGGGCATCTTGCACCTAATCTAGGTGTCGTAGAATTAACTTTGGCCTTACATTATTTATTGGATAGTCCTCGCGATAAACTTATATTTGATGTGGGACATCAATCTTATGTACATAAAATCCTGACAGGTCGTAAGGATCGTTTTGATACATTACGGAAATATGAAGGTTTATGTGGATTTGTGAAACGAAGTGAGAGCGAACATGATGTCTGGGAAGCAGGACATAGCAGTACTTCTTTGTCTGCGGCAATGGGTATGGCTATGGCACGGGATTTCAAGGGCGAAGACCATAAAGTAGTTGCGATTATTGGCGATGCTGCAATTGCGAGCGGAATGGCTTTCGAAGCCTTGAATCACATCGGGCATAGTAAGGGAAATTTGATGGTTATTCTGAATGATAATGAAATGTCGATAGCGCCCAATGTTGGCGCGATGCATAATTATTTGAGCAAGATCAGATCGGATAAGCATTACTTGAAGATGAAGGAAGAAGCAGAACATCTAATTAAGAAAATTCCAGCCATCGGTGGCAAATTAGCCAAGATGGGTGAACGTATAAAAGACTGTCTGAAGTATATGCTCGTATCAGGTGTGATATTCGAGGAGCTTGGGTTTACGTATTGCGGACCTGTAGATGGACATAATATGGAGTTATTATTAGAGACATTGAAGCAAGCAAGTAAAGTTCAAGGACCTGTCATCGTGCATGTGATTACTGTCAAAGGTAAAGGTTATCCGCCAGCAGAAGCAGACTCACATACTTGGCATGGTCTTGGACCCTATAAGATGGAATCGGGTAAAGTTCTTAAATTAGCCGGTCCACCCATGTATACAGAAGTGTTCGGCCAAACATTGAGCGCATTAGCACGCGAGGATAATCGCATTGTAGCGATTACGCCAGCCATGCCAGGTGGATCTGGTTTAATGAAATTTGCTGCTGAATTCCCAGGTCGAATGATTGATGTGGGCATAGCTGAACAGCATGCCGCTACACTATGCGCTGCTTTAGCACTAGAGGGAATGAAGCCTGTCTTCGCTATTTATTCCACATTCATGCAACGTTCTTATGATCAGATCATTCATGATATCTGTAGGCATAATGCAAATGTGATATTCGCCATTGATCGGGCGGGCTTTGTTGGACCAGATGGAGAAACACACCAAGGTGTATACGACATCGCTTTCCTCCGTCATATTCCTAACATGGTATTAATGATGCCTAGGAATGAGAATGAATTACAGCATATGCTGACAACAGCTATCGATTATACTTCAGGTCCCATTGCTGTACGTTATCCTAGAATACCGGGGCGGGGAGTTATCATGGATGAACGTGATCAATGGACTCCAATTCCAATTGGATCATGGGAGATTATTAAGGAAGGCAAGGACCTAGTTATGCTTGCCGTTGGTCCCTCGATGATCGAGATTGCCGAGGATGCAGCAGAGAAACTGCTGGTTCAAGGTATTTCAGTCAAGGTCGTGAATGCTCGATTCATTAAGCCATTAGACAAAACGATGCTCTTAGAGCTAGCTAAGCTTGAAGATGTATCCATTCTTACGTTAGAAGAAGGCTCGTTACTAGGAGGCTTCGGTAGTTCTGTATTAGAATTCTATGCCGAACAAGGTATTTATGGTATGCAAGTGCGCAATTTAGCGATTCCTGATGTGTTTGTGGAGCATGGCAGCATTAAAGAGCAGCTTGCCGAGGTTGGATTAACGGTAGACCGAATCGTCTCCGAAGTGCAAGCGATGACACCGCGCCGAAAACAACGCGCTTAAGAACAACCGCAACGAATATATCGGTGTTCTTAGATAGGATGGGATCCTTGAAATCTATGTCTGTAACCAAAGAGCGGATTGATGTGTTATTAGTAGAACTGGGCTTTTATGAAAGCCGTGAGAAGGCCAAGGCCGCTGTTATGGCAGGTCTTGTTCTAGTGAATACGGAACGGATTGAGAAGGTTGGAACTAAGATTTCTAGGGAGAGCACCATAACCGTCAAAGGGGCAGTACACCCATATGTAAGTCGGGGTGGATTAAAGCTTGAGAAAGCGATCCGCTTTTTTGAGATCGAATTTAATGGTAAAACCATGATAGATATTGGAGCCTCAACCGGTGGATTCACCGATTGTGCACTGAAGAATGGCGCGGAACGCGTTTATGCCGTTGATGTTGGTTATAACCAATTGGATTGGTCATTACGCAATGATGAACGAGTAGAGGTCATGGAGAGAGTCAATTTTCGTTATATGACCTTGGATCAGTTGAATGGGACTCAACCCAATATTGCGACGATCGACGTATCCTTTATATCACTTAAACTTATTCTTCCCCCCTTACTTGAGATTCTACGTGCTGGCGGTGATGTTGTCGCATTGATCAAACCGCAATTTGAAGCGGGTCGTGAGAAGGTAGGGAAGTCTGGTGTAATCCGTGACTCTCACGTTCATATTGAGGTATTAACAACTGTGCTGACCTTCGCACGAGAATTGGGCTTCCATCTGCGTGGATTAACCTATTCACCGATAACTGGTGGAGAAGGTAATATCGAGTTCCTAGCCTATTGGCATAAACCAGAGGAAGGGTCTCCTCTTGCAGAAAACGCTCATCTGGACGAGTTGCATACGTTATGCGAAGGTGTCGTTAAGGAAGCATCAAAAACATTTCGGGAATAAGCTAACATATAGAAGGGATATCCATTTTCTTACTCGAATGATATATGCGAGGTGATGGAGATGCCGCAACAAGGAGATGTTTTCGTTGTTCTTCTACTTATCGTCATTCTAGCAGTCATAGGTTGGTTCCGATTCAAGAGGTGGTTATATGCGCCTTCTCGTTTAAAGCTGCCGTTCCCAGTTCGTGCTCCTGTTCCACATTCAGAAGCGGTTTCACTTATGGAGAAGGCTGGTTATCAGGTTATCTGCGGCAAGAAGAAAGTGCCATTGCTAGTAGAAGTTGATGATGTACCGATGGATAGCCGGTTGTTCGTTGATTATTTTGCCAGAAAAGGTGAAGAGCTCTATGTGGTGAAGGTGGCCAAACAACGCCAACCCATACAATGGACAGGCAGTGGAGTCAGAGAAAAACTATTGCCCTATTGTTATTTGTTCAAGGAGACGCATGGTGTGCTCTATGTAGATGTTGAAGAGGGCAGTGTTCGTAAGATTAGAATGGATATTGGAGGTGCAGAATGAAAGGTCAAAGACAGATTAGAATTCGTGAAATGATATTGAATAAGGATATCGAGACGCAAGAAGAGCTAGTGGATTTACTTAGAAAAGCAGGTTATGTCGTAACACAAGCAACGGTCTCGCGTGATATTAAAGAATTGCGTTTAACCAAGGTATCCTTGGATGATGGACGTTACAAATACTCACTTCCCGCTGACCAGAAGTTTAATCCTATCCATAAGTTGAAGCGAGCGCTTGCCGATCATTTCGTTCATATCGATCATACGGATCATCTTATTGTGATGAAATGTCTACCGGGTACTGCTAATGCAATCGGATCTTTGATTGATAATATGGAATGGAACGAAATTATGGGTACGATCTGCGGTGATGATACCATTCTTATCATTTGCCGAAGTAAAGAGAATAGCGTTCATATCGTTAAACAGATCATGAAGATGATTCCATAGCAAATTACATTGGTTTCACAATAATTCTAAGGGGGTTAATTATGCTCACAGAGATTTCCATTCGAAATTTGGCAGTGATTGAACAGCTCAGACTTACTTGTGTTAGCGGTTTTCTGGCGATGACAGGTGAGACCGGTGCTGGGAAGTCAATCGTCATAGATGCTTTGAGCTTAATTGCTGGTGGCAGAGGTTCAACTGAACTCGTGCGTCACGGTAGCGAGAAAGCGGAGATTGAAGCATTGTTCGAGGTTGGAATCGATCATCCGGTATGGGAAACGCTACATAGACTAGGCATTGAATCCGAAGCGTTGGAGCCCTTACTGATTCGTCGCGAAATAACAATCCAAGGCAAAAGTCTTGCGCGTATTAATGGGCAGCTCGTTAATCTGACGATGCTTCGTGAGGTCGGTGATCAGCTCATTAATCTTCATGGACAACATGAACATCAGGCGTTATTAAAAATAGAGCACCATCTTGAATGGTTAGACGCATATGGTGGAACACTAGTTAGCGATAACAAGCGGCGATATCAAGAAACCTACGAAATCTATATGAGTATGAAAAAAGAGATGTTCGATCTTGAAACCGGTTCCGGGCAAGCACTGCAAATGAGTGATCTATACCGATTTCAAGTTGAAGAAATTTCTGCTGTAGCTCTTATTATAGATGAGGATGAGATTCTAGAAGCTGAGCAACGACGATTAGCCAATGCTGAGAAGATGGTTGATGCGATTTCACAAGCTTATGAAGGGTTATACGGGAATAACAAGGCGCTCGAATCGATATCTGTAACCATGAATCGAATTGAACACATAAAGAAATATGATGAAGCTCAGCTTCAACCGTTATTCGAGCAGGTGCAGTCTGCCTATTACCAAATTGAGGACGCTGCTTTCCAGCTTCGTGCTTATCGGGATACGCTTGAATTTGAACCAGACCGATTGAATCAGATTGAAGAACGGCTTAATCTGATTGCTTCCTTGCGCAGAAAGTATGGAAGCTCGATTGCAGAGATCCTGGCTCATTATGAACACATTACCTCTGAGCTAGAAAGGCTGGCGCATAAGGATGAGCGGCTTGAGGAGTTGGCTAAGAAGCTGGCAGTCGTCCAGCAACAGCTGACAGAGGAAGCTCGTGTGTTGTCTGCCTCACGTCAAGAAACAAGCGTGCGGCTCTGTGCCGAACTTGAGCGTCATTTACAGGAATTGAATATGGAGCGAACTCGATTTGCTGTGTATTTTGAACCATTAGATGAGAAAGTACCGTACACATTCACTAAAGTTGGCATCGATCGCATCGAATTTCAGCTATCAGCTAATCCAGGTGAACCTTTGAAGAGCTTGAGCAAGATAGCTTCTGGAGGAGAACTATCGCGGATCATGTTGGCTTTAAAGACGATTTTCTCTGGATTGGATCAGATCCCGGTGCTCGTATTCGACGAAGTGGATACCGGTGTTAGCGGTAGAGCAGCACAGGCGATTGCTGAGAAGCTGGCGAATTTATCACGAAACCGACAAGTTTTCTGTGTTACCCATTTACCACAAGTTGCTTCCATGGCGGATGCACATTATTTGATATTCAAAGAAGTAGAAGATGATCGCACATATACTCGAATTAGTCATCTCACAGAGGATGATCGTGTAACGGAATTAGCACGGATGTTAGGTGGAGCCAAGGTGACAGCAACAACTTTAAATCATGCAAGGGAAATGATTCAGCTAGCTCGTCGTTAAAGGAATGTAAGGGTTAATCTACATACGTTATGGTGTAATAAAACGAGGAGGGTGAGGTTACCTTAAGGGTACGCTTTAGCCGATCATCGTGTTGAATTTGTCTAAAGCGATATACGAGTGCCACTGAAAAGGAGTGTGAGTCGATCCCTTGAATTCTTGGCGCAAGAAGAAATACGCAGGACTTATTCTTGTTCTCATGATTTGTCTTAGCTGTTTATCTACACCGTTCCAAAGCTTCGCTTCATTTCCTGAAGAACTTCGACTATTTGCTGGACAGAACAAGCAACTAACCTTAGATTTGCCGGTTAATGCAGAAGTTACGGTGACGAATCCGGACATTGTTACGGTTAATGGTAACTCACAACGTTCTTTTGTTGCTCCACTCAGTCGTCCTCTAGCCATCCAATCTACCCATACAGGGCATGCGAAGATGAAGGTGAAGCTGTTTGGTACCATTCCACTCAAGACGGTGAAGGTCAATGTTATACCTGATCTCAGAGTCATTCCGGGTGGACAAACGATTGGCGTAAAGATTCATTCTGATGGGATCTTAGTTGTGGGACATCATCTGATTCAGGTTAGTCCTGATTCGAAACATTCACCAGGTGAGTTAGCGGACATCCGACTGGGTGATCGTATCATACGAATGAATGGGCAAGAAATTCATGATGTGTCCAAGGTCGCTGATATCGTGAATCAGGCTGGAAAGTCCAAGAAGCCGATTCAGCTCGTAATTATGCGGAATGGCAAACAGATGAACACGATGATTCAGCCAGGTCTCGATGTGAATGAACATTCTTATCGATTAGGAATATACATCCGCGATTCTGCTGCGGGTGTTGGTACACTGACCTTCTACGCACCAGAGCAAGCCATGTTCGGAGCGCTTGGTCATGTGATTACTGATATGGATACTCGAACTGCAATTGTACCTCGTGGGGGGGAAGTTGTGCATTCCAGTGTATCATCAATATCCAAAAGCCAGAATGGCGAGCCAGGTGAGAAACGAGCACACTTCTTCAAGGAGCACAATGTACTTGGTACCATACAGAAGAACACACAGTTTGGCATATTCGGCTCAATGTCCAGCACTCCTGAGCACGGGGCAATAGCGGAGGGAATACCGGTCGCGTTCGCTGAAGATGTTAAAGAGGGTCCGGCAGAAATCTTAACCGTTGTGAATGGACAGAAGGTGGAAAGATTTAAGATTGAAGTCGTTCATGCGGCCAAACAGGATACACCTGCAACAAAGGGTATTATTATTAGGATTACCGATCTACGGCTTTTGGAGAAAACGGGAGGTATTGTGCAAGGGATGAGCGGCAGTCCAATTATCCAGAATGGCAAATTAATCGGAGCCGTAACCCATGTTTTTGTGAATGACCCCACTTCAGGCTATGGATGTTATATCGAATGGATGCTCAAGGATGCAGGGATTACGATGAATGCTGAGGAGAATCTTAAGGCGGGTTAACTGCCTTAAGATTTATTTTTATTTTGGTGTAGAGCGTCCAAACCGCCTTACAGAGTAACTTGCGAACAGAAGGCTAGCTGTATTGCGGTTTTAAATTGATTATTCATATATTGTCGAATAAAATCGACTTATGTAGAAGGTTGTAGAAATTTTAGATAGAATATTAATAATAAAATATTTCTTTAAAAAAATCAAGAAAAATAAATTTCGACAGAAGGGATTTGATTTGAGATGTCGAATTCACATTGGAGAAGGAAAATGATGTAAATCAGATTTATACAAAACATTTAGGAGGGTATTATTTTGCAGAAGATCGAGATATTATTAGCAGACGACAACAAAGAGTTCACGAATTTATTATCCGAATACATCTCAGAGCAAGCAGATATGGAAGTGATCGGCGTTGCGTATAACGGTGATGAAGTACTCCAATTTATTGAAAGAGAGAATAAGGTGCCAGATGTATTGATTCTAGATATTATTATGCCTCATCTGGATGGACTTGGTGTATTGGAGCGTCTTCGAACGCTAAATTTATCTCCACAGCCACAGATCATAATGTTGACCGCCTTTGGTCAAGAGAATATCACGCAAAAGGCAGTTCAGTTAGGTGCCTCTTATTACATACTAAAGCCGTTTGATATGGAGGTACTTGTGAATCGTATTCGCCAGCTTGTGACGAATACACCAATGACGACCTCAAGTGCACAGAATCGTACAAATGTGATTCCGTTGAACAAAGGCAAGAATCTGGACGCGAATATTACGGCTATCATTCATGAGATTGGGGTACCAGCCCACATCAAAGGCTATCAATATCTTCGTGAAGCGATTACCATGGTTTACAATAATATTGAGATACTTGGGGCTATTACGAAAACCTTGTATCCTGACATCGCTGAGAAATTCAAAACTACACCAAGTCGTGTAGAAAGAGCCATTCGTCACGCAATTGAAGTTGCTTGGACTCGTGGCAATATTGATTCCATCAGCCACCTGTTCGGCTATACCGTCAACATCAGCAAGTCCAAGCCAACTAATAGCGAGTTCATCGCGATGGTAGCTGACAAGCTGCGGATCGAGCATAAGGTCGCTTCCAACCGCTAGAAGAAGCACAATACAGCGTCAGTATTATCGGATATGATCCGAAGTACTGACGCTTTTTGTTCGAAAAAGTATAATTCCTCCCATTCAGGACACGCTAACACAAATCGGTGTATCCGGGGAGTTGCGTGGATGAAGAACATTCGGTTTGAGCAAGTAATTGAACCCATCATGGGTGTGGTTACGGTTGGACGGAATACGAAGAGGTTGTTAAGGAAGGCTAAGCCAAGACAAATTCTAATTCTGGATCATCGAGATCTAGATGAGATGGCGGCGCTCAGTCTGATTGAATTGAAGTGTGTCGCTATTATTAATGCGGCCCCTTCTATGAGTGGTGATTACCCTACAAAAGGGCCGTTGCTTCTCTTACAGGCAGGCATTCCTCTACTTGAGATTGAGCCGCAGCTATTCACGTTATTCGAGGATGGGATGCGAATCATCATTTCCCATCATATTCATTCCCCGGACAGTATTCAGATTTCTATCCCTTATACACGCTTTACCATGGCTAAATGGGAAGCATTGCGCCTAATTGCCGATCATAATGTCGGAAATCAGCTAAGTAATTTTATAGACAATACACTCAAATACGCTCAGAAGGAAAAAGATTTTGTCATCCATCCGCTCACTGTCCCCCCGTTAAAAACGATGATGGTTAACAAACATGTCGTTGTTGTTGTTAGAGGAAGTGGTTATAAGAGTGATTTGCAGGCTCTTCAGGATTACATAGAAGATTATCGACCGGTGTTAGTCGGTGTAGATGGCGGCGCTGATGCCCTGATGGAATATGGGCATACCCCAGATCTGATCGTAGGGGACATGGACAGTATATCTGATGAAGCGTTGATGCTCGGCAAGGAAATAATAGTTCATGCCTATCCCGACGGGAGGGCACCGGGTATGGCACGTGTTCATGCGCTTGGACTCAGAGCAGAGATTATTCCCTCTTATGGAACGAGTGAGGATGTTGCCATGCTGCTCGCATATGAGCAGCAAGCTGAACTCATCGTTACGTTGGGGACGCACACGCATATGATCGATTTTCTAGAAAAGGGTCGTAAGGGAATGGCTAGTACAATTCTAGTTAGAATGAAAATAGGGAGTAAGCTTGTCGATGCCAAGGGAGTTAGTAAGCTGTATCATCGACCGATGCGATGGCGTAATCTGTGGATGGTACCTGCTGCAGCCCTATTCCCCATTATGATGCTGGGTCTTATCCATCCTGGCATCCATCATGTGGCCGATGTACTGTTGACCTATATCAAGGTGACCTTGAATTGAATGAAGGGTGTGATCAAACTGCTATCGGGCAAATATCATATGGGATCATTGATTGCCATTTTCTTCGCACTCGGTATTGGCATTCTAATCGGAGGAAGTCTTGGACAGAAGTGGATGTTCCAGACAGAGCAGCATACGTTGCGAATTCTAATGGACAAGTATGAAGGTAAATTAGAGGAAAATCAGAAGCTGCACAAGGATATGAATGCGCTCCAACTGATGCAGCGAACGGTGGCTCCCCTATTAGAACATAAGCGTATTCTGTGGGTTAGACCTCACTCTTTAGAAAATGACATGCTCGCACAGATGATGATCTCAGCCGGAGTGGATTGGGTGGAGACCGAAGCGGCTACTTGGTTAGGTGGCGTTGATCATGTTAATGGTGTAGATGCTGTAGATGCTGTTACTGACGTCAGTGGCATCGAAACTCCGCCCGTGGACACAGTGCAGACCGATATGATCATCATCTCTGATCCACAGCAAATTGACTTGATTACTCGATTGCGTGCTCAATTAGAGGAAGGGGATATGGATGGATACACAAAGAAAGCAACCTCTTCACCCCAAAGTATCGATCATCATACCAGCGTGGAATGAAGCAAGTATTATCGCTGAAACTTTAGAAGCGGTCCAAGAGGCATTTGCTCAATTAGTTTTATTGGAATTGGAGATCATCGTTGTCGATGATGGAAGTAGGGATAACACAATCGAAGTGGCTACACCGTATGCAGACCGTATTATCTGCCATTCCTGTAATATGGGAAAAGGAACTGCGATGTATAACGGATGGCGAATGGCGAGTGGCAGCTATATTATTTTCCTTGATGCAGATTTAGGGAGGTCCGCTGGGAATGTAGAATTGTTGCTGAGACCCTTACTTCATAATGAATACGATATGACCATTGCGGAGCTGCCAATGGCGCAAATTCGAGGAGGATTTGGACTTGTCAAAGGTTTGGCAGTGGTGGGGATTTATCGTTTATGCGGTTACCACACACGCACACCATTATCTGGTCAACGGGCGATTCGCCGTGAAGTGCTTGAGCGTATTGGTGGCTTATCAAGAGGGTTTGGTGTTGAAGTGGGTTTAACGATTGATGTTGCACGTGCCGGATATCGAATTGGCGAGCTTCCGGTTCCTTTTCGTCATCGTGAATCTGCAAGGGATTGGCAAGGTTTCTATCACAGAGGCAAGCAATTCGTCTCGGTTGGACGAACGCTTATATATAAATGGCTGCATCCGATATGTTGATGTCGATCATTGCTTATGGGTTTGTATACATACTTATCGGGAAGGCGATTATGCCGGGTGTCGATTCATTCCTAAGAGGACACGGATTAGTTCGAAGTAATTATGAGCAGGAGGTAATCCCGACGGCCTTCGGGGTATTCCTTTACAGTATGCTGATCATTCATTCACTTCTATTCGCATTATGGCCTGACACATCTTCATCCTATTTTGAAGTCATATACCCCGAATGGGGCCCGCCGATTCATCAATACTTGTTATGGTCTGGTTTGATTTTCTGGGCAGGCTGGGTAGATGACTCGAAGGGGAACCGCATGGTAAAAGGGCTCAAGGGCCATATCGGAAGCTTGCTTCAGGATGGCATCGTAACAACGGGTCTGGTCAAGGCGGGAATGGCTGGATTGGTTGCTTTTTGGGTTGTCGTAGAACTGGGAGGATCATGGTATGATCGCTTAATCCGATTCGTGGTAATCGTATTATCAACCAATGCTGTGAATTTGTTGGATTTACGTCCGGGACGGGCAATCAAGGGCTTCTATCTAGGGTCGATCATCCTATTCATCGGGTCGGAAACCCTATCATTCCTGCCCTATTGGCTGCCGCTTGCGATAGCGGCATTACTCGTATTACCTAGTGATCTAGGTGGGAGAGTGATGATTGGAGATACGGGTGCAAATTTACTAGGGTTTGGTCTTGGCTTCTCTCTATCTGTAGCTGCTCCCAATGAAGTTCTGATGGTCATGTCACTGCTGCTTATCGCGCTTCATTGGAAAGCCGAACGGAGCTCGCTTACAGCTATAATTGAACGTAATTTCGTATTGAACACTATTGATCGATGGGGTAGGGTAAGATAGAGTCGTTTTCACTCTTCTCTTTCCCAAATACGAATTAATCGAAGTCTCAACTATACCCGTGGCTTGCGTACTTTCTTAGGCTTGAATCTAGGTGCTACATAATTCAGCTTACGATCGCGGAAGAATATCCATCCGCCGATAAAAGCAACGCCAAGTGCGAATAAGATGAAGCCGATTATGAAGCTGACCCACGGCAGGTGATCAGGACCGAGGGATGCGAAGACAGCATCCTTCATAATGAGGAACCCATAAGTAGCCATGAAACCGGGTATAACTAACAGCATGACTGCGATAAGTCTCACAATAATCATTCTCATAAGTGTCTATTCCTTTTCTAAGGGTCGGCTTAAATATTACTTCTCACTTTCTGCGGCAAAATACCAAACGGTTTTAAGGGTTTTTGCCACGGAATTAGTGAAAGTTATATTTAAACGATCCCTATGCTTTATTTTTCACGGTTTCACCATTATACTTTGTTTAACAACAGAATTGAAGTTTCGTGCATGACCATCATAATGTTTCAGGAGGCGTTTAGAATGTCAAAGCAATATCAGATCGTTATACTTGGTGGTGGCGTGGGTGGATATACGGCTGCCATTCGCGCAGCCCAGCTTGGGAAAACTGTAGCTTTGGTTGAGAGAGACAAGTTAGGTGGAACATGCTTACATAGTGGATGTATTCCTAGTAAATCATTATTGCGCAGTGCAGAAGTATACACAACGATGAAAGATAGTGAGGCTTACGGTATTGAGACGACCGGTGTCACACTTAACTTTGATAGAGTACAAGAACGTAAACGGAAAATTGTAGAGCAGTTACATAAAGGCGTAGAATTTCTAATGAAGAAGAATAAGATTGATATTTATCATGGGAATGGACGGGTCATTGGACCGTCGATCTTCTCACCGCGCAGTGGCGCTGTTGCAGTTGAACTCAGTAATGGCGAATCGGAGACGTTGGTCAGTGATCATCTGATTATCGCTACGGGGTCTAGACCGCGTTCTTTACATGGATTAGTTATTGATGGCACGAGAATTATTACTAGCGATGAAGCATTACGGATGGAGAAGTTACCTCAATCGATCATCATCATAGGTGGTGGTGTAATTGGCGTGGAATGGGCATCGATGTTAAGTGACTTTGGCGTAGAGGTTACGGTCGTTGAGTATGAGGATCGACTTATACCGTTAGAGGATACGGAAGTATCGAAAGAGCTAGAGCGATTGTTTAAGAAACGTAAGATCAAGGTAATAACGAGTGCTAAGGTTATTGCGGAGTCGGTTGTTACTGACAGTGAGGGCGTTACACTTCAGGCAGAACATAAAGGATCTACGGTTTCTATGAATGCGGAAGTTGTACTCGTATCCGTAGGTAGACAAGCGAATGCTGATAACCTCGGTTTGGAGAACACAGATGTTGCTGTGGAACGGGGATGTATCAAAGTAAATAGCTTTATGCAAACCAAAGAACCACATATCTATGCAATTGGAGATGTAAGTGGAGGTTTGCAGCTCGCACATGTAGCAGGGCATGAAGGTATTCTTGCTGTTGAACATGCATGTGGTGAGAAGGTTCATCCGATCGAAAACCATCTCATATCTCGATGTATATACACCCGACCAGAAATCGCGAGTGTCGGTTTAACCGAGCAGCAAGCCAAGGATAAAGGATTCGAGCTCAAGACAGGCAAATTCACGTTTAAGGCCATCGGTAAGGCTCTTGTATATGGTGAGTCAGATGGGTTCGTTAAGGTTATTGCCGATAAGAACACCGATGATATTCTCGGTGTGCATATGATTGGTCCACATGTGACAGATCTAATCTCGGAAGCAGGTTTAGCCCAAGTATTGAACGCGACGCCATGGGAAGTTGGGCAGACCATTCATCCACATCCTACATTGTCAGAGGCGCTTGGAGAAGCTATGCTTGCAGTCGATAATCGTGCTATAGGGATGTAGTGAATTTTTGAACACAGATCACTGATTTCAGATCACTGATCACAGATGCTCATCAAGCATTTAGTGGATACAAGGAATTAACTACTTTTGGAATGGCTATTCAGTAATGAATGTAGTCTTCAGTCGCATTAACCACTTCTCGAGTGGCTAAACTAGCAATCGAAGCTCTCTGATGTTAATCACCCCCGATTAGCCACTCGAGGAGTGGTTATTGCATACTAATCGGTACATACGGGGTGAATAGCCACCCTGAATAACGTTAAACTGTGAATATAGAACAGAGATTGACATAGCAACGTGCTCATCAGACAAATCGTATCAAAACTACTGTATTTTAGCGCAGGAACACGATACTCAATGAATAAAATCAGGATATACATTAAAATTATATCGAAATAACTATTCATATTTACGTTGATTTATTATATACTTACACTATCAAGTCTTAGGACCAGGTAATAAAAGTATACATTCGGAAATATAAGGAGGCTTCATCATGGTTATCGCTCAATTGACGAAGCATCGACAGCTTGGGCTGTCGGATGAGCAAGTAATCGAGATGTACCGCACAATGATGTTAGCACGCAAGTTCGATGAGCGTGGACTCATTCTACAACGAGCAGGTAAAATTAATTTTCATGTATCTGGCATCGGACAAGAGGCAGCTCAAGTGGGAGCGGCTTTTGCGCTTGAGAAGCAGAAGGATTATTTTCTACCCTATTATCGAGATTATGCACTAGTGCTTTCTATAGGGATGACGGTCAAGGATCTTATGCTGGCGATCTTCGCGAAGGCGGAGGACCCGAATAGTGGTGGTCGGCAGATGCCTGGACACTTCGGATATAAGAAGCATCATATCGTTACCGGCTCTAGTCCTGTAACCACTCAGGTTCCTCATGCTGTAGGCTTCGCACTTGCTGCAAAGCTGAAGAAGCAGAATTTTGTTTCTTTTGTTACGTTTGGTGATGGTTCAAGCAATCAGGGTGACTTCCATGAAGGCTGTAATTTCGCTGGCGTGCACAAGCTGCCGGTTATCTTCATGTGTGAGAACAATCAATATGCCATATCCGTGCCTTATCATAAGCAAGTCGGCTGTGCGCGGATTGCGGATCGAGCTATTGGTTACGGCTTTCCGGGTGTTGCCGTAGATGGCAATGACGTCTTAGAAATGTACCGAGTAGTCAAGGAAGCGAGAGAACGTGCTATTCGTGGTGAAGGTCCAACCTTGATCGAAGCGATTGTGTATCGTGTGTCTCCACATTCAACTTCTGACGACGATATGGCTTATCGCACGAAGGAAGAGGTAGACATGCATATCCAGAATGACGGGATTCCGAAATTCCGTGCATACTTGGAGGAAATCGGCGTCTGGAACGAACAGAAGGAAGCAGCCATGCAGCAAGCCATCGCCCAAGAAATTAAGGAAGCGACTGAGTATGGCGATAAAGCGCCATTCCCTACACCAGAATCAACATTGCGGCATGTATATGCAGAAGAGGGGGACATTTAACTCATGGCAATGTTAACTTACCTCGATGCAATTCGATTAGCGATGAAGGATGAGATGGAGCGCGATGAGAATGTATTCGTGCTTGGTGAAGATGTGGGTCTCAAGGGCGGCGTATTCGGGACTACTAAGGGGCTGCATGCACAGTTCGGTGATGATCGCGTGATGGATACACCGCTTGCCGAATCTGCGATCTCAGGTGTGGCGATCGGTGCTGCGATGTATGGGATGCGTCCGATTGCGGAGATGCAATATTCCGATTTCATGCTCCCAGCGACGAATCAGATAATAAGCGAAGCAGCCAAAATCCGCTATCGTTCGAATAACGACTGGACTTGTCCGTTAGTGGTCCGTGCTCCGATAGGCGGAGGCGTGTTCGGTGGATTGTATCATTCCCAATGTCCTGAATCGATCTTCTTCGGTACACCAGGGTTGAAAATTGTCGTTCCATCCACACCCTATGATGCGAAAGGGCTTCTGATTGCGGCAATTCGCGATCTGGATCCTGTGTTATATTTTGAACATAAGAAGTGTTATCGGATGATTACTGGCGAAGTGCCAGATGAAGATTATATCGTGCCCATTGGTAAAGCGGACGTGAAGCGTGATGGAACAGATATTACCGTCATAACGTATGGATTAACCGTTCACTTCGCCTTACAGGCTGCTGAAGAGCTAGCCAAGGATGGGATTAACGCATTAATACTAGATTTACGAACGTTACAACCACTTGATCGTGATGCGATTCTAGAAGCCGTCAAGAAGACAGGTAAAGTGCTCATTCTTCATGAAGATAATAAGACAGGTGGAGTCGGGGCAGAGGTTGCTGCGATTATTGCCGAAGAGTTGATGTACGATCTCGATGCGCCGATCATGCGTCTATGTGGCTATGATGTGCCTGCGATGCCGATCAGCCCGCCTCTGGAGAAATTCTATATGCTCAATGCCGAAAAAGTACAGGAAGCGATGCTGCAGTTAGCTCGATATTGAGCTCTGCGTGCGAGGAGCACTAGATAACTCTAGGCTGCAAATCAAACTTCTTGTTAGTCACACAGTTATGATTTACGAGGAGGTAGTAAGAGGATGCAACAAACGGGTGCAAAAGGTACAGAAATTACTATGCCACAATTCGCTGAAAGTGTGGTATCTGCAACGATAGGCAAGTGGTTAAAGCAACCGGGTGATCATGTAGAGGAGTATGAGGCTCTATGTGAGGTGATTACAGATAAGGTGACTGCGGAGTTGCCTTCTACGGCATCAGGTATCCTAGTGGAGTTGTTGGCTGCTGAAGGCTCGACGGTTGATGTAGGTACTGCGATTTGTATTATTCAGGAGAATGGTATAGAAGGGCAAGCTCTCGCGGTGAAGACTACGGTAGCAGCCCCAGCGAGTAGTAGAACAGCGTTGGAGGGTGATTCTACACTTACAGTTACAGGTGATCAGAGTATGCGACATCGGTATTCACCAGCTGTCAGAACATTAGCTGAGGAGTATAGCCTTGATCTGAACCTCATTGCTGGAAGTGGTCTTGGTGGTCGAATTACGCGTAAAGATGTATTGGACTATGTGGAGTCGGGAGGTAGTAAACAGCAACATCAAGATGTGATATCGGCGCCGATCGTAAAATCCTCGTCCGCGGTTTCGGCGAATGAGATTCCAATGAACGCTCCGAAGGTACCTGTTCGTTCTACTGGGTTACACTTGTCTGATAATAAAGTAGGTCCATACGTAGACATTGAACATAAGCAATCCTCGGATAGCCGTGGCGAATATTATATCGACATTACACCGATACGTAATACAATCGCAAGCCGAATGCGGCAAAGTGTAACGGAAATTCCTCATGCTTGGACCATGATCGAAGTTGATGTTACGAACTTAGTTACATTGCGCAATAAGATGAAGGATGAGTTCAAACGCAAAGAAGGCGTCAATCTGACATACTTAGCATTCTTAATGAAGTCAGTTGTTAATGCTATTAAGGATTATCCGATTATGAACTCGGTATGGGGCGTTGACAATATTATTGTCAAACGAGATATTAACATCTCACTCGCTGTTGGTACAGAGGATTCGGTCTGGACTCCTGTAATCCGTCAGGCCGATCAGAAGAATATACCTGGATTGGCCAGAGAAATTGAACAACTGGCTAGTAAGACTAGGGCAGGCAAGCTCACACCAGGCGACATGCAAGGTGGAACATTCACGATTAATAATACGGGATCATTCGGCTCTATCCTGTCGTACCCGATCATTAATTATCCGCAAGCGGCTATCCTTACCTTCGAGTCGATCGTCAAGAGGCCTGTAGTTATTAACGACATGATTGCAGTACGTTCGATGGCTAACCTATGCTTGTCACTCGATCATCGTATACTTGATGGAGTCATTTGTGGAAGGTTCCTGCAGCGTGTGAAGGAGAATCTAGAAAGCTTTACACAGGATACAAATTTATATTAATCGAAACAAAAAAAAGCAGCATTGTCCTCTAAAAGTGAATTGTAGCCGACGAGTAGGTCACAGTTCAAGTTCAAAGGGTGAGGCTGCTTTTTCATAGGTAGGTTTCGAATCCAGAGATTACTTGATGATATTACTTGATGAATATCCCTGCTGTAAATAGAATTGTAGATAATGCCATCGATGCAATCATAATATAAATCACGACTTTAATTAACTTTTTTTGTGTATTCACGGGAAATATCTCCTTTTTTAGGGAATGCTTTTGAAGTCTGCTCATTAATAAGATACACTTAACATACATACAATTCAATGGAGGTTTTCATGTTGGTGAACGAATCCCGATTAGTCGAACAGTTTATGGATTTAGTCCGAGTGGATAGTGAAACAAAGCACGAGGAAGCGATTAGTATCGTATTGAAACAGCTTTTCATAGGGCAAGGTTTAACCGTGACTGAGGATGAGGCGAAGAGTAAGACGGGTCATGGAGCGAACAATTTATTCTTTACCCTAGAGGGCACACGGGGAATTAATCGGGCTGTACCTGCAATCTTCTTTACTTCACACATGGATACGGTCACCCCGGGTAATGGAATTAAACCACAATTAGATAGTGATGGCTATATTCGCAGTGATGGAACGACGATTCTAGGTAGTGATGACAAAGCCGGTTTGGCGGTCATGCTGGAAGCGATCAAAGTGATGAAAGAGCAGGGAATTGAGCATGGTCGCGTACAATTCGTGATTACAGTGGGAGAAGAATCAGGTTTGCTAGGAGCCAGAGCAGTAGATGCAAGCAAGATTGAAGCCAAGCTCGGATTTGCCTTGGATTCCAATGGCGAAGTCGGTGATATCTGCGTAGCTGCCCCGACGCAAGCGAAAATCCACGTCGCGATCATTGGTAAGTCAGCGCATGCGGGTGTTAATCCCGAGGATGGGATCAGTGCTATTCAGATTGCTAGTAAATCGATATCGCGAATGCCTCTAGGACGAATTGATCATGAGACCACGGCAAATATCGGCCGATTCTCTGGTGGAGGTGCGACCAATATCGTCTGTGAGCGTGTTGATATTGATGCGGAGGCACGCAGCCTTATTCAGGATAAGCTTGATCGTCAAGTAGACGCGATGAAACGCGCGTTCGAGGAGACAGCGGAAGAGTACGGTGGTCATGTAGAGTTCACAAGTGAGCTGATCTATCCTGCTTACAAATACGACGAAGGCGCGCCAGTCGTACAGATCGCTTCCGCAGCCTTACGCAGCATCGGTAAAACCCCCAACCTATTTCACTCTGGTGGGGGTAGTGATGCGAATGTATTCAATGGTTTAGGAATCCCGACCGTGAATTTGGCTGTGGGTTATGAGCATATCCATACAACCAAAGAACAAATTCCTGTTCAATCCATGGTAGACGTAACAAGAGCAGTCATTGCTATTGTGCAGGAAGTGGCAAAGAATGAAGGCTCGGCTTAAATATTACTTTCACTTTTGTTGGCAAAATACCCAAGGTTTTAAGGGTTTTTGCCAGCAAATTAGTGGAAGTTATATGTAAACGATGCCTCGAAGGCTCGGTTTAAACGATGCCTGAATAAGGTAGGGGAGTGCTGACCTTGTGATAGAATACCAGGAAGGCGTTGTGTTAGAACAGGTTGATATGTGGGGAAGCACTCAGGAATTGCTTATTCGAATGACGGATGGCTCTACCCATAAAGCTATTCATTATATGGACAATATTCCCCAGTTGCACCCTGGTGATCTGGTCAGACTGAACACCACTGCGGTTACACTAAAGCTAGGTTCTGGGGGATATCATTATGTGCATACTGTATTAAGCTCAACTGCATCTGCAGATGCAGCAACATTAGCCAACGTGCTTCCTATCTCTAAGTCATTCAACGCATCTAACGACATCTCAAGCGGTCATATTATGAAACTGAGATATACTTCTCTGCAACGAAGTGTACTTGCTGCAGAGGAGCCTGCTAGTCCACATCACAAGCTATTCCTAGAACATCGATCATTAGAAGGAATGCCTGTGCTCATTGGCGAGCTTCACAGTATGCTGCCCATTGTTGCAGCTTGGATAACCTGGCGGCAACGGAATTGTACAGATTGGAAACCTATCAAACTAAGTTATATTATGTCCGATGGAGCAGCATTGCCGCTATCATTCAGTAAGCATACTCAGCTGCTTAATGAATTAGGCTGGATTACGGGGTCAATCACATACGGGCATGCCTATGGCGGTGATGTGGAAACTGTGAACAAATTTACTGCCTTACTAGCTGCCAAGCATATACTCCACAGTGATATTGCAGTCGTGATCATGGGTCCAGGTATTGTGGGTACAGGTACTGTACTAGGACATAGTGGGATGGAGGTCAGTGAGCTAATCCATGCCGTACGAATGCTCGGAGGAAATCCAATTGTGATTCCCCGTATCAGCTTTGCCGATGAACGCAAACGACACCATGGTTTCAGTCATCATCTGTTAACTCTTTTATCACAATTCACATTAATTCCCGCTTGGCTACCGATCCCAACTGAATTGCCTACTCAACAATCCGATCTATTACAACAACAACTACATTTACACAAGTTAGCGGATAAGCATCATATCTCGTGGGTCGAATCAATTGGCTCGGATCAAGTGGAGCAAAGCTTAAAGCTATATCCTGCACAAGTGATATCCATGGGTAGGCGCTTCGAGGATGACCCTGCATTCTACATCTCGATTAGCTGTGCTGCTGAATTAGCGTTAAAGCACGTCCCTGCTGCTTCGGCATCGGTTTAAGTGTGCGTCGTCGATCAATTAATTCCAATACTGTTGACATGGATGGATCTGCAGTAAGTTTATGCAAGTAATATCGAATCTCCCAAGCCTTGCCGACCAGACGAAGCTGACTATGGGTATAGTAACCTTTCATAACTTGTCCCAGCTCTCTTCTATATGATTTGTGAATCGTCTATTACCCTATGTATAGAGAAGCGAGGATATGATCATTGATTGTCAAAATATTAGCTTACTTAAGGAGATAAACAGATGAGCGACCCAAACAAGTTTAAAGAGATTACTCTAAATACAACACCTATTTTTCAAGGCAAAATCATATCCCTGCAAGTCGATGAAGTCCGACTCCCGAATGGGGAGACGGCAACGCGGGAAATTGTGAAGCATCCCGGTGCAGTTGCCGTTCTTGCGATCCATGCAGGTAAGATGGTAGTGGTCGAGCAATTTCGTAAACCATTAGAGAAGAGCATCGTGGAGATACCTGCAGGCAAGCTTGAGCCTGGTGAGAATCCACTGGAAGCCGCTCATAGAGAGCTACAGGAGGAAACTGGATTCACTAGTCCATCCCTTACTCTTATTCATTCTTTCTATACTGCACCTGGATTCACGGATGAGATCATTCACCTCTACTATGCAGATCAATTGACAGCAGGCGCAGATCAGCCTGATGAAGATGAATTTCTGGAATGTGAGAGCATTACACTAGAAGAGGCTAAACAAATGGTGGTGGAAGGACGTATTAGCGACGCGAAGACGATTATCGCTATGCAAGCGTGGGAGCTATATAAATTGACAGGTCATTTCTAAGATGGAATCCTATTATGCAGATTTA
Organism: Paenibacillaceae bacterium; assembly: GCA_040880185.1. GTDB lineage: Bacteria > Bacillota > Bacilli > Paenibacillales > UBA4045 > UBA4045. Next base: position 23,861 of record JBBDIY010000077.1, read on the forward strand.
CATATTCACATAGGAAAAACGGAAGAAGGTAAGGCTGTGAAGATCTCAGGATCCCGCAATCTTACCTTTCACAATATTGCTGAAGAAGCATCAGCACGTAAAGGCATAGATATTGTGGGGATTATCGATTGTCATTCGCCTGGTGTACAGCAGGAAATTGACCATTATTTGGACATTGGAGCGATGGAGGAGCTTCCGGATGGCGGTATTCGATACCATCAAACCACTGTAATCCTTGGCAGTGAAATTGAAGTAAGAGATCCAGGAATGGGCCCTGCACATGTGCTGGCTTACTTTCCCACGCTGGCAGTAATTAAACAATTCTCGAAGTGGATGTCGAGACATATGAAGAACATCCAACTAAGCTCGCAGCGTATTTATGTAACTGCAGAACAATTACAGCAGGAGGTCATAGATCGAGGTGGAATCCTCATTCCTGCTCATATCTTCACACCTCATCGGAGCGTGTACGGAAGTTGTACGGACCGGATGGCCGAATTGTTGGATCTATCGAATGTCCACGCAGTGGAGCTAGGTCTTAGCTCTGATTCAGCAATGGCTGGCTTGATTAGTGAGTTAACACCGATGACATTCCTTACCAATTCGGATGCGCATTCTCTTCGTAAAATTGCTCGAGAATATAATAAGCTGAGTATGAAGGCACCGACATATACAGAGCTTGTCAAAGCTATTCAGCGGATTGATGGAAGGAAGGTAATCGCCAATTATGGCTTAAATCCGCGTCTGGGCAAATATCATCGTACGTATTGTCGCAGCTGTGGTTCCATTATTGATGAGAAGGAGGATGTGAATGTTGAGCGGTGCTCGTATTGCGGAAGCTTAAAAATTGTTCGTGGTGTAATGGACCGCATTCAGGACATAGCCGATCTGGACCAACCTGCGATGCCGGACTATCGCCCGCCGTACCATTATCAAGTCCCGCTCGAGTATATTCCCGGCGTTGGACCGAAGAAGCTCCAGCTCTTACTCGCTCAGTTCGACACGGAGATGAATATTCTCCATCGAGTTCATCCAGATGATCTCATTAGGGTAGCGGGGTTCGAGGCCGCTGAACTTATCCTAAAAGCTAGGGAGGGGACACTACAACTGGAATCCGGCGGCGGAGGCACCTACGGCCGAATCATTAGATAAGACAACATCCATTCAATGACATACATTCGGAGTCACTCTCATACAATCTAACAATTGGACAAGAGGGGGCCCGAGGATCGATGAATTTCAATAACTCCAGTTCCATTTCGCCTATGCGTTTATATACGAAGGAGAATATGCATCTGTATATGTTCGTGTCGATCCTATTCGTAATGGGAGTCGTGTTCGGAGCTTTGATGGTTAATGCCCTTACATTAGAGCAAAAGCAGGATTTAGCTCGTTATCTGGGCAGCTTCTTTCAGACCATCTCTCTAGGTGGAGAGAATGCGGTTCGACCCTCGTTAATGCAGACATTCGGATTTCATTTCAAGTGGATCATGTTGTTGTGGTTGCTTGGCGTATCTGTAGTAGGTTTGCCACTCATCCTCGTGTTAGATTTTCTGAAGGGATTACTCGTCGGGTTTACAGTGGGTGTATTGATTAGTCAATATTCGTGGAATGGCATGTTATTCGTATTAGTGTCGGTTGCGCCTCAGAATATATTGATCGTTCCCATCTTGATGATCTGCAGTGTCGCAGCAATATCCTTCTCCATATACATCGTAAAACATCGATTTCTACAGAAAACAAATGGTTCAGCAGCTCCAACATTTGCTTCATATACGAGCCTCGCACTATCCTTGATTGCTGTTCTATTCGTTGTATCATTATTCGAGACCTACGTCTCACCGATTATGATCAGTTGGATTGCACCATCTTTGTTAGAAGCACTCTCCTAACCTCTGATGAACATATTTGCAACCATTTGACAAGCGTTGACTTTGTCTCGCATGTCCACCTATAATGGTAACAAGTAACATCATAAGTAATCTTTCGATTCATTGATGTTGCACTCGGCTAACTTCGCGCATTCTAGGGGGACAAGCATGGAAGCACGTATAGAGAAAATTAAACAGCAGCTTCAATCACAAGCATATAAATTAACACCCCAACGCGAATCGACAGTTAGAGTGTTGCTCGAGCATGAAGAAGCCCATCTTAGTGCAGAAGATGTGTATATGCTCGTGAAGGAGAAAGCACCTGATATCGGTCTCGCTACCGTATATCGAACGCTAGAGCTTCTCAGTGAGCTCCATGTCGTGGAGAAATTAAACTTCGGCGACGGTGTTGCCCGTTATGATCTACGCAATGAGAACCATCGCCATCATCATCATCACTTAATCTGCGGAAAGTGTAACTCCGTTGAAGAAATTATGGAAGATTGGCTCATAGAGCTCGAGGAGCGACTAGAGAATGAATATAAATTCCAAGTACTAGATCATCGTTTGGATTTTCATGGGATTTGCCGCAAGTGCAGGGTGGAAATTCAGAAGTAATGGAACAGAGTATGTGAGTAATACCCTAACCTGCTGGAGGTTGGGGTATTTTTTTGACTCTAACACTACCCTTACCCCCATTTTTATGGTAATTTATACTCTAGCTATGTATCCCAAGGAGATGACCACAATGAAACAAAGCCCATTCGAGCTGTTCCTCAAAGTCGAGACGGAGCAACAAACCATAGAGCTTCAGGACTGGATGAATAAAGTTGGCTACTCCCTGTTCTACGACTTTTTAGAAAGCTTTAAGAAGCATATACAGAAGTTCCGTGATGAAGAAGCCGAGCAGATGAAAGCATTAGTCGCAAAAGCAAACAGAATTCTGCCCAATCCAGGTGCAATTAGTCCTTCATGGACATATATATGGGATAAACTTGATAACATGATTAATTATAAAGTCAGAGTCCTCCAAGCTATACCACAGGATGATCGAAGTGGTGATTGGCAGGTGCTTATTGATAACCCATCTACAAATCGCGAGGTCGCTTGTTATCCGGGTCTTACTTTCTATGATGCAGCTTATGTTTATGCGCAATTCCGCCCTGAACTGGAGAAGAATGAATATATTCGAATGCAGAAAATACAAACACATATAACCGAATTCGGCGAGCGACAAGGTGTTGTTCATCACAAGATCGTAGAGGAGTAGTAATAAATTTGGCAAGTTATTATTCGATTGTTCGATCACACATATTTGATCTCATATTGGGAAAACTTATCATGGATATCGTCGCCAGAAACGTAATCAATTGGATAAGGAGATGGTAACCATGATTATCGGCGTACCCAAGGAAATTAAGAATAATGAAAGTCGAGTCGCACTTACACCTGCAGGCGCTCACCAGCTCATTCAATTCGGTCACCGTGTGATTGTGGAACAAGCTGCTGGAGAAGGCAGCGGCTTCGCGAATGAGGAGTATCTGAAGGAAGGCGCAATGATCGCCCAGAATACGCTTGATGTTTGGTCATCTGCGGATATGATTATGAAGGTTAAGGAGCCATTGCCTGAAGAATATGAATTTATACAAGAAAATCAAATTCTGTTCACCTACCTCCATCTGGCAGCCGCAGGACAATTAACCGAGCAGCTTCTTGAGAAGAATGTGACAGGTATTGCTTATGAGACGATTCAACTTGCGAATGGTGGATTACCCCTGTTAACGCCAATGAGTGAAGTAGCAGGACGAATGGCGGTGCAGGTTGGTGCTCATTTCCTAGAGAAATTCTATGGCGGGCGTGGTATTCTGCTTGGTGGTGTGCCAGGCGTTCCACCAGCTGAAGTGATTATTATGGGTGGCGGTATCGTCGGTACGAGTGCTGCGAGAATTGCCCTTGGTATGGGCGCCAGTGTTGTTATCATTGAACGAAGTGCGGAGCGGATGCGCTATATCGATGATGTCTTCAACGGGCGGATTCAGACGTTGATGTCGAATCCAATTAACATCCGAAGCGCTGTCCAGAAGGCTGATTTGCTAATTGGAGCGATCCTCATTCCTGGAGCGCGAGCACCGAAGCTAGTCACTGAAGATATGGTGAAGCTGATGAAGAAAGGCGCTGTCATCGTTGATGTTGCTGTTGATCAAGGTGGATGTATAGAGACGATTGATCGTGTAACCACTCATAGCGATCCCATCTATGAGAAGCATGGCGTCATTCATTACGCTGTAGCTAATATGCCAGGAGCTGTTCCGCGGACCTCAACATTCGCTCTAACGAATGCAACACTTCCATATGCCATAGAACTAGCGGGCAAGGGATTAATTCGTGCAATTAGTGAGAATGAGAGCTTGCGTTTAGGAGTTAATACGTACAAAGGGAAAGTAACCTATGCCGCAGTCGCTGAAGCGGTTGGGCAGCCATACACATCGTTACAGAGCATTCTAACCTCAGAGCCGATTAACTACGAGAACTTTACCCTGTAATCTCATATTCGAAGATGTAAATCATAGACAAGCACATAAATGATCGAATCAGATCATACGTATCTCACTAAGCATGTTGGAGGGAGACACGACTATGATCTTTTCTTTGCGCAAAGTATGGGCACGAATGAAATTTATTATTTTATTCCTGATTATGACCTTTTTAATTTATCATTTTCTGAACTTAATATCGGGTTGGATTGTGCCTCAATATCGCTATGAACAGCCATCTGGACGTGCTATTAAAGCTTTTGAGTTGGTGGATCGTGCAGAGGAAGGTCTCACATTCGGTGACCGATTACGATTATTCTACTGGTATGGAGAGTGAAGGAAAGCAGGAATCAGCCGTTGAATGTGGAAATAATATGATTACCATAGAACGAAGGGCTTGAAGTTAGCATGCTGCGACAATTGCAAAGTTTTATTCAATACCTGTCTGTTGAACGAGGATTATCTCAGAATACGCTAGAGTCGTATGAACGTGATCTCACGAAGTATATGGCGTATATTCAGGAGCAGGGCATTGTTTCCCTACAAGAAAGCACTAAGCTTCAAATAACAGCCTATATCTCTTCACTGAAAAAACAAGGTAAGGCACCGGCTACCGTATCTAGGAGCATGGTGTCTATTAGAGCGTTTTATCAATTTCTTGTGCGCGAGCGTCTTCTCGATAAAGATCCTTCGTTGAATATGGAAACTCCTAAGCTTGCGAAACGGCTGCCAAAGGTCATGAGTATGAACGAGGTTGAATTATTACTCGATGCTCCAGATAGCTCAACAGCGAATGGTATGCGTGATAAAGCGATGCTCGAAGTACTGTATGCCACAGGAATACGTGTGTCTGAATTAACTTCATTGAATCTCTCCGACATTCATCTAGGTTTAGGCTACATTCGATGCATAGGTAAGGGTTCAAAGGAACGAATTATTCCGCTAGGCCGTATTGCTGCACAATCGCTCGATCAATTCATTCAAACGACACGACATAAGCTCCTGAAGGCTGGAAAGCTAGAGGAGGCATTATTCCCAAGTCACTTAGGTACAAGAATGACTCGTCAGGGCTTCTGGAAACTTATTAAAAAATACGGGGCCATGGCTACCTCACATCAAGAAATTACCCCACATACGTTGAGACATTCGTTTGCCACGCATCTGTTGGAGAATGGCGCAGATCTTAGAGCCGTTCAAGAGATGCTCGGGCACGCTGACATATCGACCACACAAATTTACACCCACGTAACGAAGAAGAGAATGAAAGAAGTTTACAATCGTACGCACCCACGGGCCAAAATATAGCACATAGTGCTTATTCCGATTTGCCAAATCCCGAGAGTATTTTAATTTCGGATTCCACTTCGAAATTCAACTCTTTTAATTTGTTGTCCCAGTCTGATGTATCCCATTCTTTCTGGCGGAATTTTTCACCAATACTGAGTAGATCGACTCCCTGATTTTTTGATTCATTTAGAACTTCTTCAATTTCGTTATTCATAAACTCGGATAACTGACCTTCCAGCTGCTTACTTTTCTGCAATGTGTTAGGAATTTTGCTCTGTATGATCCATCCGTTCATTTTCAATTTCACAACAACCTTGCCTTGCTCAACATGCAACTTAAATCTCACTTTGCGGATTTCAAAAGCTAATTTATCTTTGAACATTATTCTCATTCTACGAATGTTCTTTTCATGTAAAATATTGATCCAGCGCACTTTATCTTTATCGACTACGAACTGTTGTTTATCAAGCTGGAGTAGAGAAGCACCAATGATCTTGATCCGATCTTTATCCATACGAATGAGTGGCAAAACTGCCCCTTCTTGTATGGTATATAATTGGGGAATCAGTTCCCACAATTTGATCGTATGAAGCAGAGGGGAATATTTTTCTACATTCAAAAAAGGAAATAGCGTCCCTTTCTCCTTAGTCAACAGTTCTTTGGCGGACGGCCTAGTCGCGATCACATAAGTCACCTTATCGATTTCATAATGTCTGAGTAGATAATCCATATGTTCGATAATACCTGCTTTAAGCAATTCCTCGCTAAATACAACAAACCTAATTTTACTTGCGTTAACACGTTTATTCATTTCACTTCGTAACACCTCAATACAATAATTCATAGTTGGTCCTTTTGTGCTGATGACCCGGGTATTCGCGAAGCCCGACACGGTTTTTTCTTCTTCTCCCAGAGGAGATGCACTGGTCAACACCTCTAGCAGACTAACCTCAATTTCATCACCGACTTTGTCCACCCCAACTCCAATGATAAAGGACTGATCCTTAATCTCTTGAATATCCCAACAACCAGTAAGCATGAGGCAGAACATCATAACGACACAGATAACAGCCGCAGGTTTAAGCTGACATTTCAGCGTACTCATGATTTTAGCAACCTCCTGATCGACAGTCCCGCCCACAATAGTGTAGGTATAAGAGTGAAGATAAGCAAACCGGCAATAGACCAGACCATTATCATCTGACTCAGCTGCATGTACGAAACCTGATACATAACGATCAGCCAAGTTACGACTCCTATAATGATGAGCAATCTTTTCTTATTTTTAATATTAAATAAGGAAGATAATCCTTCAGTTGCACAGAACAAGGAGCTTCCCAGTACATATACGATAACGATTTGCCATAGCATAGGCGTAAGAAAGGTCAGTTTTTCAAAAGGCAGCCATTCAATGGAAACGCTTGATAGTGATTCCTGATACGGATATATAAATTTACTCGCCGCTTGCGCTCCATATATGGCAATTGGCAGTACAGTGGCTAGTAGAATTTCCACAAATGCAATGGAGAGAGAATAGATAGACAAGGGGAGCAAGCGTTTTTTATCGTTTAAATACTTAAATAAGAAGTAAACGATGAAAATTCCGCGAAATACGAATAAGCTGGCAATGACATCCGGTTTTATCAGATTGTCTAGTGGAAATCCCCCAACTGGCAGCAATCGGTTAAAATCAGCATTCGTAAATTGTACAGCGTTAATGGCGATAAATCCGGCTATAAGAAACAGGAATACCAACTCTGCAAAGCGTGCGAAGCCTTCTAGCCCTTGCATAAGCAAATAGACAACTCCCCCGATTAATAGCAAAGACGTGAAATATATCGGAGTATGCGCAAGCTGTGTAAACATGATGAGCAGCATAAATGCCCAAATCATGCTGACTCCCCAAAAATACAATATGACGATCACACAGATGGAGAACAGCCCGCCAATCCACTTCCCGAGAATTTGTCGGGACCATTCCACTATATTCTGATCAGGAAATTGGCGTGCTAAACTGATCGCCACCAGCAAGTTCCAAATGGTTAGCACATACGCGGCCAATGGGGAAATCCATGCGTGTTGTTCAAGCTCTTTATATAGCAGTGTTGGAAAACCAAAGGGTGTCAGACAAATATTGGCGATAGCGAAAATAAAAAAAAACTGCTGTCTTGATATTCGCGGAAAGGGTTCACGCATCTGGGTCGCCCTCCTGTCTTACTTTATCTTGAGCCTTAAACATGCTCAATCTTTTTTTCGATTCTGAACGGTCTTTATCCCAGATTGCACCGTTTAGGAGATCCTTCCATCTCAAGGGAGCGAAAGGGCTTAAATAAGGGACTCCGAGTGATTTCAGCCCACATAGATGGGCAATTAGTATGACTGTACAACCTATAATGCCGTATAATCCCAATACTGCTGCAGCTATAATCAAGGGATACTTCCATATGCGAATGGGCATTGAAAGCTGGTATAAAGTCACATAGGTTCCAACCGCGGTAATAGCCGATACGATAATGATTACATGGCTGACAAGATGAGCCTGGGATGCTGCCTGTCCGATAATCAAGCTTCCGACAATATTCATTGCTGGACCAATTGCTCCAGGGACATAAGTGCTCGCCTCGATAAAGATGTCAAGTATAATAAACAACAGCAAGGCTTCAATAACAGTGGGATATGGAATCCCCAACTGGTCGGCAGCCAATACGACCCCTGTTTCGACCGGGATAATGGATGAATTTATCGATACAAGCGCTACATAGAATGCGGGAGCATACAAAGCAAGAAAAGCTGCAACAACCCTAATGCTCCTGACAAAAAGAGGTATTATACCGCCCTGCATGACATATTCTGATCCAATGTACATGGAAAGCAGCGGACAGGGCAGGATTGCTGAAAAAGGAGACCCATCCACTAAAATAGCGATTCTCCCTTCCGATAAATCAAAGACAATACGTGCTGGCAGTTCGGTTAATTCGTATAGTGGAAATGGCGTATTGGTTTTGCCGATAATGAGATCCATGACGTCCTTATGACCGATAATACGATCGATATTAATTTTTTTTAAATTCGTTTCGATTTCATGAACCCAATCTGGATTGGTAATATCACGAATAAATCCAACGGCAACTCTGGTCTTAGATCGCTCACCAACTTGAAAGTAATGAAAAACCATGTTCGGATCCTTCAGCCAACGACGGGTTAAGCCGATATTCGTCTCCAAATCTTCTGTGAAGCTTTCTTTAGGACCGAGAATCATTTTTTCGTTATCTGGTTTTTCTACTGCCCTTGATTTGATCGACAGCATGGACAAGGTCACCGCTTGTCCATGCAAACCTCGATGATTCATAACGATATGCCCTTCTAATAGATCAGTGACGGTATCTGCGGTCGTGTCCCGCAATACTGCTTGTGGAAACAAGATGTGCCACTTTTCAGGGAAATCAACCCATTCTTGCAATCTGGGGGCAATCTCATCATTGAATCGCTTTAGATCAATAATCGTAGTTAGGAAGTAACAGGAAATCCCTTGTTCTTCCAATTTGATACCCTTTAAATCATCCGTTTGTATCAGCTCTTCGATTAACTGTAATCGCTCTTCATAAGAACGAGGCAGTTTCTCTGTTTGCTCCGATAGATCGATTGTTGGTTTCACTGGATTAGCGTTCGAGTCGGACTTGTTCGCTTTATTTTGGTTGTTTTTTTTATTTTTCTTATTGAAAAAGGACACAAAAGATTCTCCCTTCATTTCATCAACCCATATATTTCTTATCTTGCCCATCTCTCCAATGTTCATCCCGACTTATTTCTCCGACACATTACTTGACAGACCCGAAACGTTAATTGATGCTGGACTGAATAGTAGACAAAGATTAAACTGTTAGTAATAGATACGAATAGGAGAGCGAGTCCATGCGATTTTCACGTATATGTGTGATAGTTCTTGATAGTGTAGGAATTGGAGAACTACCTGATGCAGAGCGATTTGGTGATGTAGGTGCGCATACACTTGGGCATATTGCTGAACAAGTACCGACGCTGTCATTACCGAACCTGCAACAGCTGGGGCTTGGACATATAGCACCTATTCCAGGATTGCCGCCCGAGGAAAGCCCAATAGCTGCATATGGCAAGATGGCTGAGGTTTCTGAAGGCAAAGATACGATGACCGGGCATTGGGAGCTTATGGGTTTGAAGACGACGACTCCATTCTATACATATCCAGAGGGGTTTCCGCAGAAGCTGTTAGCACAGTTCGAGCTTGAAACGGGACGTAAAGTCATCGGTAATAAACCAGCATCGGGTACAGAAATCCTCGATGAACTTGGAGAAGAACAGATGAGGACGGGAGCTTGGATTGTGTATACCTCAGCTGATAGTGTATTCCAGCTTGCGGCGCATGAAGATATTATTCCCCTTTCGGAATTATATGCTGCATGTGAAGTAGCTCGGCGCTTGACGTTAGATGGTCCTCATGCCGTTGGTCGCGTTATTGCTAGACCGTATGTGGGACAACCTGGCTCGTTCAAGCGCACTTCGAACCGTCATGATTATGCGATTAATCCTCCTGCATCAACCGTTCTTAATGCGCTGAAGGATAGTGGATTAGATAGTATCGGTGTCGGCAAGATCGGGGATATCTTCAGTATGAAAGGGATATCTGCATCGCACCCAACGCACAGTAATCAAGATGGTGTGGACAAGACGATTCAAATGTTGCAATCCGATTTCAAAGGGTTATTGTTCGTGAATTTAGTGGAGTTTGATTCGCTTTATGGACATCGCCGAGACCCTATAGGGTATGCGGGGGCATTAGAGGATTTCGATCGTAGGCTACCTGAGATTATGGCTCTTGTAGGTCCAAAGGATTTGTTAGTGATCACAGCCGATCACGGTAATGATCCAACCTTTCGAGGGACGGATCATACAAGGGAATATGCACCGTTATTGGTGTGGAGCCCATCACTCCAGCCAGGACAATCACTTGGCATACGGAATACCTTCGCTGATATTGCCACGACCATCGCGGATAACTTCAGCGTTTCTAATAGCAGTATCGGCACTAGTTTCTTGGCAGAGCTCAAGGAGCAATATGAAGAGAAAGAGGTTCGTACCATGACATCAGTAAGTATCGTTCAACAGATAGAGGAAGCTACTCAGTATTTGCAAACTCGACTCCCGTTCCAACCTGAGATCGGATTAATTCTCGGCTCAGGACTCGGAGTCATGGCTGACACGATGGAAGATGCAACGATTATCTCGTATGCGGATATTCCACATTTTCCAGTATCAACGGTTGAAGGACATGCTAGTGAATTAGTCGCTGGAACGATATCAGGTAAACGAGTTATCGTCATGAAAGGTCGATTCCACCTCTATGAGGGCTATGATGTTCAGCATGTAACTTTACCGATTCGAGTAATGAAGGCGTTAGGCGTACACACTTTGATCGTAACCAATGCTGCAGGTGGAATCAATACTTCATACCAACCCGGGGATTTGATGCTCATTCAAGATCATATTAATTTCACTGCTCGTAACCCACTGATCGGACCGCATGATAATAAACTGGGTGTTCGTTTCCCTGATATGTCCGATGCATACAACGCTGAGTTGCGAGATATCGCTAAGCAGGTCGCTGTTGAACAAGGTATAGCGCTACAAGAAGGTGTGTACATTGGTTTATTAGGACCTTCGTATGAAACACCAGCTGAAATTCGCATGATGCGCCTATTAGGTGCTGATGCTGTAGGGATGTCTACCGTGCCAGAGGTTATCGTTGCTAGACACTCTGGGCTGAGAGTGTTAGGTATTTCTTGTATCTCGAATATGGCGTCAGGCATTCTGAACCAACCATTATCCCATAGTGAAGTGATGGAGACAGCGGAACGTGTGAAACACAAATTTATTCGACTCGTCAAAGGGATCATTCCACGCGTATAAATTTATATGCAACTAGACCGGAGGAGCTCGCATGAGTGAAGACAGCATGGAGATAAGCTATATGGATCAAATCACTGAAGCATCAACTTATATCGAATCTAAGATATCCGATTTTTATAACGGGACAACAGGACAGGGACAATTTGTGCCGAAGGTTAGCCTGATTCTAGGATCAGGGCTAGGTGAACTAGCTGATCATGTAGACCATCCATTGATTATTGATTATACGACGATCCCGCATTTTCCCCAATCTAAGGTTGAGGGACATGCGGGTCGGTTTGTCATTGGTACATTAGAAGGAAAGCGTGTCATCATTATGCAAGGTCGTGCTCACTACTATGAGGGACATGGGATGAAGAAGCTTGTATTCCCGGTTTATGTGATGAAGCGACTAGGTGTGAGTAGCTTAATTGTGACCAATGCTGCTGGTGGAATGAATAAGTCATTCCATGCTGGCGACTTAATGTTAATACAAGACCATATTAATCTTACGGGCGACAATCCATTAATTGGACCGAATGATGTGAATTTGGGTTTGCGATTCCAAGATATGTCCGAAGCGTACGATCGAGATTATGGAATGCTGCTGAAGCGACTAGTTGAGAGGGATTATGTGGATGGTGCATGGACGGATCACCCACTTCGAGAGGGCGTCTATTGCGGCATCACAGGTCCGACTTATATGACACCTCGTGAGCTCACCATGCTAGCTCTAATGGGTGGAGATGCGGTTGGCATGTCAACGGTAGGTGAGGTGATTGCAGCTCGTCACGCAGGCTTACGCGTGCTTGGAATTACATGTATTACTGATATGGCGATTGGGGACGAGCTCGAATCATTATCTCATGAACAGGTGATGGCTGTGGCGGAGCAGACGAAGCCAAGATTTATGTCGTTGGTACGGGCTTTTCTACACGAAATGGAAGTCAGTAGCGGTTAACATATCAAGATGACTGGCTTCAGGTTCATGGAATCCGGTTCATTACCGTTTGTCGAGTTGAATTTGTTGGAAGGCTCATAGTAAACACCTCTTCTTAATATACTTATGATACATATATGTTTAATAAGTAGTATATGATGTGGACAGCCTTCCAGTCAATGGTAATTAATAATTTTTGACCTCTTTCTCAATCTGAATACTCCCAAACTGCCACCTCTAACGCACAAAATTTCCGCTATCCAACTTAAGTAACCTGATTTTCTCACAGTAGCGGAAGTTTCTTCCGTTGATTACCTTCCTTTTTTTTCACCTTAAAACACAGAGCTGCCCACTAATTAATCCTTGTTATTCCTTTTGATATATCGTCAGATCGGTATAATTACTTTGTATCAATTTCTGAGTTGCCGGCATACTTATTAAATTTTGTAATGTAGTATAATAATTCTTAATTAGGATTAAGCTTGCGACTGATATACGAGCAGGAGGACGCACGGATGAGAATGATCGATTTGATTGAGTGCAAAAGAAATGGTAACGAGCTGACTACAGCGGAGATCCGGTTTCTTATTGAGCATTATTGTGATGGTAGTATCCCTGATTATCAGATGTCAGCATGGGCTATGGCTGTTTACCTAAAGGGTATGAATGCCAGAGAAACAGCTGATCTTACGATGGCCATGGCAGAATCAGGGGATCAATTCGATCTATCACCAATCATCGGTATTAAGGTGGATAAGCATAGCACAGGTGGTGTGGGCGACACGACTACATTAGTACTTGCACCGCTTGTTGCAGCATCCGGAGTTCCGGTTGTGAAGATGTCTGGACGAGGGCTTGGACATACGGGTGGAACCATCGATAAGCTAGAGTCAATTGAGGGCTTCCAGGTAGAGCTTGATCAGCAGGCCTTCTTCGAGCAAGTGAATCGATGTGGTGTAGGTGTCATCAGTCAGACAGGGAATATTACCCCAGCAGACAAAAAACTCTATGCATTGCGTGATGTAACGGCAACCGTGGAATCCATTCCACTCATCGCAAGCTCAATCATGAGCAAGAAAATTGCAACTGGTGCGGATGCTATCGTATTAGATGTAAAAACCGGGGCGGGCGCCTTCATGAAGACGATGGACGACTCTATCGAGCTTGCTAAAGCCATGGTTGCTATTGGTTCTGAGGTGGGGAGAGAGACGATTGCGATTATTAGTAGTATGGATCAACCTCTTGGACTAGCAATCGGTAACACACTTGAAGTAAAGGAAGCGATCGAGACATTAAGTGGTCAGGGTCCTGAAGATCTAAGGGAGCTTTGTCTAGTTCTTGGCGCATACATGCTGCTATTGGGCCAGAAGGCAGATAGCTATGAAGCTGCAAGAGAGCAATTAGATCAACTCATCGATAATGGACAAGCTTTGCATAAATTCAAGGAGCTTATAGAAGCGCAGGGCGGTCGAACAGATGTGATAGCACAACCTACTCTTCTACCACAAGCTGCACATTGTACGTTAGTATCCTCCGATCACGATGGTTGGATAGCCTCGATAGAAGCAGAAGAGATTGGGAAAGCCGCGATGATGCTTGGTGCGGGAAGAGAAACAAAAGAAAGTCAAATTGATCTGAGTGCAGGTATTGTATTACGTGGAAAAGTAGGGGATAAAGTCAAAGCAGGAGAAACGCTATTGGAGTTACATTATAACGATGATCATCGATCTGTCGTTGAAGATGTGATCGAGCAGGTGAAAGCTGCTTATTCATTTGCAGCATCTCCTACCAATCCACCACCACTCATCTATGCCGTCGTCACCAAGGATGGCGTTATAGAGTGGAATCATTAACTAGGTAACAGGGGTAGTAGGTTCATCACACATTCCATCCAATCACCATGCTGTAGAGCACTTTGGGTACTCTAAATCACACAATCAGCCCAATGACCATGCTGTAATACGGATTTATTACCAGCTCTTTCGTGAAGTCCTTTTCCAAGGACTCCGAAAGAGTTTTTTTCGCGTAGGGGGTGGAATAATTTAACTGCCATTCGACCATAATGAATATATGTGGTTAAATGCCCGCTTTTATAATGATTTTTATGCATGAGGATGAGGTTTTTCGACCAATTGAGAGCTCGCCAAAAAATTTTAGGAGAGATGATGAATTGAAATCCATCAGACGAATAGCTGTACTGAGCACGATTTTTTTTGTATTAACAGCTCCGTTATCCGTTTTAGCACATCATGTGCCAGGACACGTGGAAGTGAGTGCAACAGAAAAAGAGAAAGTTATCCCTGTTGATATAGCGCCGAACGCTAAATCAGCCCTATTGATCGATGCGGATACCGGTACCGTTATCTATGAGAAGAATAGCCATGAGCGACTTGCACCTGCTAGTATCACGAAGGTGATGACGATGCTATTGATTATGGAGTCACTAGATCGTGGAGAGATTAAGTTAGATGAGAAAGTAGCGGTTAGCGAGCATGCTGCTTCAATGGGCGGATCACAAATCTTCCTGCAGGTTGGTGAAGAGATGTCAGTAGAGGATATGCTCAAAGGGATTGCTATGGCTTCAGCGAACGACGCCTCCGTTGCGCTTGCTGAGAAAATTGCTGGCTCTGAAGAGATGTTCATTGCGCGAATGAATGAAAGAGTAGAACAACTAGGACTGCAGGATTCACACTTCTCAAACACGAATGGCTTGCCAGCGAACGATCATTATTCTTCCGCTCACGATATCGCGATTATGTCGAAGGAATTATTAAAGCACCCTTCGATTACACAATACACAGGGAAGTATCAGGATTACTTAAGGAATGATACGGAGAATCCATTCTGGCTCGTTAATACGAATAAGCTAGTCAGATTCTATCAAGGTGTAGATGGATTGAAGACAGGTTACACAAGTGAGGCCAAATACTGCTTAACCGCAACGGCGATCAAGGATTCGTTCCGAGTGATTGCGGTCGTACTTGGAGAACCGAATACCAAAACTCGTAATGCAGAGGTATCACAGCTATTCAATTATGCATTCTCACAATACACGAATATGCCGATCTATCAGGTGGGAGACCAGATAGGAACGGTCAAGGTGGAGAAAGGTGTGGTGGAGCAGATTGAATTAACGGCAAAGCATCGATATAGTGTGCTTCTGAAGAAGGGTGAGAAGAACTCGGACATTCGGCATGAGATCACATACAACCCAGAGCTGAAAGCCCCTATTGCATTCGGGCAGACGGTTGGTAAGCTAATTGTCTATAAAGGTGATACAGCGATCGCGGAATTTGCCTTGGAATCACCCCTTGAAGTCAAACAAGCAAGCTGGTGGAAGCTACTTAAACGAACTACAGGTAAGCTCTTCTTCCTTGATTAAGGAACAACCGAATAGTTCATATTCTCTTGTTCCAAAGCCCGAGAATGAGAGCGATTTTTGTAGCTTTAGCACGACCTGCTTCTAGTTTTGTCGAGGATAAAGGATTAGCCATATAAAAGTAGAATTGAATGTTCATTGGGAGAGGGGAAGGTGAACAATCATGAGTCTGCAAATCGAGATGGAGCAACACCGTAAGGCTCTCATCGTCAGACTTAGAGGGGAATTAGACCATCACACCGCCGAAACCGTCAAGGCACGGATGGAGGAAGCAATAAGACGAGAGGATAGCCTGCATATTATTCTCAGCCTGAAGGACCTTACGTTCATGGACAGCTCTGGACTTGGAGTTATTCTTGGTCGGTATAAGCAAATTATTGCTAAAGGCGGGAAAATGGTCGTCTGTGACATTCAGCAGGACATTTATCGGCTATTCGAAATGTCAGGTTTGTTCAAGATCGTCACGCTAGAAACGAACGAAAGAGCGGCTCTGTCGAGTTTGGGGGTGGCATTATGACCTACAACAACTTCATGACGCTACAATTCGCCAGCAAGTCAGAGAATGAAGCCTTCGCCCGCATTACAGTGGCAGCCTTCGTCTCACAGCTTGATCCTACGTTGAATGAACTGACTGACATCAAGACTGTAATTTCCGAAGCAGTAACGAATGCGATTATTCACGGTTATGAGAATGAATCGGATGGAGTAATTACGATTTCCGCCCGTATTGAGGGAGATACCGTCCATATTATGATTGAAGATCAGGGCAGCGGGATTGCAGATATTGAGCAAGCGAAGCAGCCGCTATTCACATCTAAACCTGAGCTTGAGCGCTCAGGCATGGGATTTACGATTATGGAAAATTTCATGGACGATATGGAAATTACTACGACTGTGGGAGAAGGCACTATCGTTCGCATGTCCAAGCGTATCGAATCGAAGAAAGCCTTATATAACTAGTTAGCGAGCATGGATAGCACAGTGTATGTTCAGGATAGAGGGGATGAGCGATGGATGTGGATTTAAAGCATGCCGCACACCGATATTTGGACGATCCTGAAGTCAAGAGGCTGATTGCGCTTAGTCAATCTGGCGACAATCTAGCCCGCGATACGCTCGTTCAATGCAACATACGTTTAGTGTGGTCGGTTGTACAGCGTTTCATGAACCGGGGCTATGACCCCGATGATTTATTCCAAATCGGATGTATCGGATTATTGAAATCCGTAGATAAATTTGATCTTAGCTATGAAGTAAAATTCTCAACCTATGCCGTTCCTATGATCATTGGTGAGATTCAACGCTTCCTTCGCGATGATGGAACCTTGAAGGTAAGTCGCTCGATGAAGGAATTAGCGAATAAAGTTCGTAAAGCCTCCGATGATCTATCCAAGACGATGGGCAGAATACCAACCATCAATGAAATCGGAGAATATCTAGGCGTTACCGCATCCGATATCGTATTCGCTCAGGAAGCGAACAGACCTCTGTCATCCATTCATGAGACTGTATTCGAGAATGATGGAGATCCGATTACTCTCATGGATCAGATTGCCGATGAATCCGATGAACGTTGGTTCGATAAGCTCGCCTTAACGGAAGCGATAGACACGCTGAATGAACGAGAACGATTAATTGTGTATCTCCGCTACTTCCGCGACCAGACCCAGTCTGAAGTAGCTAGACGGCTCGGGATATCGCAGGTTCAGGTATCTCGGTTAGAGAAGAAAATTTTGCAAACGATTAAGGATCAGATAGCGTTATGACTATCTGGTCTTTCTTTTATGCATATTAAAGGGGAAGTTCTGCAATTGAAGGGATGGAACCTAGTTGGAGACAAAGTCGATTTCGCGTCATCTGGTCGAGAATAAGAAAATCTTAAAGGAAGCCGTTGGGCTTGAAGATAGCTTTGATCTGATTGCTAAGGATATGGAAATTGGCAGGAAGTCTGCTTTTCTATTCGCTGTGAACGGTTTTGTGAAGGACGTAGTATTAGCTGATATCATGGTAAGGCTTAGTTATGTCGAACGCGAGCAAATTGTACCATTCACCTTAAAGTCCATTCTGGTCAAATATATTCCCCATATTCAAGCTGAAGAAGTCGATGATATGAAGAAACTCGTCCTCATGGTCTTATCTGGGGGAAGTGCGATCTTCATTGAAGGCGAGACGAGCGCCATTGTCATAGACGTGAAGGCACTCCCTACGAGGGCTATTGAAGAACCAGATTTAGAACGGGTAGTTCGTGGCTCACGAGACGGATTTACGGAAACGCTATTAACTAATGTAACGCTCGTCAGACTAAGAATTCGTGACCCGCAATTAAGACTAGAGATGACTTTTATCGGTAGACGTTCTGAAACAAACGTGTGTATTGCTTACATTAAAGACATTGCTGATGAAATATTGGTCGATTCCATTCGGAAGAAATTGCAGAAAACGAATGTAGATGGGATACCTGTGGCAGATAAGCAACTGGAAGAATTACTTATGGAGAAGGGCTGGAATCCTTTCCCGATGGTCAGATATTCAGAACGACCTGATGTGGTGTCGGCCCATCTATTAGAAGGGAATGTTATTCTATTCGTAGACACGTCCCCGAGTGTCATGATCCTGCCCACTACATTCTTTCACCTCATACAGCACGTTGAAGAATATCGGCAAACCCCTCTCATTGGCAGTTATTTGCGCTGGGTTCGATACTTCGGCATATTGGCTTCCTTGTTCCTGCTGCCGTTGTGGTTTCTGCTTGTTGCACATCCAGAGTTAAAGCCAGATGGCATGGAATTCCTCGGTCCGAGTGAGAAGGCGCATCTGCCACTAATATTACAAATCTTTATTGCTGAAATCGGAATAGATCTGATGCGGATGGCTGCTGTACATACACCTGCCCCCCTAGCCACTGCAATGGGTTTAGTTGCCGCAATACTAATTGGAGATATTGCAGTAAAGACGGGGTTATGGGTGGATGAGGTTATTCTATATATTGCTGTTGCCGCCATTGGCATGTTCGCGACACCGAGCTATGAATTGAGTCTTGCTAATCGTATGGTTCGGTTATTGCTGCTCGCACTTGTTGCAATATTCAAGGTTCCTGGGCTCATACTTGGTACAACTGTCGTGTTACTGTTTCTAATCATACAAAGACCCTACAATACACCCTATATGTGGCCGTTCATACCCTTCAATGCGAAGGCGTTATTCACGGTGCTTGTGCGTCAACCATTCTCACAGGTGAAGAAGCGACCAAGTATTAACAAAACATTGGACAATACACGTAGACCATAACGTTAGCTTGTTTTCATGGAGCAGTATATGTTAATTTAAGCATATGCTAATTACAGGAGGAACTTATTAAATGTATCTTCATGGGACGAGTCGTATTAATGGGCAGGGGCACTTGGAAATCGGTGGTTGTGACGCAACAAATCTTGTTGAACAATATGGAACACCCTTATATGTGATGGATGAGACGTTAATTCGTCAACGCGCACGTGAATTTACTGAGGCATTTCAGGCTTCTGGTTTTAGATTTCAGGTTGCTTATGCAAGTAAAGCGTTCTGTGTTATGGCGATGTGCAAGCTGGCAGAGCAAGAAGGATTGTCACTGGATGTCGTCTCAGATGGTGAGTTATTCACTGCGCTGAAATCAGGATTTCCAGTTGAACGTATTCACTTCCATGGTAATAATAAGACCCCTTTCGAGATTGAGATGGCCGTGGATGCAAAGATCGGTTGTTTTGTAGTTGATAATTTTACTGAACTGCATCTTTTGAATGAAATTGCTGGACAGAAGGGTCGTCGAGTCAAGATATTGTTCCGCGTAACGCCAGGTGTTGAAGCACATACGCACGAATACATCTCAACGGGTCAAACCGATTCGAAATTCGGATTTGATATTGGCAATGGACAGGCGAAGCAAGCGATTGAGGTTGCTAAGAGCTTAGCGAATATTGAGATCCTCGGTATTCACTCTCATATTGGTTCACAGATCTTCGAGGTTGAAGGCTTCCGTATGGCCGCAGAACGTGTGGCTGAATTCGCAGCGAATATCCGTACAGAGCTCGATGTTACGCTACAAGTAATCAATCTTGGTGGAGGCTTCGGCATTCGTTATAAGGAAGGCGATACACCGCTTAAGATTAGCCAGTATGTGAAGGCCATTACCGATGCAATTAAAGACTGCTTCGGCGAAGCTAATTATCCGCTGCCTGAAATTTGGGTTGAGCCGGGTCGCAGCATGGTTGGTGACGCTGGAACAACACTATATACGATCGGAACATACAAGGATATTCCTGGTGTTCGTAAATATGTAGCAGTCGATGGCGGAATGACGGATAATCCGCGACCTGCCTTGTATGAATCCGTTTATGAAGCGATGCTAGCAAATCGAGCGAATGATAGCAATGAAGAAGTCGTATCGATCGCGGGCAAAGCCTGTGAGAGTGGCGATATGCTGATCTGGGATTTGTCATTACCGAAGACGAAATCCGGTGACATTCTTGCAGTATCCTGCACGGGCGCTTATAATTATGCGATGGCCAGCAACTATAACCGAATCCGCCGTCCAGCGGTTGTGTTCGTACAAGGTGGTCAGGCGGACCTCGTCGTTCAACGTGAGTCACACGATAACATAGTTGATAATGATTTGATTCCGGAACGATTAAAGAAAACTAAAACTACAGCAGCTGCGAACTAAACTCGTGTTATCCACGAGTATGAGTTAACATGCGAGAAGGAGAAATTTATTCATGGGTAAACAAGCGAAAATCACAATGGAGAATGGCGCAGAAATCGTAATCGATCTATTCTCAGAGGATGCACCGAACACGGTTGCTAACTTTGAGAAATTAGCAAACCAAGGCTTTTACAATGGATTAGTTTTCCACCGTGTTATCCCGGGCTTCATGGCTCAAGGTGGTTGCCCAACTGGTACAGGTACAGGTGGACCTGGCTACCAAATCGATTGTGAGATCAACTCCAATAAACATGTTCGTGGAACATTGGCAATGGCACATGCGGGTCGTAATACAGGCGGTAGTCAGTTCTACATCTGTTACGGTCCACAACCACATCTTGATGGTCAACATACAACGTTTGGTGTAGTCGTATCCGGCATGGAGAATGTAGATGCAATCAAAGGCCGCGATAAGATGGAAAAAGTAGAAATTATCGAAGCTTAGTAATAATAGAGATAAGAATGAAGCGTTAGGGCTGGATTGTTGCTCTGGCGCTTTTTTGACGTCGTATAGACATTTACTTAATGTCTATGTATAATATTGCTGATATTAGTCATTCTTCGGGGCAGGGTGAAAATCCCTACCGGCGGTGATGTGTTCGGACGACAAGTCCGAACCTTAGTCCGTGACCCGGTCTACCTTGCAAGAGGTGAACGGTGGATCTGGTGAAACTCCAGAGCCGACAGTTAAAGTCTGGATGGGAGAAGGATGCGCGGACACAGTAATCCCTATTACGATAGGGCTTGTACTTTTTTTCACGCATGTGAAAAGGGTCAAGTTTACTTTGTATTGACCGTGTGAATTTCCCAATCATTGCCCCCAGTTTCTAGCTGGCGGGCATTTTTTATGTAGTTATTTTCCGTTAAGAAAGGGGGTTAACACTCTGGATGTCATTAATGATCAACACTATATGCGACTGGCGTTGCAGCTAGCAGAGGCCGCTCAAGGGCAGACGGGTATTAATCCGGTAGTCGGTTGTGTAGTTGTTAACAATGGTAGCATTGTTGGGACAGGCGCCCACCTGCAGAGAGGTGGACCTCACGCTGAAGTTCATGCACTGAATATGGCAGGGAAAAAGGCTGAGGGGTCTACGGTATATGTTACTTTGGAGCCCTGCAGTCATCATGGGAAGACACCGCCATGTGCGGATAGACTCATTGAAGAGAAGGTAAGTCGCGTTGTCGTAGCAACCATAGATCCAAACCCAGTAGTAGCTGGTACAGGACTGTCGAAGCTCCGTGAGCATGGAATAGAAGTTAGCATAGGTGTGTTGGAGAAAGAAGCTCGGTCGTTAAATCTGAAATACACGAAATTTATGTTAACCGGTTTACCTTATGTGACGATGAAATCGGCATGTTCGTTAGATGGGAAGATTGCGACTCGAGTAGGAGATAGTAAATGGATTTCTAACGATGCATCCCGTCAGCTTGTACACACGATGCGACACCAGCATCAGGCGATTATGGTCGGGATTGAGACTGTGCTTGCTGACAATCCAAGCTTGACAACAAGACTATCCGTACCTAGCCTTCAGCCAATCAGAATCATCGTGGATAGTCGATTAAGAATTCCTAACAAAGCAACGATTGTTACCACGGCGGAAATGAATCGGACGATTATTCTTACGACTGAACTTGCTTCGGCACAACGTCAGCGTGAAGTAGAAGAGTTAGGTGTCACAATTATTCGATGTGGACCAGGTCCACACGTTGACTTACAGCTTGCGATGCAAAAGCTAGGTGAGCAAGAAGTTTGCTCTATCCTACTTGAGGGCGGTGGTAGGCTGAACGGTGCGATGCTAGAAGCTGCCCTTATTGATCACATGATCTTATTCTATGCACCGATATTCATCGGAGGTAAAGAAGCACCTGGAGCACTTTCGTTCAATGGTATTTCAAGCGTTAGTGAAGCAATTCAGCTCGATGAGCTTAGCCTGCAGCAGATCGATAACAATTTCTGTGTAAGTGGTTATCCATCTAATCGTTGGAAAGGAGCTGGTAACTAATGTTCACAGGTATTATAGAAGAGGTAGGTCGTTTGCGATCTGTTCAATCCAGAGGACAGTCGATGGTATTAACGATCGAGGCTAACAAAGTACTTGAGGGAATCCAGCTAGGAGATAGTATTTCTGTGAATGGCGTATGCTTAACAGCTGTCGCCCATGATACACATTCCTTCTCCGTTGATGTCATGCCTGAAACGTATCGACAGACGAACATCTCCAAGCTGGGGTCAGGTGCACGAGTGAATTTGGAGCGAGCAATGCAGGCTGGGGGTCGATTTGGTGGCCATATTGTTCAGGGTCATATCGATGGTTGTGGAGTGATTAGAGCCCGGCACAATGAAGAGAATGCAGTTGTATATGCGATTGAGCCTGATCATAAGAACATGTTCCGTCATATTATTGGTCGGGGATCGATAACGATTGACGGCATCAGCCTAACCGTTGTTCGCGTGGATGAAACGACGTTTACCGTATCCATTATCCCGCACACACTTGCTCAGACGATATTAAATGAGAAACGCGCTGGGGATGTTGTGAACCTAGAGACAGACATTCTGGGGAAATATATCGAGCATCTGATGAGCTATAGAGAACCAGTGGATTCGGGTAATCACAAAAGTAACAACAAGAATAGCCCGATTACAGCAGCCTTTCTATCGGAGAACGGATTCATCTAAAAGTATACTTGTTGGTAGTAATGTCAGCAGCAGCTCGCCAAACCAGTAACTCGCACCGAATAGAGCGTCCAAAACGCTCTGCAGCCGGTGCTTGCTTCAAATGATAGAACCTAATTTCAAGCGGTATGAGCCCCAGGGGCATCACGTTTACAGGAGGAAACAACATGAAGACTACTCATTTAGATTCCATTGAATCAGCAATCTATGATCTGATCCTCGGTAAAGTCGTTATCGTAGTAGATGACGAAGACCGTGAGAACGAAGGTGATTTCATTGCGCTTGCTGATAAGTCAACACCGGAAGTTATCAACTTCATGATTAGCGAAGGTCGTGGACTCGTATGTGTCCCGATAACGGCTGTACGTGCTGCCCAGCTCGAATTACCACCGATGGTCATGCAGAATACGGATAATCATGGTACTAACTTTACGGTATCTGTCGATTATAAGGATACAACAACGGGGATATCAGCTCCAGAGAGATCGCAAACGATCAAAGCTCTGATTCAGCCGAGCACTAAGCCCGCAGATTTCCGTAGACCAGGACATATATTCCCGTTAATTGCGAAGAAGGGCGGCGTACTTCGAAGAGCCGGTCATACAGAGGCGGCAGTCGATCTGGCTATTATGTGTGGTTCTTATCCGGCAGCTGTTATTTGTGAAATTATTAATGAAGATGGTACGATGTCGAGAGTTCCGGATTTAATCAAACTCGCTAAGAAGCACGATCTTAAACTGATTTCTATCCAGGATTTAATCCGTTATCGCAATGAGAAGGAGAAGCTCGTACAACGAATTGTTGAAGTGAAGATGCCTACGGATTACGGTACATTCACCACAGTTGGCTATACGAATGAGGTCGATAATAAAGAGCATGTTGCCTTGGTGAAAGGGAAAATCGATGGAGACCAACCCGTATTGGTTCGTATGCACTCCGAATGCCTGACAGGAGATGTGTTTCATTCTCATCGATGTGATTGTGGACCTCAGCTAGATGCAGCGATGAAACAAATTGATGAAGAGGGTTCAGGGGTTATTGTTTACCTCCGTCAAGAGGGTCGGGGTATTGGTTTGCTGAATAAGTTAAAAGCTTATGAGCTACAAGAGCAGGGATTTGACACGGTTGAAGCGAATATTAAGTTGGGGTTTGCTCCTGATCTGCGCGATTATGGCATTGGAGCGCAAATTCTGAAGGATCTGGGCGTCAGACAAATTCGCTTGCTTACGAACAATCCTCGCAAAATTGTCGGGCTGGAAGGTTATGGTCTTCAGGTTGTTGAACAAGTACCTATACAAGTAGAGTATAACGAGGATAATGATAAGTACATGAATACAAAGAAGAACAAGATGGGACATTTACTCGACCTTAATGAGCCGAGAAAATAATATA
Organism: Paenibacillaceae bacterium; assembly: GCA_040880185.1. Lineage (GTDB taxonomy): Bacteria > Bacillota > Bacilli > Paenibacillales > UBA4045 > UBA4045. The sequence continues at coordinate 48,604 of JBBDIY010000077.1, forward strand.
TTCAATAAGGAGATAACAAAAAAATGAACAAATTATATGAAGGCATGTTGATATCAGAGAAATTAACTTACGGTATAGTGGTTGGACGGTTTAATGAATTTATCTCAGGTAAGCTATTATCTGGTGCACTTGATGCGCTTAAACGTCATGGCGTGCTAGATACTGAGGTCGATGTTGCATGGGTACCAGGTGCCTATGAGATTTCCTTGATCGCACAGAAGATGGCTGAGAGCGGTAAGTATGATGCTGTTATTACGCTGGGTGCTGTGATTAGAGGATCCACACCACATTTTGAATATGTCAGCGGTGAAGTTGCCAAGGGTGTTGCAAGTGTATCATTGAAAACGGGCATCCCAGTCATCTTCGGTGTGTTAACAACGGATTCGATTGAGCAAGCGATTGAGCGTGCGGGAACGAAAGCCGGGAATAAGGGCTGGGAAGCAGCGACTACTGCGATCGAGATGGCCAACCTAGTGAAGCAATTCCAATAAATCGTACAACAGTATGAGGGGTTAATCATGAGTGTTCAATATAAATTGGAGGCTTTCGAGGGTCCGCTTGACCTCCTCCTCCATCTCATTGATAAGAACGAGGTCGATATCTACAATATACCGATCAATGATATCACGAATCAATATATGTCATATCTATCAACTATGGATGATTTACAGATGGATATTACTAGTGATTTTTTGGTTATGGCTGCTACATTGTTGTCGATTAAGAGTAAGATGCTCTTACCAAAGCCTCCGGTCATTGATCTAGATGGGCTTGAATTGGATTCGGATATTGATCCTCGTATGGAACTCGTGCAGAAGCTTCTTGAATATCGGAAGTTTAAGGGAATCGCTGAGCATTTGAGAGAAAAGGAAATCGGTCGCAGTTTAATCTACATGCGTGAGCCCGAGGATTTGACACCATACTTGCCCAAGGTTGTCATAGATCCACTCAAAGGCATTCATCTGGCCGACATTATGTTCGCCTTTCAACGGGCACTTCGACGGTCTGCAAATCGCAATCGTGTAACGAAAATTCATCGTGATGAGATTTCCGTGAAGGATCGTATTCGTCAGCTTGTTGAAGCATTAGAGCAGCAAGGTGGACAGATGATGTTCTCTCGATTGCTAGGCGAGGAGATGACACGTGAAGATATCATCGTGACCTTCCTAGCATTACTCGAATTGATCAAGATTAAGAAGGTATCGTGTTATCAGCATAGTCTGTTCGACGAAATTGTGATTCGGTTACGAGAGGAGGGGGAGCAGATTGGAATATCCGATCTTGAAGTCGATTATTGAGGGCTTGTTATTCGTTGCTGGGGATGAAGGATTAGAAACCGTGCATATTGCTGAAGTTGTTGAACAAGATACGAGAATGGTTAAAGATATCATCAAGGAATTGCAAAGTGATTACGCGAATCAAGGTAGAGGCATGCAAATTCTTGAAACAGCCGGTGCATTTAGACTTGCTTCATTAGCGGATCATGCTATCTATTTTGAACGATTAGCCGCTTCCCCAACCCGGTCCGGACTTTCACAAGCTGCACTAGAAACACTTGCTATTATCGTATATAAACAGCCACTCACGCGGATCGATATCGAAGAAATTCGTGGTGTGAAGACGGATCGAGCTTTGCAATCGCTGATTTCCAAACAACTGATTCGTGAGGTAGGTCGAGCTGAGGCGGTTGGTCGTCCAATCCTCTATGGAACAACGAAACCATTCCTAGATTACTTCGGTTTGAACAGTCTGAAAGATTTACCGGCAACGACTTCATTCGAGATTGAATATAATCTAGAAGAAGAGACCCGCCTGCTGTTCGAGAAGCTAGAGGGAAGACAGCTTACGATTGATGATGTATAAAGTGTGAATAAATCTACCATATGTAGGAAACGATAAACTAGAAAGACGTATGAGTTGCCTACGTTGCTCGGGTTTATTTTTCTTTCACGGGAGGTTTATAAGATGGTTTGGGTGTGGATTGTGCTCATAGTCATTGTTCTTATTGTTGTGGTTGCACTTAGCGGTGTACGTACTCATATTATTTATACGCGCGAGTCTCAAGATGATCAGTTTAATATGGAGATCAGAGCATTGTATGGGATATTCCGTTACCGCTACTCCATTCCAGTGATTCAATTTGAAGGGTTATTGAAAGGGTTTTCTGTTGAAAAAGAGAGTTCGACTAATATCCCAATGCCAGCGAGCAAAGATCACAATAATAAAGATCAAATCAACATAGATCGCAAGGTAATCCTCAATTGGTATGAGAAAGGCAAGGTGCTTATCCATCATGTGATAGGATTCAATCATTGGTTAATGAGCACACTTAAACACACACATTGTACACAGCTCAGTTGGGTTACGAACGTTGGGTTAGACGATGCCGCAGAGACTGCGATCACCACGGGCATGATTTGGGGTCTAAAAACCTCTATATTAGGCGTGTTCTTTAATCAGATTAAACTGGAGGCACAGCCACAATTAGCAGTTGTACCACAATTCAATCAGACCATGTTCAGAACGCATTTCGATTGCTCGCTTATGATTCGTATGGGTTATGCTTTTTTTGCAGGACTGCAATTGTTTGTTCGCATTTATAAGGTGAAGGGAGGAATCCGAACGTGGCAGAAAAGTCTCTCTAAGAGTTAGTATGCGGTCATACATAGATCGAACATCCATTGAGCATAATATCAAATGCGATTAAACCTTTAGTTCAAAGGAATTTGTTAGAATAGGGAGGATATATATGGGCGAACACCCGATTCAAGGATTAATGCAGACTGCAATGGAGAATATTAAGGAAATGGTGGATGTGAATACCATTGTGGGCGACCCAGTCGAGACCCCGGATGGCAGCATTATTCTACCGATATCTAAGGTCGGATTTGGGTTTGCGGCAGGTGGAAGTGAATTTAAGATGGACAAGGACCAAGGTAGCAATGGTACGGGTAAGTCCCAAGGTGAGTCAGCTACTGTAGCTTTACCATTCGGTGGTGGTAGCGGTGGTGGGGTATCCATTACACCAATCGCATTTCTAGTTGTCGGTGTCAATGGTGTGAAGGTTGTACCTCTAGACAATAATACACACCTTTACGAACGAATTATTGATTTAGCCCCTCAGGTTGTGGAGAAAATACAGAACATGGTAAATGGAGGGCAAACAAAATCCAATGCTATGACAACAACCGCAAACATGGGTATTGCGACGCCACCTGTAAATCAAGTTTAATGTCCAGTTAAATTCAACAGTCGCTCTTCTGTAAGTCGATTTGACACCAAGTAGTTAAGACCTAGAAGCCTAGTGGAATTCTTCCACTAGGCTTTTTTTCTATGTATATCCGAATGTGATAAGCATATATATGGAGACAAGGACAGGCGTGGACCGTTTAACTTTCAGGATTTCTCGATACGGATCGACTTCCAATTAAACTCCCTTGTTAGTCACGACAGTTTAATTTCCAGGAGGAACAATGGTGAAATTTCGAATGATTATGACAATAGGCTTAATCGGAATGGCATTCATCCTTGTATTACCCCTAAATGCCATTGCAGCAGCACCATCGGTTAGCACGAACGCAGAGGCTGCAGCATTGATCGATGTAAGCTCGGGCCGAATTCTATATAGCAATAACGGGGATAAACCTTTGCGAATCGCCAGCCTAACGAAGATTATGACAGCGATCGTGGCGATTGAAGCGGGCACATTATCGGATAAGGTCAAGGTTAGCTTGAAAGCATACGGTGTAGAAGGTTCCTCCATTTACTTGCATCTAGGTGAGGAAATGAATTTAGAACATATGTTATATGGACTCATGCTTCGTTCGGGTAACGATGCAGCGACGGCAATTGCAGAACATGTTGGAGGCTCTGTAGAAGGTTTTGTCATGTTGATGAATGATAAAGCTGAGCAACTTGGAATGACACATAGTCACTTCGAGAATCCTCATGGTCTTGATTCCGATGAGCATTATTCCAGCGCGAATGATATGGCCATACTGACAGCGTATGCATTACAAAACCCTGTCTTCCGTAATATAGTGAAAACCCCTTCCATTACCGTTCCTAATTCATATGAACAATGGGATCATCGTTGGCGTAATAAGAATAAGATGCTGATCTTGTACGAGGGTGCTGACGGAGTTAAGACAGGCTTTACGAAATTGTCGAATCGAACATTAGTTTCTTCGGCTACACGAGGAGGACAGCAACTTGCGGCAGTTACCTTGAATGATGGCAGCGATTGGATGGACCATGCAAAATTATTAGATTTCGGGTTTGCGAATTATCCGCTGCAGGTTATTCAACCAAGTGGAGAGCCATTAAAAGGGACTGCATTTGTCAGCCCTACAACATTTACTTACCCATTAAGAGAGGATGAGGAGTTGGGCGTGGATGTGAAATTTATTAAAGATGATTCCCTCTCAGGAAGATTAGGAGTGAGAGCGACTGTCTATTATCACATAGGAGATACGTTGATCGGTAAGCAGCTATTTTATAATGAGGATAATCCGATTATGAAGAAGAATAGTAGTAAGTCCCGCAAAACATTGCAAATTTCCCAAGAGGCTGTCATGATTCGTGAAGATGCATTCTCCATAATGGGACGAATATTTAAGGCTCTATTCACAACTCCAAATTAACAATTACAAATGAGGTGCCTATAATGGTGAACTGGATATGGCTTTTCTTTATCATCGTTGGATTTCTATTCGCGGCTATTAATGGCAGGATTGATCTCGTGACGGAGGCTTTATTCGAGGGAGCTAAATCTGGGGTTACCGTTTGTTTCGGACTAATTAGTATTCTTGTATTCTGGCTAGGCATGATGCGAATCGCTGAACAATCGGGTTTGTTGGATAAGCTTGCAATTGTGCTCCGCCCCGTGGTTAGATTTCTATTCCCAGATGTGCCGAAGGATCATCCTGCGATCGGTTATATTCTATCGAATATGAGTGCGAACATACTTGGTTTAGGCAATGCGGCTACACCTATGGGAATCAAAGCCATGCAGGAGCTTCAGAAGCTGAATCCCGACCCCAAATCAGCCACACCAGCGATGTGCACACTGCTGGCAATTAATACCTCCAGTATTACCCTTATCCCCACCACTATTATTGCTATTCGTATGAGCTATGGATCTGTAAACCCAACAGAAATCATAGGTACAACTCTGCTTGCTACTATCGTTGCGACGATCGCAGCCCTAACGGCTGATCGTTGGTATCGTTCGAGGGAATTAAGAATTCAACAGCATAAAATTCCGATTCGGAAAAATGGGGACAAGCGAAGTGCTTAATATCATTAATATCATCTCAACATGGGCGATCCCTGTTCTTATTGTACTTATCCCTCTGTACGCTGCTTATCGCAAAGTACCCGTATATGAATCCTTCGTAGATGGGGCTAAGGATGGGTTTGATACCGCAGTTAAGATCATTCCCCACTTAGTTGGCATGATGGCGTCGATTAGTATTTTCCGTGCTTCGGGTGCGCTCGATGCCATGATCGGTGTCATTCGACCGCTGTTCGAGCGTTTCGGCGTACCGGGGGAAGTGTTACCCCTAGCCTTATTACGACCACTTACTGGTGCCGGTTCTTTGGCTTTCACTGCTGATTTGATGCAGCACTTTGGACCTGATTCTTTAATAGGGCGGATCTCCTCGACCGTTCAAGGAAGCACGGACACGACATTGTATGTGTTGGTTGTTTATTTTGGCGCAGTAGGTGTTCATCGAACTAAATATGCACTAAAAGTCGGCTTGTTCTCGGACCTTGTTGGTTTTATTGCTGCTGTCGTCATTTGCCTGATCGTTTTCAAAACAACCTAACTTGTGATTTCCTGTAGAGACAGGTATCATATGATCTGAGGTGGTTTTTTCCAATGGAACGATTACAGAAGGTATTAGCTCAGGCTGGTGTAGGCTCTCGTCGAAAGTGCGAAGAAATTATCCAAGCCGGACGAGTAGAAGTGAATGGAGAACGTGTAACAGAGCTTGGTGTTAAGGTGAGTCCGACAGACTTAATCGCTGTGGATGGACGAGCCATTCAAACCGAGAGTAAAGTATACCTTGCTTTCCATAAACCCAAGGGCGTTATTACGAGTGCCAATGATCCAGAAGGACGTAGAACGGTAATGGATTACATCAAAGATGTATCTGAACGTTTATACCCTGTTGGACGATTAGATTACGATACAGAAGGTTTGTTGATCCTAACAAATGATGGCGAATTTGCCAATCGTTTAACCCATCCTAAATTTCATGTTCCCAAAACATATCACGCAACCGTGAATGGTGTTCCCCACGGATCACTTCTTGAGAAACTTGCAAGAGGCGTCATGCTAGAAGATGGAATTACCGCACCTGCACAAGTCGATTATTATGATATCGCTAGCGATCAGAAGCAATCGGTTATCGCGATCACAATCCATGAGGGTCGTAACCGTCAGGTTCGAAGAATGTTCGATTCCATCAATTATCCGGTCACTCGTCTGAGAAGAGTGCAATTCGGCCCTTTATTCTTGCAAGGACTTCCCCGCGGGAAATCTCGACCATTGACACCTGAAGAGATCGAAGATTTGATGGATACCGGTTATTCATCTCCAAAAGACACATAAATTTCAATTTACCATGTTTGGATAGCAAGAGTAATCATTTATAATGAATGCAAGTGAGATTGATCACTACCTTACAATTGTTATCTACAGGATAGGTGATGTCTTTGAATAAGAGATACAAACGATGGGTGCAGGTAACCATACTAATCGCAATCTTCATTGTTGGCGGCTTTACGCTTGCCGATAATTTATTTAGTGATGATTCAATTCCTAAGGAGGGTTCGAAAGCTCCCGAGTTTTCGCTGCCAGGCCTAGATGATCAACAGTATCAACTGTCCAACTATAAAGGGAAAATTGTTGTGGCGAATTTCTGGGGTACTTACTGCCCACCATGTGTAAGTGAAATGCCGCTCATTCAGAATTATTATGAGAAGTATAAGGATAAGAATGTACAGTTTCTCGCCATTAATGAGAACGATCCATTAGTTAGTATTAAGGCATTCATTCGTCAATATAAGCTAACTTTACCAGTTGTTCTTGACAAGGATGTTGTTCGAAGAGAATACGGTGTCATGAATTATCCAACGACTGTATTCATTAACGAGAATGGGAAGATCGAGATGATATACGAAGGTGAGATGGATGAACCTTTCTTATCCTCTACATTGGCTGATATGACATCGAACTAAAGCCCTTATTGGAGGCAGATTATCCATGCTACACAATACCAAATGTGAATGTGGACATCAGAACCCTGTCGGAACAGTGTTGTGTGAATCCTGCGGAAAACCATTAGATGACGAATTTGGAACAGCACCGCTAGAGATGAGATACGACGGAATTGCTCGCCGTTCACAACGAGAGAATCCTGCTCTTATTGATCGTGTCTGGCGTTTTTTCTCCTCAGTGAAAGTCGCGATTATTCTCATATTCTTAACATTATGTGCTTCCATCATGGGAACCATATATCCACAGGAGAATACATTCCTGAATGTAGACCCCTCTGTATATTATGAGGCAACCTATGGCTTCTCTGGGAAGCTTTATTACTTGCTTGGGTTATCGGATACATATGGTTCATGGTGGTACAAGCTCTTGCTCATCATGATTGGTTCGTCATTGATCATATGTAGCCTGGATCGAGTGCTGCCGCTTTATCGTGCACTGAGCAAACAACAGATCCGTAAGCATATGAGCTTTCTTGTTAGGCAGCGCGTCGTATATCAGGGTCAACTACCGGCAACAGGCATAACAGCGGTATCGTTTATAGATGGGCTTGTTCCTTTGCTGAAGAAAAGAGGATACCGTGTCCACTCAGATGGAACTGCACTCTTAGCAGAGAAGCACCGATTTAGCCGTTGGGGACCGTATATTAATCATATTGGTCTTATTATTTTCCTGTTGGCCGTCTTAATGAGGGGTTTACCGGGATGGTCTATGGATCAATACACCGGGTTTCTAGAAGGAGTGCCTACTCAGATTGAGAATACTCCCTATTATCTGGAGAACGAGAAATTCACCGTAGAGTATTACACAGAGGAAGAGTTACCAGAGGAATTCCGCGGTCAAGGTCGAGCTGTTCCGAAGCTATTCCAGACGAAAGCCATTCTATATGAATGTACGGCGGATTGCTCAAGTGATAAACCCGATCTGAAGCAAGTTCACCAACAGAATATTGAAGTGAATAAGCCGTTAAAATATAAAGATTTGCTCGCCTATCAATTCGATTTCCGCCAAACGATTCAGATACGAGCGGTTAATGTATCATTAACAGATAAGATGAGCAATCAAACGTATGGCCCATTCGAGCTTAATACGATTACACCGGATGAAACCTACGTGGAAGGTCCTTATGTGTTGACACTGAAGGATTATTATCCCGAATTCGCGCTGAATGATAAAGGGGTACCCTTCACGAATTCCAAATCACCACTGGCTCCTGCATTTATCTTCGTTATCCAAGGACCTGGTTTGGCAGAGGATGGAGAAGTATTCATTTACTTCCCTAGAGACGTTGATAAGCAACGCTTCAGTCAAGATAAGCTGAATGCGGGTATAGTAGATAAGATTGATATTGGAGTCGGTTCGATGCAAGATGTCAGCATATCCCGATTCACGAGCTATCTGAATATTAGGACGGATCGTGCTCTACCTTATATATTCTTCGGCGGAATTATATTCATGATCGGTGTTATCATGGGCATCTACTGGCAACATCGTCGAATTTGGATTCGGATTGATGATGAGAATGAAATTACCATAGGTGCGCATACGAGCAAAAATTGGTTTGGTATCCGTAAGGAATTATCAGTCATACTTGGGAAAGCAGGAATTGTTGTAGAACCGAAACAATTGGAGAATGGGGTGAAGCAAGCATGAGTTTAGAACAATGGAGTGAGAATGCGCTACTCTTGGCATTCATCTTGTATAATATTTCTTTTATTGTATATGTGATTGCAATCGCAGGTAAGAAGTGGAGCAATCGTGATCCGATTGTACACGTACGTCGATGGGGAAGAGTGGCTGTCACCATGACGGTCATTGGCTTGGCATCGCAAATCACTTATTTCATCACGAGATGGCTCGCTGCTGGGCACGTTCCGACATCTAACATGTTTGAATTCATGACCTTCCTATCGATGGCTATAGTTGCAGCTTTTATTATCCTCTTCTGGATTTACCGGTTATCTGCACTCGGATTGTTCGCAATGCCTGTGAGCATCATCTTGATATCCTATGCTGCAGTATTCCCGAAAGAAGTTCAACCGCTTATTCCGGCGTTAAAAAGTTATTGGCTTTATATTCATGTTACAACCGCTGCACTTGGAGAGTCCTTCTTCGCCATTGGCTTTGCTGCAGGACTCATGTATTTGTTAAGAACAATCGATTATACTTCCAAAACCAAGGAATCCCGTAAGGATAGCCGAGGAATTGAGTTCACGTTATATGCTATTATTGTAGTCATTGGCTTTGTTCTTGTATCAAATGGCTTTAAGTCAACCGATTATTCTGCTGAGTTCACACAAGAAGTTCAACAGAAGGATGAGCAGAGCGGACAATTAGTTCCGGTTACGAAGACAACCGTCTATACTTTACCTGCTTTCGTCCAACCTGCTAATAGTAAAGTTGTGCATATGGATAGCTTCCTTGGCATGGATCAACCATTACTATCTGCGCCATCCTGGATGAAAGGTATTGATTCTGGTAAGAAGTTAAATACCGTCATCTGGTCACTCTTATCTGGATTGATTCTCTACTGGATATTACGACTCATTGTTCGTAGACCACTAGGAGCTATTATACAGAAAACAATGGGTGGCATCGATGCTGATGATTTAGATGAGATTAGCTACCGTGCTATAGCAATTGGATATCCAATCTTTGCGCTAGGGGCTCTAATCTTCGCTATGATATGGGCGCATGAAGCATGGGGAAGATTCTGGGGATGGGATCCGAAGGAAACGTGGGCGCTCATTACATTCCTCTTCTATACCGTCTATCTTCACTTGCGTTTATCACGCGGCTGGCAAGGGAACAAATCATCATGGTTATCGGTATTGGGCTTCATTGTAGTGATGTTCACCCTTATCGGTGTTAATTTAATTGTTGCTGGCTTACACTCTTACGCGGGTGTCTAAACAACAATGTATGAGAATGATCTAAGGGAGCGATTTCAAATGGAAGATATATCACGAAGAATTCTAGTTGTGGATGATGAAGAGCGTATTCGTAGACTTCTACGTATGTACTTAGAGAAGGAAGGCTATGAGATTGATGAAGCGGAGGATGGAGAAACTGCGCTTACTATGGCTACGGATAATGACTACGCCTTAGTTCTGCTTGATGTAATGCTTCCAGGAATGGATGGCACAGAGGTTTGCACGAGATTGCGTGCAGTGAAATCAACTCCTGTTATTATGCTTACAGCTAAGGGGGAAGAAGTCAACCGTGTTCAAGGCTTCGAAGCTGGAGCTGATGATTACGTTGTGAAGCCATTCAGCCCACGAGAGGTCATCTACCGGGTCAAGGCAATTCTTAGACGTTCCTCTGCCACGGCATTCCTGTCCAAGGCAACAACAGGTAGTGGCAATGACATTGTGTTCCCGAATCTGATGATTGAGCATGATGCTCATCGTGTAACAGCAGGAGGACAAGAGGTTGGACTTACTCCAAAGGAATATGAACTGTTACATTATTTGGCCGTATCGCCGGATAAGGTTTTCTCCAGAGAGCAGCTTCTTAAGGATGTATGGAATTATGAATTTTTCGGTGATCTTCGAACGGTTGACACACATGTAAAGCGATTACGTGAAAAGCTGAATAAAGTATCCTCTGAAGCAGCAACGATGATTACCACAGTGTGGGGTGTTGGTTATAAGCTAGAGGTGGCGAAGTAAATGGCACTCTGGAAAAGTGTAGTCGGCAAGCTATGGATGACGATTATACTACTTGTTGCAATTGTACTTATTGTACTTGGTGCATTCCTACTTGAATATATTGATGCGACGTTCAATAATTCCTATGATGTGAAGAAGCTATTCGTCTACACAGGGATTATTGGATTTTTGCTGACCACATTCTTTGCCTTCTTCCTTTCTACTCGAATTACTAAACCGCTTATGTATATGAAGAAAGCAGCGGACCTCATCTCACATGGTGATTACAGTATAAGAGTCCCTGTAGATTCCTCTGATGAAATTGGTCAATTATCGAACACTATGAACTTTATGGCTGAGAAGCTTGAAGGAACCATTCATGATCTGAGCTTGGAGAGAGATCGACTGTCAAGCGTGATCCGAAGTATGACCGATGCAGTTATAACCTTTGATGCTGCGGGTACCGTCATACTTGCCAATCCACATGGTGGATTATTGCTTGAAGAGTGGAGTCATATACGTTGGGATGAGGAACAACCCATTCCCAAGGATCGTATACCAGAGCCCTTAATGTCGGTATATCACGCCGTTCAGGAGCAGGGAGTTCAGATTAACTCTAAGCTTCACGTGAATAGTGGTGTATGGTCTGTGGTAATGGCACCTTTATATACGAACAGTATCGTCCGTGGTGCAGTCGCAGTGCTCAGGAATGTGACAGAGGAATTCTTGCTTGAGAAGCTCCGCAAAGACTTTGTTGTGAATGTGTCGCATGAACTTAGAACACCACTTTCCATGTTACAAGGGTACAGTGAAGCACTTCTTGATGATATTGCAGGAACACCGGAAGAGAGAAAAGAACTCGCTCAAGTCATCCATGATGAGTCACTAAGAATGGGTCGACTCGTTGGAGATTTGTTGGATTTAGCGAAGATGGAAGCAGGGAGATTAGACCTGAAGAGAGAGCGTGTAGACGTTCAGCACATTCTCACTCGTGTAGTTAGAAAATTCTCAGTGCTTTGCAAAGAACGCGGCATTAAGCTAACTCCTAATGATCCTTCGGAACGGCTCATCCTTGACAGTGCAGATGAGGATCGGATCGAGCAGGTACTTACGAATTTATTAGATAACGCAGTACGGCATTCGAAGAAAGCAACCCATATTTCGATACAAGCCCAAACCATTGAAATAGATAGTAAATCGGTCGTGCAGCTCATCATTCAAGATCAAGGTCAAGGTATTGATGAGACAAGCCTGCCATATATATTCGATCGTTTCTATAAGGCTGATAAAGCACGAACTCGGGGAAGTAGCGGTGGCACTGGCTTAGGACTTGCTATCGTTAAGAATATCGTAGATGCTCATCGAGGTACGATTGAAGTTCAGAGCATCGTGAAGCAAGGTACGACATTTACAGTGCAATTCCCGGTAAAGTAAAGTGTAGTTTAATGGAATATTTGGCGACTGATCGCGAATGATGTTGGAAAATATTGTTTCACGTGGAAATAAAGGTAGCATAGACAGTATGGGTTAGCACAGTAAAGAACCGCGGATGGCTTTTCCGCGGTTCTTTCTTAATCTGCCTCAATTATCCTACAAAGTAACTTCCTTAACCTTAATCATCTCAGGAAGTGCAGCGAGTTGATCAATAACCTCTTTAGGAGCTTGCTTATCAACAGTAATAATCATGATTGCTGAACCGCCGATATCTGTACGGCCTACCTGCATGGTTGCGATATTCACATTATTGTTACCGAGTACAGTACCTAATCGACCGATAATGCCGGGCTTGTCATTATGTGATACCAGAATGATATTACCGCCTGGAGCCAAATCTACAGGGTATTGATCGATTTGCACAATACGTGGACCATATCCGTTGAGGAGTGTTCCGGCAATAACGCGCACATCTTTTTTCGTTTTCAATGAAAGTGTAACCAGGTTAGTGAAGCCCTTCGCGAGTGGGGATTGCTGTACAACAACATTCACATCACGTTGCTTAGCTAAGTGAAGGGAGTTGATCATATTCACATGCTCTGAACCCAGGTGATAGGATAATACACCTTTGACAATATTGCGGGTAAGCGCCATCGTATCCACATCAGATAGTTCACCTGAATAGTTAATTTTAATTTCCTCGACAGGACTTTCAGTTAATTGCACGAGGAAACGACCCATATTCTCACCCAACATGAAGTAAGGTAAAAGCTTATTAAGAACATCTCCTGGAATTGGAGGCATGTTAACAGCGTTCTTGAACGGCTCATTGCGTAGGATATGAAGTACTTCTTCAGAAACGTCTATGGCCACATTCTCCTGTGCTTCGAACGTTGAAGCGCCAAGATGAGGGGTAACGATCACTTTGGAGTTAGTTAGAAAAGGATGGTCTGCGGCAGGAGGTTCTTCTTCAAAGACGTCAAAAGCAGCACCTGCAACAATACCCTCTTCAATAGCTTCAACGAGTGCATACTCATCAACAAGACCGCCACGAGCACAGTTGATGATACGCATGCCTTTTTTCATAATTTCAAATTGTGGTTTTGCTATCATATGATGCGTTTCATTCGTGAGTGGTGTATGTAGCGTAATGAAATCAGCTTTGGCGGAAATTTCATTCACTGAACCTAACTTGATTCCCAGCTTCTCAGCACGATCTTCAGTGAGGAAGGGGTCATAACCAAGAACATCCATACCAAATGCCTTAGCTCTCTTAGCTACTTCGCTACCAATACGACCCATACCAATGACACCTAGTACTTTATTACGTAATTCAACACCAAGGAAGGATTTGCGATCCCACTCACCGGATGTTGTCTTCTTGTGAGCTTGTGGGATATGACGAGCTAGTGACATCATCATGGCAAATGCATGCTCACACGTTGTAATCGTGTTACCATCAGGTGCATTAATTACGACGATACCAAGCTGAGTTGCTGCTTCTAAATCAATATTATCAACACCTACACCAGCTCGTCCAACGACCTTGAGCTTCTTGCCAGCTTGCATAATGCCTGCTGTAACCTTCGTTTGACTACGAACGAGTAGGGCATCATAGTCGGCAATAATAGCAATCAATTCTTCTTCGGTAAGTCCTGGTTTCCTATCTACTGTGATATCTGCAGCATCATAAAGCTGTTGAATTCCCATATCACTAATTGGATCTGATACTAATACTTTAAACATGTATACCTCTCCTATCTGTAAGTTGCTTACAACTGGTTTCTATCAGTTTTATATATCCCGTTCAGAACTGACACAACTGTTCTCATTTTATAGCATAGCACTTACATATTGCAATGATTCTCCTTGAACATTTGATGAATTTTCGTTATTGTTCAATATAAAGAGCTTTTTAGTCAAATGAATTTATTCATAGAAAAAAGGCAGCTGCGGTAATGTTTCATTCTTGTAGAAAACTTGTTTTTTCTTCAAATAATCGCCGCTTCTAACTGCATTCGTATCGACAAGCATCTCAATCATGGGTTCAATGGATGTGAATTTCATCTTCTTAGCTTGTCCATTTGCAATCATCTCATCAATTCTAATTGTTAAATCCTGAGGATAGAACAGTGTGTAATATTTGGTTTCTTTCAAGATATTGGCTACGAAAACGTTCTTTAAGTTCAAATTCATTTTCGCCCATTCATTGAGAGTAACATTACTTTTACTTGCCAATTCAATGCCTGCTAATTTAGAATTCATGGATTCATTCCATTTGACAATAGACATATAGTAATCAGATTGTGCGGAAAGGGCGAAGTTCTTGGCTTCTTTGAAGAATACATCAGTATTCACCATGTCGATAATTTGGGTGCCTTGTTTATTCGTTGCTTTTGAACGGAAATCATTCGCAGCATCAGAGAACAATTTTAAGCTCTTCAGATATTTACTATGTGCCTCTTGAAGTAAAGGTGAGGTAGATGGCATAGACATCGATTCAATGTCATTGAATCTCTCTTCTGCAAGCTTACTTAATTCCTTGAACACACTTTGAGGGTCGACAGATTCACTCCCTAATTCTATGGCATCAAGATGTTCAAACCATTTTTTCTCGAAATCTCGATATGGTAAATAGATCGTATGATAAAATGAAACCAAGTATTGTTGATGGTAGGCAGTAAGTTCTTTAGCCATCTCTTGTTTTTCAGCGATTAAAAGCTCATATTTAATAGTAGTCTTGTCTTTACCTACTTTTATTCCATAGAAGAATGCTGCAAGAGCACCAATAATGACGAAAAGAAACAGTAATGTCATTAAATAATCCATTTTTGATAATTTCTTGTTCAAAAGGACTAACCTCCCAGATCAAATTACGTAACAGTTGTTCATAGTATAGGCGATGTTGTCAAAAAAGGGAATATGTCGAATGGAGTATTGAACGCAATGAAGCACATTAAATGGAAAAACATCAAATTCAGAAAAGTGAATATCCAACTAATCGATGAACGAACATTACTGATTAATTTATATTTCACCCAATCTCTGATCCTAATGTTTGCTTTTCTACTCATGTGGTGGTTTCATATTACACCGGTTAATCTGTTCGCAGCCCATAATGGAGCCGGGGTTACCATTGTCACTTATGGTATTCTGTACGCTGCCATTGTTCTGTTCTCCGATTTTATATTAGCACGCTGGATTCCTAAGCATGTGACCGATGATGGGGGCATGAATGAGAAAATCTTCGCCAATCGTTCCTTGTGGCACTTGATTATAATCTGTCTAGTGGTGTCGATAGGTGAGGAATTATTGTTCCGAGGGGCTATACAGAGCTTGATTGGTGTATATTGGACAAGTGTTCTGTTCGCAGCTATTCATGTCCGCTATTTGCAGCATTGGTTAATGACATCGTTAGTTTTTGCGATAAGCTATGGATTGGGCTGGATTTACATGCAGACTGGCACACTAATAACGCCGATTATGGCCCATTTCATTATTGATTTTGTGCTTGGATATCATTTGCGGAGTGTGAGTAAACGATGAAGGACCCTAAGAAATTGTCAGAGTTAATCGAATTACATCTAGAGCTCAAGGGTGAAGCTCATCCTATGCTTTACCGTGAGGATGAGCTTATTGCGACCCTTGATGATAGTACACTCCCACCAAGACGAGACATTTTTCCTTCGAATAGGCCCAAATTGACACGACTATTCTATAACACATTGTTTGTACTGTTCTTGATACTGGTTATTGGATTAACCGTTTGGGGCGCGAAAATGCAATTAAATGACTCATAACCTAGCTTCAAGCTCGATCGCACGTGGATCAATAAAGCTATAGCCTTGCTCTTCAATCTTCGTTAACAATTCGTCTAGTGCTTCTACCGTCCAGGCTAGCTCATGCATAAGGATATTGCTACCTGGCAATAGTTGGTCCATCACTGAATCAATAACACCTTGGGGATTCTTAATATTATCTGCCCAGTCGAGAGATCCATTCGACCATGTCATATATAGCATACCTTCTTCCTTGACTTTGGCATGAACATCATCATTACCAGCACCATTGGGGGGACGGAAGAATAAGGGTGGCTCACCAATTAAATCCTTCACAATGGTCTGTACATCACCGATCTGTTGATTAATCTTTTCCCGTGTTTCCTTCTTCAGATTAATATGATCCCACGAATGATTGCCAATGATCTGGTCTCTTTCATGAATAAGCTTCAGTAATTCTGGCTTCTGTTTAACACGATAGCCGTTTACGAAGAAAATAGCTTTTGCTTTATGTTTATCCAACGTATCTAATAAACTGGTTAACATCTGTTCATCCTTTGGACCATCATCGAAAGTTAATAAAACAACCTTTTTGTTATCTTGCTCATTATTAGGCTTAATGAAGTAATTAGGCGTCATGTGATAATTTTGTGCAATTGGTTCGGGTTCTGAGGGTGGAGGTGTCTTAACAGGTTCAACTACTTCGGGTGTAATTACCTCAGGTGTAACTACCTCAGGTGGATTTGGTTCAACTTGATCTTTTTGTACGATTTTTGGCGGATTTGTTTGCTCTGTACTGCACCCATTTAAGATTAGGATTAAGACTGTGATGGCTACAATGATGAGTTTTTTCATACGTCATCTCCTTCATCATATATAATAACACATCAAATTTCGTATAAATCAATAAAAATATTGTCATAATATAAACCATCCAAACTTATAAGGAGCGATATCAAATGAGAATGAGTGGATTTTTAGTTGGTGGATTGGTTGGAGCAGCAGCTGCTATGTATTTTTCAAAGAACAATCGTCCAATGTTATCATCGGCAATCAACTGGGATCAGGCTGTCAACAAGGCAGGACAATTCGTCCGATCTGCGAAGAACATGTGGGATACGACCTCGATTGTACAAACGAATTCTGAAATGGATGACAAGACACCTGAGAAATCGACAGATACACACTAATTTTACGGATTGTAAAACATTACCATCGCCATATTATGGGCGGTGGTTTTCTTATGATGATTTGCTTTATTTAGTAGTGCAATAGCATTCGCGAAATGGTAACATGATAGTGACGGCGAAATGTGTTCACAACGCCATATCGACTGACATAATCTGTTATAACCGGTTGTTGTGGAGGAGGATCCTATCATGAAAATAGAACGTTTGAGTCCCGACAAGATAAGGATTTTCCTTACTTTTGACGATTTGGTAGAACGTGGAATCCAGAAGGATGATATATGGCGCGAGATACCAAAGGTCCATGATTTATTCAGTGAGATGATGGATCAAGCGTATTCCGAGCTCGGATTTGATGCGACGGGTCCTTTAGCAGTTGAAGTTTTCGCACTTCCAGTGCAAGGAATGGTCATCATCGTTACTCGGGGTAAGATGAGTCATCAGCACCTTAGGGCAGACCTTGATGCGGATACGTACGATAGCGATGAAGAGGTATACGAAATGGAAGTTACGCTCGAACAGAGCGATCTGATATCCTTTGTTTTTACTGACTTCGAGTACTTGCTCCGTGCCGCCAAGGTCATTCAACCCTATGTTCCTGATCATGGTGGTGCATTGTTCTCATATAAGGATAAGTGGTATTTGCAATTAGAACCTAATGAGATGGAAGATAAGGACTATAATACATTGATTTCAGTTCTATCTGAATTTGGAGATGCAACGTCCGTTACTCCAGCCGTGCTTGAGGAGTATGGGAAGATCGTTATCGCTGAAAATGCCGTAAACATACTATGTGCACATTTCTAACCCTTGATTGAGAGGAGCTCAAAGCTAGTGGCTTTCTCGTTACTCATGGCCGCCATAGCTCCTGGAATTGCTTTGCTGGCCTATTTTTACCTGAAGGACCTTTACGAATCAGAACCTATTTCAATGGTCGCTCGTATGTTTGTCCTTGGTATTCTAACCGTATTCCCAACGATGGTAGTGCAGCGTGGATTCGTCCTAGGTTTAGGAGAAAACCCACTGCTCTTTGCGTTTGGGATTTCAGCGGGTATAGAGGAATTCATCAAGTGGTTTCTTGTGTATTTCTTAATCTTCCGTAATTTATCGATCAAACAACCATACGACGGTATCGTCTATGCGACTGCGGTCTCATTAGGGTTCGCAACATTAGAGAATGTATTATTCTCTTGGATTTATCAGCCTTCGATGTCAACATTACTATTTAGAGCGATGCTACCGGTTTCAGGACATGCTCTATTCGGAGTTATTATGGGTTATTACTTGGGTAAAGCTAAATCTTCTCCCGAGCACGAAAGAAAATTCGTCACATACGCACTATTGCTACCTATTTTCTGGCATGGATCATTCGACTACATTCTAGCACAAGCTAATACTTATTGGTTATGGCTTATCGCTCCATTCATGTTTATTCTCTGGGTACGTGGTATTCGCAAAGTCAATCGTGCAAATCGAATGCCAATCATTCGTCAAAGGTTATGAATAATCACTCATCCATCAACAGAGACTATTCTTAGAGTTTACTTGTTGGTGGAAGGAGAATAAGAATGTATCGAAGATTAAGTGGTATACTGTTGCCCATTCTCACCCTCGCATTGATTGGAACTGGAGTTTGGGGTTATCAAGAGCATCAAGAGAAAAATTCAATATTAATTAAAGCAGAGAATCAATACCAAAGGGCATTTCATGATCTTTCTTATTACATGGGACAGCTCGAACAGGAGTTAGGTAAGACGACAGCAGTGAGATCAGCTTCTCAGGATTATCAGAAACGTCGACTCATCCAAGTATGGCGAATGACGAGTCAAGCACAGAATCAGATTAGTCAACTACCTCTAACCCTATTACCCTTCACGGAGACAGAAGAATTTCTCGATAAAATCGCAAATTTTTCTTATCGCACATCCATTCGGGATTTGACTAAGGAACCTCTTTCAGACAAGGAAAATAAAACATTAATTACACTCTATTCGCGTTCCAAGCAGCTATCTAAACAACTGGATTCGATCCAAACTGAGGTCCTGAATCAAAGTTTACGGTGGATGGATGTTGAAATTGCACTCGCTTCAGATAAGAATATGAAGAATAACTCAATTATTGATGGTTTCAAGGTTATGGACAAAGAAGTAAGCGGATATGGTGAAGTAGAATGGGGACCTTCAGTTCAAAGCCTTTACGAGAAACGAAGTGTTCAAGCATTATCGGGACCTGTAATGGACGAGAAGAAGATCAGACGAAAAGCGTCGGCATTTATTAAGGATGTGACCCCAGATCAATGGTTGGTTACAGAGAATGGTAAAGGCACAGAGTATAACTCTTATAGTGTTTCTGTCGAGAAGAAGAATGGGAACGTTCTGAGTATGGATTATACCAAACGAGGTGGCAAGCTATTATGGTATATCAATCCCCGTGGGGTGCAGCAAGAGATGCTTTCCTTGGACCAAGCTAGGGAGAAGGCTGAGATCTATCTACAGCAAAATAATTATAAGTTATTGACCCCTGTAAATTATGATCATTATGATAAAGTAACGAGCATTACCTTCGCTGTTAAAGAAGATGGGATTGTATACTATCCTAAGAAGGTAACAGTCAGGGTTGCTATGGATAATGGCGATATTGTTGGATTGCAAGCTCAAGATTATGTTTTTGAATCCCCTAAGAAGACCTTAGATACTCCTAAGATGACATTGGAGGAAGCATCCAAATTGTTAAACCCTGCCTTTCGCAAATTAACCAGTAACTTGTCATATATAGAGAATGAATTAAATCAGGAAGTATTATGCTATGAATTTACAGGCGCAATTCATGAGGCTCATTACCGTATCTTCTTAAATGCTGACACAGGTGCTGAAGAGAAGATTGAAACGATTGAACCTTTAGAGGCGGCATTCGGTCAAGAGAGAGGGTCATGAGGTCATGATGACCTCTCTTTTTTTTCTACGGCAGCAAGATTAACTAGCAGTTCAACTGTTCCCACTTTTGTTCCAAATCTTTTAGATAGGTATCGGTATTGCGATTAAATTTTCTGCGCAGTATGACACCAGATAAGCGTTGATCCCATTGCGCTTTCCGTGCTTTATAATCATTAAAGGAAACGGAGCGTAGACGCGAGATCAGATGCTCTTGACGAAGTGCATCGTCC
>JBBDIY010000078.1:0-69057 GCA_040880185.1 Paenibacillaceae bacterium
TAGAAATTAGCCTTGTTCTGCATGTCTTTTTTTATGGGGCTGTGAATAGTAACGAGGTCGAATAAGAAAAGAAATTTTATTGAAAATAAAGTAGGAATTCGTCAAGAAGAAGTGATATAATAGTTAGGGTTTTACTGGGACCTCGGAAAGTTTTAGAGAAAGCGATGAAATCGCGTTGTTTTGAGTATTTTTCAGAATAGCCACCACACTGTGTGGGCTTGAAAAATACACATCGTTTGGCACAGAGTATTTTTCAGAATAGCCACCACACTGTGTGGGCTTGAAAAATACACATCGTTTGGCACAGAGTATTTTTCAGAATAGCCACCACACCTGTGTGGGCTTGAAAAATACACATCGTTTGGCACAGAGTATTTTTCAGAATAGGAGGATTGAAGCTATGAACATCCATGAATATCAAGGGAAAGAACTCTTGAAGCAGTATGGTGTGAAGGTGCCTGAAGGTAAGGTAGCATTCACTGTAGAGGAAGCTATTGAAGCTGCCCAACAATTAGGAACATCGGTTGTCGTAGTAAAAGCGCAAATACACGCAGGTGGACGAGGTAAGGCAGGTGGCGTGAAAGTAGCCAAGAGCCTGGATGAAGTTCGTACATACGCAACAGAAATTCTTGGTAAAGTATTAGTTACACACCAAACCGGCCCAGAAGGTAAAGAGGTAAAACGCTTGCTGATCGAGCAAGGTTGTGACATCAAGAAGGAATATTATGTTGGTGTTGTTGTAGACCGTGCAACAGGTTGTGTCGTTATGATGGCGTCTGAAGAAGGCGGCATGGACATCGAAGAGGTTGCTGAACATTCACCTGAGAAGATTTTTAAGGAAGTTATTGATCCTGCAGTCGGCATGCAAGCCTATCAAGCTCGCAAGCTAGCTTATGCGATTAAAATTCCAACTGAATTGGTCAACAAGACCGTTCAATTTATGTTGTCTTTGTACAAAGCTTTCGTTGATAAAGATTGTTCCATTGCTGAGATCAACCCGTTGGTTGTAACTGGTAGTGGGGATGTTATGGCGCTTGATGCGAAGATGAACTTCGATTCTAATGCTTTATTCCGTCACAAGGACATTCTGGCTCTTCGTGATTTGAGTGAAGAAGATGAGAAGGAAATTGAAGCATCGAAATTTGATCTTAGCTATATTGCACTTGATGGTAACATCGGGTGTATGGTCAATGGAGCTGGTCTCGCTATGGCGACGATGGATATTATTAAGTATTATGGCGGCGAACCGGCCAACTTCCTAGATGTAGGGGGCGGAGCGACAGCAGAGAAAGTTACTGGCGCATTCAAAATCATTCTATCCGATCCAAGCGTTAAGGGGATCTTCGTCAATATATTCGGTGGTATTATGAAATGTGATGTAATCGCACAAGGTGTACTTGAAGCAGCCAAGCAAGTTAATCTAGATCGTCCATTGGTCGTCCGCTTAGAAGGAACGAATGTCGACTTAGGTAAGAAGCTGCTGAATGAATCAGGACTTAATATCGTATCAGCAGATTCGATGGCAGATGGCGCTCAGAAAATTGTTGCTCTTGTAAAATAGTTTGTGACTCGTGTTTTTTTTCAGTGACTTTTATGGATTAGGAGGTATTTCATTCAATGAGTATATTAGTTAATAAGAATACAAAAGTAATTACCCAAGGGATTACTGGCGCAACGGGTTTGTTCCATGCTAAGGGAGCTCTTGATTACGGCACGCAGATGGTTGGCGGAGTAACACCCGGTAAAGGTGGCACAACCGTTGACATCCAATTGGAGAACGGAACTGCAGTTAAGCTACCGGTATTCAATACGGTTGTAGAAGCGAAAGCTAAGACCGGAGCTAATTCATCTGTTATCTATGTACCGCCTGCATTCGCTGCAGATGCGATCATGGAAGCAGTAGATGCGGATTTGGATTTAGTTATCTGTATAACTGAAGGCATTCCTGTGTTAGACATGGTGAATGTTAAACGTTATATGGAAGGTAAACGTACCGTCTTAATCGGGCCGAACTGTCCAGGTGTTATAACTCCTGGAGAATGTAAGATTGGTATTATGCCTGGATACATCCACACACCTGGACATGTTGGTGTTATCTCTCGAAGTGGAACTCTAACTTATGAAGCGGTTCATCAGCTAACAGCTAGAGGTATTGGTCAATCTACAGCTGTAGGTATCGGCGGAGATCCGGTAAAGGGATCTGAATTTATTGATATGCTAGAGCAATTCAATAATGATCCGGATACGTATGCGGTGATCATGATCGGTGAGATTGGCGGTACAGCTGAGGAAGATGCAGCGATGTGGGTGAAGGCTCATATGACGAAGCCTGTTGTTGGCTTTATTGGTGGACAAACAGCACCTGCTGGTAAACGTATGGGTCATGCCGGAGCGATTATCTCGGGTGGTAAAGGTACAGCAGCCGAGAAGGTATCTGTCTTGCAGCAATGCGGTATCCGTGTAGCACCAACTCCTTCAGAGATGGGTTCAACGCTTGCTGCTGTGCTAGAAGAGCTCGGTATGTTAGAGAAATGTATCACGATTAAGCAATAGTTTAATCCGAACAACTTCATACAACAAACCATGAATAGGTAAGCAACCTTTCATTCCTTAACGGGAGTGGAAGGTTTTTTTACGACATAAGTTGTCAAAACAAACGCGCAATAGCTAACAAACATACTGATTGGCACTGAATAGAGCGTCCAAGACGCTCTACTATGTTGCGAGCAAGATTGAGCCCGATTGGGTATCACTTTTAGGAGGTCAATTATGAACAAACAAGACATTTTATTCGGTTTACACGAGACACCAGGGATAGGCTGGCTTACCATCTTGAATTTGGTTTCGAAATGTGAGGATTTAACCCAACTACCCCAGATGGAAGCAGCAGATTTCTTGCAGATGAAAGTTCAAGCGAACAAAGTGAATCTGATTCACCAAGCGTGCACACAGCATTATATTGAACAAAGATATGAGCTCTATCGGAAGTCCAATTATCAAATAGTAACCTTCTTTGATGATGATTATCCACTTCTTATGCACGAAACACCTCAACCTCCATGGATTCTCTATGTGAATGGTGATATTAAATTATGCAAATCTCCAATGATGGGGATGGTTGGTACGCGGATGCCTACTACGTATGGGAAGCGTGTAGCCTTTCAGTTTGCGAAGGAATTATCCGAAGCAGGCATATGTGTGATCAGCGGTCTTGCAAGAGGTATCGATAGCGAGTCCCATTTGGGCGCATTAGCCGGGGAAGGGAAAACCATCGCTATATTAGGAACCTCATTAAATGAAGCTTATCCGAAAGAAAACGAGAAACTAATGAAGCGAATTGCTAGCGAAGGTGCAGTAATATCTGAATTCCCCCTAGGTACGAGAAGTGCTCCCGGATTATTCCCATTACGCAATCGAATTATTGCTGGAATGAGCTCGGGTTTGATCGTGGTGGAGGCCGATAGTAAGAGTGGGTCATTAATAACCGCTGAACGCTCACTCGAATATGGTCGCGAGGTATACGCTGTCCCGGGCCCGATCTCCTCACCTAAGAGTCGTGGGACTCACGAACTGATTAAGGATGGTAGCCGGATACTGACCTCAACGGATGAGATCATTGCCGACTTTAGAGGAAGAAAGCTAGTTCAAGCCGATAATAGTCGCTATTTGCCAGCTATGAGAATGGAGGAGGAACTGACTGAAGATGAGTTACATCTTATACAATTTATGAGTGATGAACCGATTAATATAGATGTCTTAATTGAAGAAAGTGGATTTGACTTTGGACATTTCCATTCAGTTCTGATATCTTTACTTATGAAAAAGAAGATCGAACAACAATTCGGTTCATCGTATATCCTTTTATATTGAATACGGAAGGGGGCAAACCTGTGGCCGATACTCTTGTTATCGTGGAATCACCGTCGAAAGCCAAAACCATCGGGAAATATCTAGGTAGTAAATATATTGTCAAAGCTTCTATGGGTCATATTCGCGACTTACCTAAGAGCCAGATTGGCGTGGAAGTAAAGAACGGGTTTGAGCCCAAGTATATTACGATTCGCGGTAAGGGAAGTATACTGAAAGAACTTAAGGATGCCAGCAAAAAAGTAAATCGTATCATTCTCGCAGCTGACCCGGACAGAGAGGGTGAAGCGATCGCGTGGCATCTTGCAAAATATTTGGATGTTAGCGAAGATCTCGAATGTCGAGTCGTATTCAATGAGATTACGAAGCAAGCTGTTAAGGATGCCTTCAAAACGCCAAGAAAAATCAATATGGATCTCGTATTTGCACAACAAGCTAGACGTATATTAGATCGTCTTGTTGGATATAAAATTAGTCCGTTGCTCTGGAAGAAGGTCAAGAAAGGACTTTCTGCTGGACGTGTTCAGTCTGTAACTGTAAAGCTAATCATGGACCGAGAGAATGAGATCAAGGCGTTCATAGCTGAAGAATATTGGACGATCACAGCGAAGTTAGGTATTCAAACCTCCGAGTTTGATGCTAAATTCTATGGGCGTAGCGGCGAGAAGATTGAACTTACGAATGAATCTGAAGTGAATACGATACTTCAGGCCATTGATAAAGCCAAATATAAGGTGTCAGACGTTAGAGAGAAGGAACGATTACGACACCCTTCGCCTCCATTCATAACGAGCTCTCTGCAGCAAGAAGCAGCTAGAAAGTTAAATTTCCGCGCCTCCAAGACCATGCAGATCGCCCAACAATTATACGAGGGTGTGGAATTAGGTAAAGAAGGTACGGTCGGACTTATTACTTACATGAGAACAGACTCAACTCGACTCTCTCCCACAGCCCAGGAAGAAACGCGTGAATTTATTGCGGCGAAGTATGGACCCGATTTCATCCCAGAGGCTGCTAGGAATTATACGAAGAAAGCGGTCAATGCGCAAGATGCACATGAAGCGATTCGTCCTACTTCGGTCACACGTTCACCGGAATTAATGAAGAGCTTCCTATCTCGTGATCAGCACCGATTATATAAGTTAATATGGGATCGAACATTAGCATGTCAGATGTCATCAGCCATACTAGATACAGTTACTGCAGACATCCAAGTCGGAGAGTATTTGTTCCGCGCTAATGGGTCGACAGTTAAATTTGCTGGCTTTATGAAGGTATATATCGAAGGTGACGATGAAGGTACACAAGAAGAAGACAAGATGCTTCCGAAATTAAAAACCGGTGATCAACCTAAGTTTCTGGGGATGGATCCGAAGCAACATTTCACCCAACCTCCACCCCGATATACAGAAGCGAGACTCGTAAGAGCTCTGGAAGAATTAGGAATTGGTCGGCCGAGCACATACGCACCTACCCTTGAAACAGTACAGAAGAGGGGTTATGTTGCGCTTGAGGAGAAGAAATTCTTCCCAACTGAATTAGGCGAGCTCGTTATCCAGCTTATGGAGGAATTCTTCCCTGAGATTCTTAATTCGGAATTTACAGCGAAGATGGAAGGTAGTCTCGATCAGGTAGAAGAGGGTACTGAGAACTGGGTAGATGTACTAGAGGAATTCTACAAGTCATTCGAGCAACGGCTTGAATTTGCTGAAGAAGAAATGAAAGAAATTGAAATTAAAGATGAGGTTTCCGACGAGATATGTGAGAAGTGTGGGAATCATTTTGTATACAAGATGGGCAGGTTCGGTAAATTTCTAGCGTGTTCCGGATTCCCAGATTGTCGCAATACGAAGCCGATTGTTAAAGATATTGGTATCGTTTGTTCGAAATGTCATACTGGACAGATTATTGAGCGTAGAAGTAAAAAGGGTCGTATATTCTATGGCTGTAACACGTATCCCGAATGCGACTTTGTATCATGGGATAAGCCATCGATCAAGCCATGCCCGGTTTGCGCTTCCCTCATGATAGAGAAGAAGAGCCGTAATGGTGGCGAGCTTCGTTGCACACAATGTGATCATAAGGAAGAACTTGAGGATAGTAACGAGGAATAGGAGGGAACCCCCTTTGTCGGAACAACAAAGAGTTACAGTCATCGGAGCAGGGCTTGCTGGCAGTGAAGCAGCTTGGCAGATAGCCCGACAAGGTGTTCCGGTAACTTTATATGAAATGCGTCCGGTTAGGAAAACGCCTGCGCATCATACCGACAAATTTGCTGAATTGGTATGCAGTAATTCACTTCGGTCGAATGGATTGACGAATGCGGTTGGGGTTCTAAAGGAAGAGATGCGTGTGATGGATTCGCTGATCTTGCAATGCGCGGACCAACATGCTGTCCCTGCTGGAGGTGCATTAGCTGTTGATCGAGATGGATTCTCAGGAGAAATCACTTCAACACTCCGGAATCATCCGCTGATTGAAGTGCGAAATGAGGAACTCACCCATATTCCGGATGGAATCGTTGTCGTTGCGACAGGACCGCTAACCTCTCCAGACTTCTCGGCACAATTACAAGCCTTATTCGGTGAGGAATATTTGTACTTCTATGATGCTGCGGCTCCGATTGTCGAGAAGGATTCAATCGATATGGATAAGGTATATATGGCTTCACGCTACGATAAGGGTGACGCTGCCTATATTAACTGTCCGATGGATGAGCAACAATTTGAAGTATTCTATGAAGCCCTCATTACAGCCGAAACTGCACCATTGAAGGAATTTGAGAAGGAAGTTTACTTCGAGGGCTGTATGCCTGTTGAGGTTATGGCTTCAAGGGGCAAACAGACGGTACTTTTCGGACCGATGAAGCCTGTGGGTCTGATCGATCCTCGCACAGGCAAGAAACCGCATGCTGTGGTGCAATTAAGACAGGATAATACAGCAGGAACGCTATATAATTTAGTAGGATTCCAAACTCATCTGAAGTGGCCAGAACAGAAACGTGTACTTGGTCTAATCCCTGGTTTGGAGAACGCTGAAATCGTACGGTATGGTGTTATGCATCGGAATACATTCATAAATTCACCAAGCTTGTTGCAACCTACTTATCAATATAAGAATAGATCAACATTATTTATTGCAGGTCAGATGACAGGTGTAGAAGGTTATGTTGAATCAGCAGCATCGGGGCTGATTGCTGGTATGAATGCCGGACGGTTGGCGCGTGGTGAAGATTGTTTGGTGTTCCCCATCGAGACGGTGCTTGGCAGTATGGCCAACTATATAACGACAGCGGATTTCCGACATTTTCAACCTATGAATGCTAATTTTGGCTTGTTACCTGCTTTTACGGTTCGAATTCGGAGTAAGAAAGAACGGTATGAGAAATTGGCGGAACGAGCTATCCAAGAAATTCAGAATTTCCGGAATGATAGCACTATGGTCACTTGTCAATAAATGTAATCCTGTGGTACGATTAACATGTTTTTGAGGCTGGTGAACGTATGGAGAAGCTAAAGGATCAATTTCTCGATTATTTATTAGTGGAGAAGAATGCATCACCACATACAATAAGTAATTATATGAAGGATATCGATCAGTTTGTGTCTTTTCTTAAGCGCGAGCATATACATTCTTACCCTGAGGTTACCTACTTGATGGTTAGGTCCTACCTCGCCGAGCTACAGAAGAATGAATATGCAAGGCGAAGCGTGACCAGGAAATTGTCTGCTCTTCGCAGCTTATACGCCTATTTGCTTCGAGAAGAACACATTCAAGCCAGCCCATTCCACTCCATTCGCACACCTAAGTTAGATAAGAAGCTACCCAAGTTTATGTATTTAGAAGAGATGGAAGAACTACTACGATTACCGGATGTAACCTCATCTCTTGGTCAAAGAGATCTTGCTATATTAGAGTCACTATATGCGAGCGGTATGCGAGTTAGTGAGCTAGTGGGGTTGAATGTATCATCGATAGACACTGAGTTGGGTGTGGCTCTCGTATTCGGTAAAGGGGCCAAGGAACGTTATGTTCCCCTTGGAGATCATGCCATTGTTGCATTGAAGCATTATATGCAAGACGGTCGTAGTCAGGTTTGTAGCGACCAGACCATGCAAGCGTTATTCCTTAATGCGAGAGGTGGCCGATTAACGGACCGAAGCGTACGACGAATTGTAGACAAATATGTCGCACATCTTTCCAGATCTATGAGTATCAGTCCACATACACTCAGGCATTCTTTTGCAACACATATGCTTGAAGCTGGAGCTGATCTAAGAACGGTTCAAGAATTACTCGGTCACGTTAACCTTTCAACAACTCAAATATACACGCACATTACGAAGGATCATCTTCAAACTATATATAATCGGGCTCATCCACGAGCTTAGTTTTCGTATTGTTCTACATTCTTATCTAGGGGGTTTCAAGATGGACATGACTTTTCATGCTACGACCATATGTGGTATACGCCATAACGGTAAGGGTGCAATTGCAGGTGATGGTCAAGTCACTTTCGGTAATAGTATGGTGATGAAGCATCACGCCAAGAAGGTAAGGAGATTATATAAAGGCCAGGTTATCGCCGGTTTCGCCGGATCGGTCGCGGACGCGATTACTTTGTTCGAGAAATTCGAGAATAAGCTGGAAGAGCATAATGGCAATCTACAGCGAGCAGCCGTCGAATTAGCTAAGGATTGGCGTTCAGATCGAGTGCTTCGTCGCTTGGAGGCAATGTTGATCGTTATGGATAGTACCTCACTCTTGTTGCTATCTGGTAATGGAGAAGTTATTGAACCTGATGATGGAATTCTTGCGATAGGTTCGGGCGGTAGCTTTGCACTATCGGCAGCAAGAGCGCTCCATCGCCATGCACCTCATATGGAAGCTAAAGAAATGGCACATGCCGCACTCCATATCGCTTCAGAGATATGTGTGTTCACGAATGACAATATCATTGTCGAAGAAATTTAGGGGGTATAACTATGAATCGAGAAGCGATGACTCCTAGACAGATTGTTGAGGAGCTGGATCTATATATTGTAGGGCAGAATAAAGCGAAGAAATCTGTGGCGGTAGCACTGCGTAATCGTTATCGTAGAAGTAAATTGGCCGAATCGATTAGGGATGAAATCGTTCCTAAGAATATTCTTATGATCGGACCAACGGGTGTAGGTAAGACAGAAATTGCCCGTAGGCTTGCTAAGCTGGTGAATGCTCCTTTCATTAAGATTGAAGC
Source organism: Paenibacillaceae bacterium (assembly GCA_040880185.1). Taxonomy (GTDB): domain Bacteria; phylum Bacillota; class Bacilli; order Paenibacillales; family UBA4045; genus UBA4045. The sequence continues at coordinate 9,107 of JBBDIY010000078.1, forward strand.
GACTAAATTTACAGAGATTGGGTATGTTGGGCGAGATGTTGAATCCATGGTTCGAGATTTAGTAGAAACCGCTATTCGTATGGTCAAAGCTGAGAAGACCGAAACGGTTAAAGAGCGTGCCGAATTGATGGCCGTGGATCGCATCGTTACGATTCTTGTACCCTCAACACGCAAGCACAAACCATCGAAGAATCCATTAGAGATGATCTTTGGCTCCCAATCACAAGATGAAGATGAAGAGGGACCAAGTGACAATAGTGGGTTAGATGAAGAGCGTCAAGCTGTTCGTGAGAAGCTAGCTAAAGGCGAATTAGAAACCCACATCATCGAAATTGAAGTAGAGGATAACAGTAACTCGATGTTAGACATGTTCTCGGGCCAAGGAAATGAACAAATTGGTTTGAATATGCAGGAGTTCTTCGGAAATTTCTTTCCTCGCAAGACGAAGAAGCGAAAGCTACCGATCTCAGAGGCCCGTAAAGCATTATTCCATGAAGAGGCGCAGAAGCTGATCGATATGGACGACCTCATTCAGGAGTCTGTACGTAGAGCAGAGCAGGACGGCATTATTTTCATTGATGAAATTGATAAGATTGCGAACTCCTCTCGTGGCTCATCTGGACCTGATGTATCTCGAGAAGGCGTACAGAGGGATATCTTGCCGATCGTTGAAGGCTCAACCGTTATGACCAAATACGGACCAGTAAAAACGGACTATGTCCTCTTCATCGCAGCAGGTGCTTTTCATATTTCGAAGCCTTCCGACTTAATACCTGAGCTACAAGGACGTTTCCCAATTCGTGTTGAGCTAACAAACTTGTCCTCGGACGATTTTATATCCATACTAACAGAGCCTCAGAACTCACTTACGAAGCAATACACCGCTTTACTTGCAACAGAGGGAATAGAAATCACATTCACCACGGAAGCCATTCGTGAAATTGCTCGGCTTGCAGCTGATGTTAATCAGAATACGGAGAATATTGGGGCTAGAAGATTGCACACGATGCTCGAGAAATTATTAGAGGATTTGAGCTTCGAAGCACCTGATCTTCAACTGGATTCATTCGTTGTTACACCCGAGTATGTGTTAGAGAAATTAAGTGAGATCGCCCAAAACCGTGATTTAAGTCAATATATTTTGTAAGAGTAAGCTCTGTAAATCAGGTGGTTGATAATTGGAGGGGCAATGAAGATGAAATTAATTGACAAATCACGTGCGCTCAATCGACTGTTACAAAGAACAGCTGGGCATGCCGTAAGTTTTATAGAGATGGCTGAAGTATTGGTAAGTACGATTCATTCGAATAGCTTTGTTATTAGTCGAAGAGGTAAGCTGCTAGGATATGGTCTTCTTGATCAGTCAGAAACAGGAGCCCCTCATTCAGTAATATTAGCAGAGAAACGTATTCCAACCGATTATAATAGTTTATTATTCTCGGTTATGGAAACCGTCACGAATTCGAGCGGGACTTCTAATCAATTACATATTGTCGAACAGATCAATAAGTTATTTGGTTTTGAACAATTAGCTATTGTTCCGATTATTGGCGGGGTTGAGCGGATAGGTACATTGATATTATCTAGGAATGGTCTTTCTTTCTCTGAGGATGATATTATTCTTGGAGAGTATGGCGCTACAATTGTTGGTATGGAAATTCTGCGCGGTCATGTCGATGAGAGTGAGATAGAAGCACGTAGTAAAGCTGCAGTGCAAGTCGCAATGAATTCGTTATCATTCAGCGAACTTGAAGCGGTTGAGCATATATTAGAGGAGCTTAAAGAACGAGAAGGTCTCTTGGTTGCTAGCAAAATAGCAGATCGAGCAGGAATCACAAGGTCAGTTATCGTGAATGCATTACGAAAGCTTGAAAGTGCGGGTGTCGTAGAAACCCGTTCTCTTGGAATGAAAGGAACATATATCAAAATATTAAACGACCGATTGATGGATGAATTCCTTAAGACGGATGTCAAATCAAGAGTATAAAATCAATTTCGACAATTTTATTGGAAATTATGAATAATTTTTTCCTGAAAAAAGAGGATATTGCTCACTATTTGTTGAATAATGAATGCATTAAGCTGCCTTTAGAAAGAAGGTGTCGTTTTTCATGTTATCGAACAATCAAACTATTGATCGGATTAGTCGTGCATTGGATGCGAGTATCTTAAGACAGAACGTTATTAGTAATAATATTGCTAATGTGGATACACCGCATTACAAGAGATCTGAGGTAAGGTTCGAACAATACTTGAAGCAAGAGTTGCAAACGACTAAATCTTCCTTTGTGGGGAATAGAACGGATCCTAGGCACATCAGAATTGGGGGCTCAACTCATGAACAACCGATAAGAGCCCAGATTACGGTAGATCAGACGACATCTATGAATAATAACTTTAACAATGTTGATATCGATTCTGAGATGTCACTCATGGCTAAGAATCAGTTGTATTATAATACGCTTATTCAACAAATGAATTATGAATTTAAGATGACCAGAACCGCAATTGATGGAAAAGGGTGATGACGGATGAGACTAACGAACAGTATTGACATTAGCTCCTCGGCGTTAACAGCTCAGCGTCTACGAATGGATGTCATTGCTTCTAATATTGCGAATGCAGACGTTACAAGAGGTCAACTCGTGAATGGCAAATGGGTTCCCTACCAACGGAAATTGGTAGTCATGGAGCCTAAGAGTATGTCTAGCTTCCAACAAACATTGAATAACGCGATGAATGACAACACAGGTGAAGGTGTGAAAATCTCGAAGATTACAGGTGATCGCACTCCTTTCAAGCAAGTTTATAATCCAACACATCCTGATGCTGATGAGAATGGCTACGTGCTGTTACCGAATGTAGATATAGCGAAGGAAATGGTCGATATGATATCAGCAACTCGTTCCTATGAGGCTAATATCACTGCTTTGAATGCTTCAAAAGCTATGTTCATGAAGGCATTAGAAATTGGAAGATAACATTCTAGAGATGGGTGGGGTTAATAGTGATCGATAAAATTATTGGTACTTCTAGTGTGAATCCTATTACTACAGCATCTAAAACGGGTGGAGTAAATCTTGGTGAACAATTTAATTCAATGTTGAATGATGCACTAGCCAAAATTGGCGGAGATCAGCAGGAAGTAGAGCAATTGAATAATATGTTTGCTGCTGGCGAACTACCTGATGTTCATAAATTGTTAGTTGCAGCAGAGAAATCTGCACTTAACTTACAACTAACCGTTCAGGTGCGCAATAAAGTCATAGAAGCTTATCAAGAAATCATGAGAACTCAAATCTAGACAACGCAGCAGATCTGAGTCTATTTCTTCATGTGCATTTACATAATAGAGACTCTGTGAATAATCTTCTTTTGGGTGGGGTGACAATGTGAATGAGAGATTAACCCGGTACAGAGAAGTGATAGTTCAGTACTGGAAGCAAACGAGTAGAATTCAGAAAATAGTTGTCATTTCATCCGTTGTTGGGTTGATAATAGCACTTATCTTAACTACATACAGTTTTTCTAGAACTGAATATTCAAATGCATTTACTGATTTGGATTCGGGCGATGCTGCAGCGATATCAACCTATTTAACTGAACAAGGTATACCCTATGAATTTAGCGCAGATGGTAGAAGCATCGGAGTACCTACCACTCAAGCGACTCAAGTAAAGATCGATATTGAATCTCAGGGACTAATGAAAAATGGGTCACTTGGTTATGGGATTTTCAAGCAAAATTTATCCAGCTTCGGTATGACTGATAATGAATTTGGAATCCTGAAGGTAGATGCAATTGCTGGAGAAATCCAACAATTAATCAACGGAATGGATGGAGTCAGCAAATCGAAAGTTGTTATTCATGTTCCTGAAGACAGTGTGTTCTTGTCTGAAGATACTGAAAGCTCATCTGCATCTGCACTCATCACTTTCAAGAATGGTTTTCACCCAGAACAAGAAATGATCGATACCTTCTATAACTTTATTACCCATTCACTTCCGAAAATGGATCTTGCGAATATTACAATTTCTGACCAGCAAGGGGAACTTCTACCGTCGGAAGAGCTTGGCGGTGGTGTGGGTAATTCTTCGGCCATTGTTGCACAGCAATTTATGATCCGAAAGCAGTTCGAGAATGATGTACAACGGAATGTGCAAAATTTATTAAGAAGTATATTTCAAGCAGATAAAGTTGTTGTAAGTGTTATCTCTAGCTTGAATTTTGATAAGAAGAATAGCACAGAGCAATTAGTAACTGCACCGAATGTTGAAGACCAGAAGGGAATTGAGATCAGTCTTGAGAAAATTCAAGAATCTTATTCCAGCACAGGAGCTAGCTCAGGTGGTGTACCTGGTACAGGAGTAGGGGATGTCCCTGGGTATCCAAGTGGAGATTTATCCGGTCCAGTAGAATCAGAGAAGCTTTCTGAGAAAATCAATTATGATGTGAATCGGATTAGCAATGAAATTGTAAGCTCACCCTATCAGATCAAAGACTTAACGATTAACGTGGCTGTTGAGCCTCCTGATAAGAACGATATCAATTCATTAACTCAAGATACCAAAGATGCCATCCAACAAATTCTTACGAATATTGTTTCTGCTTCCTTGGCTGATTCAGGAAAAATTTATACAGAAGAAGAGTTGGCGAAAAAGGTATATGTCTGGGGTCATTCGTTTGATGGTGTCACCACGGATACTAATGGTTCTTTCCTCTCCAGTGGATTGTTCTATGGTCTAGGTGCAATTGCTCTTGCTGTTGTAATTGTGGGAACTCTCTTAGTATTCCGCAGAAGAAAACAAGAAGTCGAAGAGGAAGAATTAGCCTTACCACTTAGAATGCAAGAGTTTCCTACTATGGATTTAGATACAGTGAATAACGATAATCAAGTGAAGAAGCAGTTAGAATCTTTAGCGAAGAAAAAACCAGAAGAGTTTGTCAACTTATTGCGCACATGGCTAGCTGACGAATAATAAAAGGCAGAAGGACCATCTCCACATAGTGTGGTCTGAAAAAAACTAAGCATATGCTTACGAAGTAGTTTTGCTACGCAAAACTTTAGGTTTGACACACAGTATTTTTCAGGATAGGAGGGGTCATATGGCAAGAGTTCATCATCAGCTATTGTCCGGACGCCAAAAGGCTGCAATCCTTCTCGTAGCACTTGGACCAGAGGTGTCCGCACAAATATTCAAGCATCTTAGAGATGAAGAGATTGAACAATTAACATTAGAGATTGCTAATGTTCGAAGAATCGATAGCACAGAGAAAGAAGAGATTCTAGCTGAATTCCATGAAATTTGTATGGCTCAAGAGTATATCTCTCAGGGTGGTATTACATATGCCAAGGATATTCTCGAAAGAGCCTTGGGTTCACAGAAAGCAATCGACATTCTCAATAAATTAACGGCAACACTCCAGGTAAGACCTTTCGACTTCGCGAGAAAAGCAGATCCTGCACAAATTCTGAACTTTATTCAGAATGAGAATTCTCAGACGATTGCGTTGGTTTTATCTTATTTGCAATCCGATCAAGCGGCCGTGATACTATCGTCACTCCCTCAGGATAAACAAGCTGATGTGGCTAAACGTATTGCACTGATGGATAGTACTTCGCCAGAGGTCATCAATCAAGTAGAACGAATTCTGGAGCAGAAGCTTTCTTCTACATCTACGCAAGATTATACGAATGCAGGTGGTATCGAAGCCATCGTGCAGATCCTTAATGGCGTCGATCGTGGTACAGAGAGAACGATTCTGGATTCTCTAGAAATTCAAGATCCCGAACTTGCTGAAGAAATCAAGAAGAGAATGTTCGTCTTCGAAGACATTGTCAACTTGGATAATCGCTCTATTCAACGGATTATTCGCGATATTGAGAATGCGGATCTTCAATTGGCGCTTAAGGTGGCCAGTGAAGAAGTACGCGATTCCATATTCCGCAATATGTCGAAGCGGATGGCAGATACATTCAAAGAAGAGATGGAATATATGGGCCCTGTTCGTCTAAGAGATGTCGAGGAAGCCCAAACTCGTATTGTTGCTACTATTCGTAGATTAGAGGAAGCTGGAGAAATTATCATCGCCCGTGGCGGAGGAGATGATATTATTGTCTAATCTCATCAAATCAAACTTCTATTTGTCACAAGATAACTTTAAGACGCTCGAAGCGAACAAGTTCAAGCAGAACATTCATAAGGTGATTGAAGAATCTACCGAAGAGAATCAAGTATCCCAACATCAAATATCCATTGAACTGGAAGAAGCTCAGATGTTACGAGATCAAATCATTCAAGCAGCTGAATTAGCAGCAGAACAAATGATTATTCAAGCTAAGAATGAGGCAGAGCAATTGAAAGGGCAGGCTTTAATAGAAATAGATGCCTGGTGGGAAGAACGTCGGCAACAGGATTTAGAGACGATCGAGCAATCTCGCCAGAGCGGTTATCAAACTGGCTTTGAAGAGGGTACGGTTACAGCTGAATTGAAAGTGAATGAAAGTTACACAGGTATGATAATAGAGGCTCAGAATATATTAGAGCAATCCTATGAGACGAGTCGTAAGACTATACTCGATGCTGAAATTTTCCTTCTCGAGATGAGCTGTGGTATTGCTGAGAAGATTATTACTAAGAAACTTGATCAGTCCACGGACTGGATTATTGATATGGTGAAACAAGCTTTACAACGTAGTAGTGAAAAGGGAACGATTGCGATTTGTGTTGCTCCCGCTCAATTTGCTTACATCCAAAGCGTTCGCGAGGAATTGACGTATTCGATTGATCCACAAGTTGAATTACATATATATCCAGATGCTTCTATTAAGGATGCTGGATGTGTGATTAAAACTTCATTCGGCACGATTGATGCTAGAGTTGAGACGCAATTAACGGAAATCAAACAGGCATTACTGGATATCGCTAGACGAGGAGATGAATCTGTTGAGTAATCACACAACATTGGATTCCGCCAAATATCTAGATCAAATTTCCAGAATTGATCCGATCCGCATTAACGGAAAAGTAACCCAGGTTATCGGATTAACCATTGAATCTGAAGGCCCTGAAGCTGGTGTCGGAGAGGTATGCCATATCTATACTTCGAGGAGTGCCAAACCGATTATCGCTGAAGTTGTTGGATTTCGAGATAATCGGGTTATTCTGATGCCATTAGGTGAATTACATTCAATTAGTCCTGGCTGTGAAGTTGTTGCAACGGGTAAACCATTAACCGTTAAGGTTGGATTTGAGTTGTTGGGTAAGGTGCTCAATGGATTAGGTGAACCGCTTGATGAGAGTTTACTACCATCGAAGATGACGGAATACTCGACACATAATGTTCCGAGTAATCCACTTCGTAGACCTAGAGTTCTAGAACCCATTAGCGTAGGGATCCGTTGTATTGATGGACTGCTCACGATTGGTAAAGGGCAGCGTGTCGGTATTTTTGCTGGATCGGGTGTAGGCAAGAGTACGTTACTGGGGATGGTTGCTAGGAACACTTCAGCGGATGTGAATGTGATCGCATTGATTGGAGAACGGGGTAGAGAGGTACTCGACTTTATTGAGCGTGATCTTGGTCCTGAGGGGTTAGCTCGGTCGGTTGTCATCGTGGCTACTTCAGATCAACCCGCATTGATTCGAATTAAGGGGGCACTTATTGCCACTGCAATTGCGGAATTTTTCCGTGATAAAGGTCTCAATGTCATGATGATGATGGATTCTGTTACTCGCTATGCGATGGCGATGAGAGAGGTTGGCTTGGCCATTGGGGAACCACCCGCTACACGTGGGTATACGCCATCTGTATTCGCCAATCTACCCAAGTTGCTAGAAAGAGCGGGGACCGCTACTAAGGGGTCCATAACGGCTTTCTATACCGTGCTCGTTGATGGTGATGATATGAATGAACCCATTGCCGATGCCGTTCGGGGAATACTTGATGGGCATATCGTGCTTGACCGTGCTCTCGCCAACAAAGGTCATTATCCCGCTATCGATGTACTAGCTAGTGTAAGTCGTGTTATGAAAGAAATTATCTCAGAGGAGCAGGAAGAGGCTGCCGATCAGCTCAAACGAATGCTTACGATTTATCGGGAATCCGAGGACCTGATTAACATTGGTGCTTATCAACGTGGATCTAATCCCGAAATTGACCAATCCATTTCCTATATTCAGACTATCTGGAATTATACGAAGCAGAGGACAACCGAGAAAGTCGGACTTGCAGAAGCACAGTCAAAACTTATCGAGATTTTCTCTAACTAATTATAACCTTCGTAGGGAGTTGAACTGGCCATGAAATTTCGTTTTCCACTACAGAAAATCGTTGATCTCAAAGGTAATGAAAAAACGCAAGCTGAATGGCTATTATCTCAAGCGCTTAGTAAGCTCAGAGATGAAGAACAATTCCTTTTGGAGCTGTTTGACGAAATTGCTAAACATCAGGCTCAACTAAGTCGCAGCGCGGAAACGCCCATTTCAATTGTAGATATTCAATTTATCCAAGGATACATTACTCATTTGGAAAAAAGGATAGAACGCAAGCAGGCGGAGGTTCAGGACGCTCGGGTTAATGTCCAAGGCAAACAATCTTTGTTGATGGACCGATCTGTAGATGAGAAAGTTTGGATGAAAGCTAGGGAAAAAGCATTCAATTTATTTACAGCAACGTCATTGAAGAAGGATCAACAGGATATGGACGAGATGGCGTCAAGCAGACATACGACCAAATGATTTTTCTGAGATAGAGAGGGGGAGATAGCAATGGCGATGGACACTGACGGTGAGAAATCATCTTATGGCTCGTTGGAGAGATTTATTTATATTTTATTACTTCCAATCTTGTTCACTGCTATTCTAACTGGTGTTCTTCTTACTTTGTTCGATTATGATGTTAAAAATGTTGTATACAGTATTGGAAGGAATATTCCGATAATAAATAATATAGTGCCTGACGAGCAAATAACAGACACTGGAATAAGCAATCCTGCCAATGAATCCATACAATTAGATCAACAAATTGAAGACTTATCAGCGAATTCTACAGAGAAAGATACTCAGATCTTGAAATTAGAGGGCGATTTGAAAAGTCGAGATGAACAAATTGCCCAATTAGAAGCAAGCGTTGAGAAGCTCGTACTTGAGCAAGAATCAATTGCAACGAATAGTGAGGAATACCGCAAACAATTAAAGAGTCTTGCCGCCATGTATGCGGGTATGACTACGAGTAAATCTGCACCGATCCTTGAGAATTTAACAATGCCTGAACTGGTATTAGTCTTATATGAGATGAGCTCAGATGAACAAGGCCGTGTTCTAGAGAAGATGAATCCCAAAACGGCAGCCGATGCGTCGATTCAATTGAAAGATGTGAATGAATTGACTCGCAAAGATTGGGAGGAACGGTCCAGAATTGCTAGAGATGAGAAGACAGCTAAAGAGGATCCTGAAGCGACGACGAAGTTAACGAATGCGGAGCTTGCACAAACCTTCTCGGCAATGACGGTAGCTAGTGCGGCGGATATCCTACTTCAGTTGAATAAGACGAATAGTACAAAAGTAGTCACACTACTCAATGCGATGGATAATACATCAAGATCCAATATTCTTGCAGCAATCGCTACGATATCTCCTGGGGATGCCGCGGCACTCGCGAATAAATTAGGCAAATAACGCTTATATATATACTTGAGAGGAGGTGAAAAATATGGTTATGCCCAATGTACAAGTTCAAACACCTTCTTCCAAAGCATCGTCAGCAACAAGTAACACGACTTCCACTACTACAGCTACTACTTCCACAAGTGGTGAAGCAAAGTCAGGTACCTTCGTTGAAGCGTTGATTAAGGTCATAGAAGGGCAAGCTGCAGGAGAACAAGCTAGCGGAGAACAAATGGAGGTTTCAACAGATGCAGCAGCTTCAATGGTCGCTGCTATTCTACCATCCGCTATTGTAAATCTGATCTCATCACAGCCTTCTTCTGAAGATATCAAGGGAACTGTTCAGGCTCTAATTCAAGTCATTCAATCCATGAATCCTGAACAACTAAAGAGCCTAATGGGTCAACCAGAGCTTCAGAATTGGATGGCTAATGTTGAACAGATCTTGAATCAGCAACAGAACAGTACTGTCGTCACGGTTAAGATTCAAGACGTATCGGCAACGGTAGCTCAGCCAATACCACTAGAATCAGCTCCTAGTGAAGATTTTGTTGCGGTACTAAATCGTTATCTCGGGATGCTTGCGAGTAATCCAACTCATCCGATCGTTCAACAATTAGGTTCAGAACTGAAGAAGATAACAGTAAAACTATCGGAATCGTTCCCGGCTCTTACAACAGTTCCTAATAATAATGTTGTAATTAATTCAATGAATCCGATTGTTCCACAAGTGAATTCAGACGTGCAAGTGACAACGACTAAGTCAACAGAATCTGTCCCTGCTCTAACAACAACAACAACAACAACAACAACAACAACTGCTACTACTACTGCTACAACTGTGGTTGAAGCTACGAAGTTGGAAGGAGCGAAGTCGGACAAACCTGCAAGTACAAGCTTTAGCAATATTCAATTATCTGAGAGTTCCACATCCTCTCATACTTCGGGAGAAACTCTGAATCAACAACAGCCCAAAGGTACTCAATCACAGCTTTTACAACGTTTGGCTTCTATTAGTCCTAACATTACGGCTACGGTAGAAACGACAGTTGTGAGTGATGCATCAGCAATGACAGTCGACACAAGCGCTATTGAGCAAGACGATACGTTGTTGACACTTGCACAGATTTCCGGCTCACCAAAACTAGCTTCTACGTCTTCTGATGCCAAACTTATTGTTCCTTCAGTTTCAGCTCAAGCGTTTGCCGAAGAGATGACTCGCTTTATCGTGAAGAATATGAGCATAAATCAGTTGAATGGAAGTTCTGAAGCTAAGATTTCTCTTGTTCCGGAACATCTTGGACAAGTAGATGTAAAGATTTCTGTGATTAATGGTCAGATTACAGCACATTTTATGGCGGAATCTGCTCATGCACGAGATTTGCTAGAATTACAGCTTCCACAACTTAGGGCATCATTACAGCAACAAGGATTACAAGTAGATAAGTTAAATGTTGAACAGCAGAACAATCTAGCATCCAGTTTGTTCCAAGATCAGAGACACCAGCAAACTTCTCAGCATTTTGCTCAGAATGGGAAGAAAAATGCTAAGGACTATGATCAATTCGGAGCTGATTTCTCAATTGAGATGGATCAAGCTGTACGAATGAATCGATTAGCCTATGGGAATACATTCAATGCCACAGCTTAGGAGGGTGATAGGAATATGGCGGATTATGTGAAAGGTACAACCAATATATGGCCTTATTACTCTGCAGATAATAAAAGCACTGCTAAATCAGGTCAAGAGAATACTCTAGGTAAAGATGAATTTTTGAAAATTCTAGTAGCCCAGATTAAAAATCAAGATCCGACGAAGCCACTAGAAGATAAAGAGTTTATCGCCCAGATGGCACAATTCACCTCTGTCGAACAGTTGATGAATATGTCCAAGGAATTAAATGAACTTAAGAATTCATTAGGCTTCACAACAACATTGATCGGCAAATCAATCGAATGGGAAACAGCATCTGCCGATGGCTCAACCGGTATTATAAAGAATGGCGTTGTAGATTCTATATCGGTGAAAAGCGGCGAATCTTTCGCAGTTGTTAATGGTGAAGAGATCTCAATGGGCAGAATCCTTACGGTGAAGAATGAAACACCAACTGAGGGTAATGACGTCACTGAGAGTAATAATGAGAATGGAGACCCTGTATAATGGCAGATCCAATAAGAGCCGGTCAACTATTCCCCCATATTGCACCACCAGGACAATTAGGTCGTAAATCAACATCATCAGTACAAGTCTCGGTTCCAATTGGTCAGAAATCGTTTCAGAATATTCTCGAAGGGACGATTGTTAAATTCAGTAATCACGCTGAAGTTCGTCTTGAGCAACGAGGAATTCGGTTTGGTGCAGAACAGATGAATAAGCTGGAAACCGCGATTGATAAAGCAGCTGCAAAGGGATCAAAGGAATCACTTATCCTTATTCAAGATGTTGCGCTTATTGTGAACATTAAGAATAGAACAGTGGTTACTGCCATAGACGGTAATCAGATGAAGGATAATGTATTCACACAAATTGATAGTGCGGTAATTATCTCATAGGGAATTGTATATGAGAGGCTGGCCCGTATTATGGAAGCCTCACGCTGTGGACCGACTGAAGCAGCGAATCATCATCATTAGGCTACATAAACTAGGAGGAGCTTAAAATATGTTAAGATCATTATATTCAGGAATATCCGGTATGAGAGGATTTCAAATTAAACTAGATGTTATCGGTAATAATATTGCGAACGTTAATACAGTCGGGTTCAAAGCAGGACGTGTTATGTTCAAGGATATTCTTAGTCAGACGATAGCAGGAGTTACTGCACCGGTAGATGGCCGTGGTGGTGCCAATGCTCAGCAAGTAGGCTTGGGTGTATCTATTAGCGCTATTGATACTGTCCATACACCAGGTAGTGCAATGACGACAAATGTACCAACAGATTTACGGATTAATGGTGATGGTTTCTTCGCAGTAAAGGCATCCGCTGATCAAGAGGTTGCTTTCTTAACGAGAGCAGGAAATTTCACACCAGACGCAAATCGTCAACTCGTTAATGGAGATGGTATGCTAGTTATTAGCTCTGAAGGGGAGCCAATTGTACTTGATGAGGAAGTAAAAGCGTTCTCCATATCTCAGAGTGGTGAAATCATTGTCGTTAATTCTGATGGAACCTCAGAGGCATCCGGAATCTTCGTTGGTGTTGTAAAAATTACGAACCCTGCTGGTTTAGAAAAGTTAGGCGGTAATATGTATCAGGTTACACCAAATGCAATGCCAGATGGTGTGTTTGAGCTTGGTTTGGCAAACGACTTAGAAACGGGTACGGGTTCAATCGTTGCAGGTCAATTAGAAATGTCTAATGTAGACTTAACTGTTGAGTTTACCGAGATGATTGTTGCACAAAGAGGATTCCAAGCCAATTCAAGGATTATTACAACTTCTGACGAAATTCTTCAAGAAGTCGTTAATCTGAAGCGTTAATCTTACTAGTATAAATGAATCGAGGATCATTAGTAGCTAGGGGAGCATATCGCTCCTCTAGATGATCTTCTATGAAATGAGATTGGAGATGAAGCATATGATTCGAGTCACTCGACTTAATGGTTCACCCATTCTTGTGAATGCTATTCTAATCGAGACGATAGAACAAACACCCGACACAATAATCACACTTACGACAGGAAAAAAATTTATGGTTCTCGAAAAGGCACAAGATGTGGTAATCTTAGTGAAAACATATATGAGTGCTATAGGGTCTATTCGCCTAGCGATTAAATCAAATAGTCAGGAAGAACCGGAGGAATGACTGGTGTTCAAGAAAATGCTACCATGGGTCATCATGATTTTTGTCGTAATTACGCTCATTGTATTCGCTGCATTCCTACTATGGAATTACCTTTTTAAAGACTCCGCTGGGGATCCAAGTAATCAGGCTAGGCAAAGTGTAGAGCAGGTAGAGGGCGTTAAGTTGACAGCAGCAGAAACGAAAAAACTCTCTGTCGATATGGATGATATTCTGACGAATCTTCCTTCTGGGGAATTTATCAAAATTAGCTTTACCTTTGAACTAAGTACGGAGAGTGCCAAAGAAGAATTCGTATTATTAGACTTTAAGATTAAAGCCATTATCACACAAACTTTATCTGACCTAACTGTTGAACAAGCGCAAGGTAGTACTGGGCTCGACTATATTAGCTCCACACTACTTAATAAGATTAATCAAGTGCTTGATAAAGGGAAAGTCAGACAAGTCAACATTACCAATAAAGTTCTTTCATAATTTCATCAGGAATTAGTTAAAGGGGTGACCCCATTGGTAGATGTATTATCTCAGAATGAGATCGACGCCCTCTTAGCAGCGCTTTCCTCCGGTGAAATGGATGCGGAAGAACTGAAGAAAGAGGAAAGCACGAAGAAAGTGCGCTCCTACGATTTTAAGAGAGCTGTACGTTTCTCTAAAGACCATATTAGAAGTTTAACTCGTGTTCACGAGAATTTCGCACGGTACTTAACGACCTATTTCTCTGCACAACTTCGAACCTTTGTACAAATAAGCGTTGTAAGCGTTGACCAACTCCCTTATGATGAGTTCATTCGATCTGTTCCGAAGATGACGATACTGAATGTATTCGAAGCGGAACCGCTCGAAGGGCGAATGGTGCTCGAGGTTCACCCTAATGTTGCTTATGCGATGTTAGATCGATTACTGGGTGGTGTAGGTACATCACCATCTAAGATTAATAACCTGACAGAAATCGAAACCGTTGTGATGGAGCGAATTTTCAGTCGGACCTTTGAAAGCTTCCAGGAAGCTTGGAAGTCTGTAGTTGATTTGACTCCACAATTAGTAGCATTAGAAACAAACCCGCAATTTTTACAACTCGTTTCCCCGAATGAAACGATCGCATTAATATCGATGAGCACCAAAATCGGTGAAACAACGGGGATGATCAATTTATGTATTCCTCACGTCGTACTTGAACCTATTATGCCAAGGTTATCTGTTCATCATTGGTTTGTATCACAGAAGAAGAGTCGAGCGCCCGAAGAAATCGAAATACTCCAACTTCGTGTGAATAAAGCCAAGCTTCCGATTGTGGCAGAACTTGGAAATTCCAGTATCTCGGTACAGGAATTACTGAATTTGTCGATAGGTGATGTTATTACACTAAATAAAGCTACATCAGATGGATTACAGATCAAAGTTGGTGATAAATTAAAATATATGGGTAATCCAGGAGCAATTAAGGGTAGAATGGCTATCCAAATTTCTGAAATCGTAGCAGAAGGAGTGGAAGATCATGAGCGGGAATAAGGATTACTTATCACAAGAAGAGATCGATGCGTTATTGCGTCAGACTACAGAAGATGAACCCTATAGCATGGCTTTAGAACCTGATATTAATGAATACCTAACTCCGATGGAACAAGATGCCCTAGGCGAAATAGGTAACATTACATTTGGAAGTGCGGCTACTGCTTTATCTACTCTATTGGTACAGAAGGTAGATATTACCACCCCTAAGGTTTCTATCATCTCTAGACTTTCGTTGGAAACTGAATTTCCACGACCTCATGTTGCCATAAGTGTTAATTACGTCGATGGCTTCCAAGGGTTAAATCTGCTCGTCATAAGGACGACAGACGCACAGATTATTGCGGATTTAATGCTTGGTGGAGATGGCAAGAATCCTGAGGGTGAGATGAACGAAATTCATCTGAGTGCAGTGCAAGAAGCAATGAATCAGATGATGGGGTCATCGGCTACATCGATGTCTACGATATTTAACAGATTTGTTAATATCTCACCACCTGGAATTGATGTCTTCGACATGACCACGGGTGAAGGTGCTAGTAGTATACCAATGGAAGATGTCTTCATTAAGGTATCATTCCGATTATTGGTAGGCGATTTAATAGATTCTAGCATTATGCAGTTATTGCCTGTTCAGTTTGCCAGAGAGATGGTATCTTCATTAATGGGCGAGAGTGGGATGTCAGAGCAACCTGCAGCTGCTGTGGCTCCTCCAATGAGAACACCGCAGCCACAATACCAACAAGCTCCTCCAATGGCACCAGAAGCTCCTGCAGCGGTCGCACAAGCGCCTTACCAACAGCCGCCAATGGAATATCAACAGCAAGCTTACATACAACAACCTGCCGCTTATCAGCAGCAGCCCAATCCATACCAGCAACCAATGATGCCACCCATGCAGGATTTTGGGCATTCGATGCCGAATCGAAATATAAACGTGCAGAATGTCCAATTCAGTGGTTTCCCTGCTCAATCCAATATGAATGTTGATCATACTAATCTCAACCTTCTCTTGGACATACCACTAAGGGTGACTGTCGAATTAGGTCGAACACAGAAGGTGATCAAGGATATCTTGGAACTCTCGCAAGGCTCCATTGTGGAATTGGACAAGCTAGCTGGGGAACCTGTAGATATTCTAGTTAATAACAAGCTAATCGCTAAGGGCGAGGTTGTTGTTATCGATGAGAACTTTGGTGTCCGTGTGACCGACATCGTTAGTCAATGGGATCGCATGCAGAAAATTCAATAACTATTTTTACAAAACTAAGTACATGCTTACGAAGTAGTTTTGATCGTATTACCATACTTCGCAAGTCATTTATTTTCACAAAACTTTAGGGGGATTTAGCTCATGGGCAACAGGATTTTAATCGTAGACGATGCAGCTTTTATGAGAATGATGATTAAGGATATCCTATCCAAGAATGGCTTTGAAGTAGTCGGGGAAGCAAACGACGGATCTCAAGCTATAGAAAAATACAAGGATTTAAAGCCTGATCTTGTAACTATGGATATCACGATGCCTGAGATGGATGGTATTACAGCTTTGAAGGAAATTAAGAAATTCGATGGTAATTCCAAGGTAATCATGTGCTCTGCGATGGGGCAACAAGCAATGGTTATCGATGCCATTCAAGCAGGTGCCAAGGATTTCATCGTGAAACCCTTCCAAGCAGATCGTGTTATTGAAGCCATCAAGAAAACTCTTGGACAGTAAGGAATCATCAATGAAAGGAATGGCGCTGATGTTTACCAGGCCTAGGTTAACGAAGGTTTTTATACCCATCGTGCTGCTCTGGCTATCAGCATCTGGTGTTGTTCATGCAGAATCAACGGATAATACGGTTGATGATCTTGGTTTAGATTCTCCCCCGAATATAGGCAATATCGTTACAGTTATTATTGTACTTATCCTTATAATAGGGCTAATCATTCTACTTATTCGATTTCTAGCACATAAGAATAATTCATGGTTCGCATCACGCTCGATCAGGCATATGGGTGGAGTAGGATTAGGTCAGAATAAATCTGTTCAAATGGTCAAAGTTGGTAATTCACTCTATGTAGTTGGTGTAGGTGAGAATATTTCACTTCTGGATAAAATTGATGAGCAAGAGGAGATTGATGCAATCTTTCAATCATTAAACTCAGCTCCATCTTTGTCCGGTAAAGGCATTCTTGCTTATGTAAGCAAATCATTAAATTTTAGAAGAGAGAAGTCATTACCCTTAGATGATAATGACCCATCTGCAGCTTCAAGCTTCCAAGAAATTTTTTATAATAAGATGCAACAAGTATCTGAGCGTAGACAAAAACTTAAGGAAATACTGGAAGACGACAATAAGTCAGATGAGGACAAATCATGAGCAGACTTAAACTAATGATAATGCTCTTACTGATTGTTGTTGCGCTCATCTCATTTAGTAGTCAAGCTTTCGCCGACACATTAGAACTTCCGGGAATTCCTACATCAGACGAACCTGGCGATGTAGGTAACACGATAACAATATTAGTACTGCTCACCTTATTGAGCCTGGCACCTTCTATTGTTATTCTAATGACTTCATTTACTAGGATTATTATTGTACTTGGTTTTGTCAGAACGGCTTTAGCTACTCAACAGATGCCACCTAATCAGGTATTAGTTGGACTCGCTTTATTCATGACCTTGTTCATCATGGCACCTACAATAACTGAGATCAATGAAACGGCTTTACAGCCTTACTTGACAGGTGAGATAGAGCAGCAACAAGCTATTGATTTATCTATACTGCCGATGAAGGAATTTATGGCTAAGCATACGCGTGAGAAGGACTTACTGCTCTTTCTGAATTATTCTAAGGCAGAGAGACCAACAGGCTATGCGGATATTCCATTGACTACTCTCGTTCCAGCTTATGCGATTAGCGAGCTTAAAACTGCTTTTCAGATGGGGTTTATGATCTTTATACCATTCCTTGTAATAGATATGGTTGTATCCAGTGTATTAATGGCGATGGGGATGATGATGTTACCGCCCGTGATGATTTCTCTCCCTTTCAAAATATTACTATTCATTCTTGTGGATGGTTGGTATCTTGTAGTCAAGTCATTATTACTAAGCTATGGCACCTGACACGGGATAGGGAGGTTTTACGTGAGTGAGTGCTGAATTTATTATCCAATTAGCAGGTCAAGCGGTATATTTAGTACTTAAGGCAAGTGCACCCATGCTCCTAACAGGTTTGGTTATTGGTTTGTTGGTCAGTATATTCCAAGCGACAACTCAGATTCAAGAGCAGACGTTGGCCTTCGTACCGAAGATTGTAGGTGTCCTTGTAGCGATGCTCCTATTCGGTCCTTGGATTCTTACATCTCTAGTTGACTTCACCTTTAATATTCTGAATAATCTTTACAAATACATCGGATAGGGCTGTGAATTGATGCAACTTATCGCTCAGTTACTTCCCTCTTTTTTGCTGATTTTTTGTCGAATTACAGCGTTTTTTGTTGTAGCTCCAATTTATTCATTCCGAAATATGCCCAATTCATTCAAGATTGGCTTAGCCGTCTTTATTAGCCTCTTGATAACGGCAGCTATGGGTACACAGGATACACTCATCATGAATGGTGAATACATTCTATTGATTGTGAGGGAAATCCTAATCGGTTTAATGCTCGGATTTACAGCATACCTAATATTCACTGTCGTACAGGTTGCAGGATCCTTCATTGATATTCAGATGGGCTTTGGTATTGTGAATGTGATAGATCCAATGACAGGCGCGCAAAGTCCGATTATGGGTAATTTTAAATTTTTCATCGCCACATTATTATTTCTATCCGTTAACGGCCATCATTATTTATTATTGTCCATCATGAAGAGCTATGAATGGGTGCCAATGGATAATCGGATTTTTGCTAAGATTGCCGATGGAACCATATCTTCCTTTATGATCGATTCTTTTGTTGAGATGTTCTACTTAGCCTTCCAGTTAGCAGCACCAATGGTAGCCACATTATTCCTAGTAGATGTTGCTTTAGGTGTACTTGCTAGAACCGTACCACAATTTAATGTGTTCGTGGTTGGGTTACCGATTAAGATTGCTGTTGGTTTCATCTTACTTATTCTAATTGTTCCAAGTTTGCTCTATTTATTCAATGATTTGTTTACTACGATGCTTGATGCACTTCAACAATTAATGAATGCTATTGCTACTGACTGAAGAATGGGGGGATGCGGTTGACCGTTCTAAGATTAAGAGTGGACCTGCAATTATTCGCTCAAGAGAAGACGGAGCAAGCTACTCCCAAGAAAAAAGCGGACGAGAGAAAAAAAGGTCAGGTCGCCAAGAGTCAAGAATTACCTGGTGCTTTTATTCTATTCTTTTCTTTTTTATTTCTATACATGTTTGGCAGTTACTTCAAAGATCGAATGTATCGACTATTCACCGTCTCATTCAATGAATATATGTTATGGGATATATCTGTGGATAATGTTACTGTAATATTTGGTGATTTATTGCTGAATGGTTTCTTCCTTCTCTTACCTATTCTAGTGGGGACTGTCATTATTGCTATATTAGGAAATTACCTGCAAATCGGATTTCTCTTAACAGGTGATCCTCTGATGATGAAGTTTAGTAAACTTAATCCAATTGCAGGGGCCAAGAGAATTTTCTCGTTACGTTCATTAGTTGAGTTTTTAAAGTCGCTTCTAAAATTGACGATCGTAGCCTTTGTATGTTATTCGACAATTATTGCCGAGAAGGATTCATTCTTGGCCTTATCCAAATTACCATTAGAAGGTATCTTTACTTTTACTGCCAAAATCGCCATGATACTTGGACTGAAAATAGGCGGTATCCTCGTTGCACTTGCACTATTCGATTATATGTATCAAAAATATGATTACGAAAAAAACCTAAAAATGTCGAAACAGGACATTAAGGATGAATATAAAAAGTCAGAAGGGGATCCGCTGATTAAAGGTAAGATCCGTGAAAAGCAAAGACGGATGGCACTTCAACGTATGATGCAGGATGTTCCCAAAGCAGATGTTGTCATTACAAATCCAACTCATTATGCTGTCGCACTGCGGTATGACGCCAAAGAAATGGAATCCCCGGTTGTGATTGCCAAAGGACAGGATTATATCGCATTGAAGATCAAAGAAGTGGCCGCTGCTAATAACATTACTCTGATGGAGAATAAGCCTTTAGCAAGAGCTTTATATGCCCAGGTAGAGATTGGCCAAACGGTCCCAAGTGATTTGTTCCAAGCAGTGGCAGAAGTATTAGCCTATGTTTATCGACTTAAACGGAAAGCATAATTACCATTTAATTTCCAGAAGAGCTACTCGATACGGATCGACTTACAATTAATCACCCTTGTTAGTCACGACCGTTTAATTTCCAGAAGGAGGTCATCAAGATGAAAGCCAAAGATCTCGTTATACTTATCGGCATTATTGGGATAGTCTTGATGATGATTGTACCAGTCAATATACATGTGATGGACTTTCTTCTTATGATCAATATTTCGATGGCTTTAATCATTATCCTAGTCTCGATGAACACACAAAACGCACTAGAATTCTCAATCTTTCCTTCATTACTATTAATCACCACATTATTCCGCCTCGCATTGAATGTCTCCACAACTAGGAATATTCTTGCTAAGGCAGAAGCAGGGGCGGTCGTAGAAACCTTTGGGAATTTCGTAGCTGGCGGTCAAATTGCCGTCGGCTTTGTTGTGTTCTTAATTCTAGTCGTCGTTCAATTTATCGTAATTACAAAAGGTTCGGAGCGTGTAGCAGAGGTAGCAGCACGATTTACCTTAGATGCTATGCCCGGTAAGCAGATGAGTATTGATGCGGATTTGAACGCTGGAATGATTAATGATGTACAAGCGAGAGATCGCAGGCGCAAGATCGAACGAGAAGCTGATTTCTATGGATCCATGGATGGAGCTACGAAATTTGTTAAGGGTGATGCAATTGCGGGTATCATCATTCTATTAATCAATATCATGGGTGGATTAATTATTGGCGTTACTATTCATGGAATGGGATTTCAAGAAGCGATGGAAACCTATTCAATCTTAACGATTGGTGATGGATTAGTCAGTCAGATACCTGCACTATTAATCTCAACTGCAACAGGCTTGATCGTAACACGGGCCGCTTCCGACGGGAATCTGGCATCTGACATCACCGAGCAGCTATTCTCCTATCCTAAGCTATTATATATCGTAGCAGGTACAATCTTCTTACTTGCAGTAGCAACACCAATCCCCAACATTCCTAGTTTTCTACTTTCTGGGGTGATCACCTATGGTGCTTATAAGATGCAACAAACGCTTAATCGCAAACAGCTTCAAGATGAACAGCAAGAAGAAGAATCACAGATTGAAGAGGTTAGAAGTCCAGAAAGTGTTATCAGTCTCCTAAATGTTGATCCTATCGAATTCGAGTTTGGATATGGATTAATTCCGCTTGCGGATGCTGGTCAAGGTGGAGATTTACTCGATCGGATCATTATGATTCGGAGACAATGTGCGTTAGAAATGGGGATTGTTGTACCTGTTATCCGAATTCGCGACAATATTCAACTAAAACCGAACGAATATGTCATTAAAATTAAAGGAAATTTGATTGCTCGTGGTGAATTATTACTAAATCATTATTTGGCTATGAGTCCTGGTATTGATGATGATTCGATCATTGGTATAGAAACGCTTGAACCAGCATTCCAACTTCCAGCTTTATGGATCGATGAGGCTACGAAGGAACGAGCGGAATTATCGGGTTATACGGTCGTTGATCCGCCATCCGTTGTTGCGACACATTTAACGGAAGTGATCAAGAAGCATGCTCACGAGTTAATCGGAAGACAAGAAACGAAGACATTAGTTGATAATGTGAAGGAAAGTTATCCGGCGCTTGTGGATGATTTGATTCCTGGTCAATTATCTCTTGGAGATTTACAGAAGGTATTATGTAAGTTGCTTAAGGAAAAAATCTCCATACGCGATCTCATTACTATTTTTGAAACACTTGCTGATTATTCGGCTTATACGAAGGACCCAGATGTTCTAACCGAATATGTGCGCCAGGCTCTATCTCGCCAAATCACCCAGCAGTATGTATCAGGCGGTCAATCATTACGAGTGGTTACCGTTGGTCCGAATTTGGAGAAGAAAATTACTGAATCCGTACAGCAAACGGATCAAGGCTCTTACTTGGCCATGGACCCAATCGCTACACAGAATATCTATCACAAGCTGACAGAGCAATTAAACAAATTAATTCAATCTGGTCAACAACCGATTATTCTTGCATCGCCGACCATACGAATGTATTTGCGCCAATTGCTTGATCGATCTATGCAAGATATCCCTGTATTGTCCTATAATGAATTGGAGCCAAATGTTGAAATCCATAGTGTTGGAGTGGTGAATATATGAGAGTTAAACGATATGTAGTAGATTCCATGCCTGATGCACTTCAAAAAATTCGCATTGAGTTGGGTAAAGACGCTGTGATTCTGAATACAAAGGAAATTAAAAGCGGCGGATTTCTCGGTTTTTTTAGCAAGAAGAGAATCGAGGTTATAGCAGCTACAGACAATACATTTAGTGCACCAAAGCAAGCACCACAAATTCCAACACCACCATCACCATCACAGGTATATGAATCTATAGCTCCATTAATAGCAGTAAGAACTCCACATGTGGAATCACAAACAAATGCTACAATTAGCGTTCTTGAACAACCGATATTTACGGAACAACGCACTGAATTAAAGCCGGTTTCAGAGCAACCTAAAGTAATAGCACCACTAAGGACGAAGGAAAATGATGATATTCTAATTGATGAGGTTAGACAGGTCAAAGAATTGTTCCTGCGTTTCTCTGCTAAAGAAAATATAATGAAGTCTCCAGAGCCATTCCAAGTCATTCAACGTCGTTTACTTGAGCAAGAGATAGAGCCTAACATCGTTGATTTGCTTATTACAAATGCGCTTGCTGAACAGGTTACACCCGGTTATCAATGGACTGAGGGAGAAGCTGTCAAGGCTATTCGAAAGGGACTTTATGAGATCATACATAATGATGGTCAGAAAGCGATGTCCAGGGAAGTACAAATCGCTCACTTCGTAGGCCCGACTGGGGTCGGTAAGACAACAACGATTGCTAAGCTGGCCGCTGAACAAGTATTGAAATATAATCGCAAGGTTGGATTAATTACTTCAGACACTTACCGTATAGCAGCTATTGAACAGCTTAAGACATACGCAACAATTCTTAATATCCCCTTAGAGGTAGTATTCTCCCCTCAAGAATTAGTAAAAACTTTTAAATTATTTGCCGATAGAGATATTATATTCATGGATACAGCAGGTCGTAATTTTCGCAATGAGATGTATGTTTCTGAATTGAATACTTTACTCAAAGAGAACGGTAATAGTGAAACTTATTTAGTACTTAGCCTGACTTCCAAGTACCGAGATATGAAGACGATTACTGAGAATTTCTCTAAATTCAAAATTGATAAGATATTGTATACGAAGATGGACGAAACCGATTCATATGGGTCCATCGTGAATATAGCTCATGATTTTTCTCTGAATTGCTCTTATGTGACGAATGGACAAAATGTACCAGATGATATTAATGAGATCAATGAAAATCAAATTATCGACCTCATCATGGGGGGAATCGGTCATGAGTGATCAAGCACAAGGATTAAGAAATATGTTAACAGATCGACAAGATACAACTGAACAGGAAACGACTGAACGGACAACTAGAATTGTAACTGTAACAAGTGGAAAAGGTGGGGTCGGCAAGTCGAATTTCACCTTGAATTTCGCTCTAGCGCTTCAATCACATGGTTATAAGGTGATGATTTTTGATGCAGATATCGGCTTAGCTAATATTGATGTACTAATGGGAATAACTCCGAAGTATAATCTGTTTCATCTAGTTAAGAGGCAGAAGACCATTTGGGAAATCATCTATAAAGGTTATAATGATGTGCAATTTATCTCAGGGGGCTCCGGGTTTAGCGACCTACTTCGTTTGTCAGAAGAAGATCTGGAACACTTTTCGGAGCAGATAAATGAATTAAATGGATACGTTGATTATATATTATTCGACACTGGGGCAGGATTGTCGAAAGAAACGTTGAAATTTATAGTATCGGCACATGAAACCATTGTAGTGACGACTCCTGAACCAACTGCTATCACAGATGCTTATGCGATTATTAAGATGGTGCATGGTATGAATTATAAGGTACCTTTTAACCTAGTCGTTAATCGTGTTAGTGAATTGAATGAAGGAAAGCGTACAGCGGAGAAAATTAGTCTTGTTGCCAAGCAATTTTTAAAGTTAGAAATACCAATGTTAGGTTATATTGATGAGGATCCATGTGTCCAGAAGGCGGTGCGTAAGCAAATCCCGTTCTCCGTCGCTTTTCCTAATTGCTCTGCTGCTAAATCAATTTCTAACATGGCTTTAGCTTTTGCTACTGGCAAGAAGCCGGTAGACGAGGAACATTCTGGTGTGAGGGGTTTCCTCAATAGAATGTTAAAGCTTGCTCGCTAACGATTTAGTAGTTACTAGAGGCATGGGAGGGATATGATGAGTACTTATAAAGTATTAGTTGTCGATGATTCCGCCTTCATGAGAAAAATCATTAGTGACCTAATCATGGAAGACCCTCAATTTGAAGTCATCGGAACAGCTAAGAATGGTCGAGAAGCGTTAGAGATGACCAGAGAGCTACAACCTGATGTAATTACTATGGATGTAGCAATGCCCATCATGAACGGTTTGGAAGCAGTCCAAATCATTATGAATGAAAATCCAATACCCATTATTATGCTGAGCAGTATGACAGGTGTTGGTACTCAAGAAACAATTCAAGCTCTAGAACTTGGTGCGATTGATTTCGTCCGCAAGCCTTCCGGTTCTATATCACTTGATTTGCATATAATCAAAGAACATATTCTGGACAAGCTCAAAATTGCAGTTAGTGCCAAGGTTCGACCCCTGCAACGTATCAACGAGCAATCTGTAATTCCCAAAAAAATAGTCAAGCCTTCATCAAGTTTATCGAGAGACTCAGACATTCAGTCGATTCCATTCCGACACGTGGTTGCTATTGGAACCTCTACAGGCGGACCGAGAGCTCTCCAAACCGTATTATCGGGATTACCATCGAATTTCCCCGCTCCCGTGCTCATCGTACAGCATATGCCACCGAATTTTACAAAGTCTTTAGCTATTCGGTTGGATACCTATTGTTCGTTACACGTGGTTGAGGCAGAGGATGGAATGAAGGTGAGTGCAGGCACCGTTTATGTTGCTCCAGGGGGCTTGCATATGAGTATGATTAGAGTCAAAAAGGATCATTTCGTCATTACGCTGAATAAGGAGGAGCCACGTTCAGGCCATCGGCCTTCGGTAGAAGTATTGTTCGAATCATTAATCCCACTTAAAGAATTTAGGCGTCATATCATTATAATGACAGGAATGGGAAGCGATGGTGCCAAAACGATGAAGATGCTGAAGGAAAGTGGAGCCAATACAACCATTGCAGAGTCAGAAGAAACGTGTATCGTGTTCGGAATGCCTAGAGCAGCTATCGAGTTAGGCGGGGTAGATTATATACTCAAGCAACAAGATATATCCAACAAATTGGTTGAGTTGGTTCAATGAACCGATCACAAGCAGATGCTTACGAGGTAAGTTTTGTGAGCCAACAGGAGGTGTGTAGGAATGGAAATGAATCAATATCTTGCCATGTTTATCGAAGAATCGAAAGACCATCTGCAATCATTGAATGAGAATTTACTTAAGTTGGAGCAAAAGCCTGATGATATTGAAGTCGTTCAGGTCATTTTTCGTTCCGCTCATACCTTAAAGGGCATGTCCGCTACTATGGGGTATCAAGACATTGCTTCATTAACGCATGAGATGGAAAATGTACTTGATTTAGTTAGGAATAATAAGCTAGCGATGAATGGTGGAATTTTCGATGCACTATTCAAAGGCACTGACTTTCTGGAAATTATGGTACAAGACATTATTGATGGCGGAACGGGTAAAGCAGATGTATCTTCTGTAGTTGTCGTCCTCCAAGCCATTGTTAGTGGCGATTTCAAGAACCAGGGTGCCAATGACAATAAATCCTCCTCCTCATTTGGTCAAGAAATGGAGCTCGATGAATATCAGTTCTCTGTTCTTGAGCAATCGCTTGATAGTGGATTCTATGTGTATTATATCAAGGTATCCATTCGTGATGATTGTGTCTTAAAGGCAGCGAGAGCCTACATGGTCTTTGATGTGTTGGAACGACATGGAGAGGTCGTTAAGTCCTCACCATCTGTACAAGAAATCGAACAGGAGAAATTTGATAAGTATTTCACTGTTTATTATTTATCTAAGCAGGAAGAGAAAGAGATTAAACAGTTAATTGTTAATGTATCTGAAATCGATACGGCCGAAATCATCAATATGGATAAAGAGACGTTAGACCAGATTGTTAAAAAAGACTATAGTACAACGAATTATGAACAATCTTCCATCATCGTTCATAATGAGGTCGCTGCTACTGCTCAAGTAACCACCACAGCTAAAGCAGCCCCAGCTACAATGAATCGTACGATTCGTGTGGATATTGAGAGATTAGATGTTCTAATGAATTTATTCAGTGAGCTTCTCATTGACCGGGTTCGTTTAGAAGCGTTAGCAGAAGAAATTAAACGAAATGATTTGTCCGAAACCATTGAACATATGTCGAGAGTGAGCTCAGATCTTCAGAACATCGTGCTCAAGCTTCGAATGGTTCCCGTTGAATCTGTATTCAACCGATTTCCTCGGGTGATACGTGATCTCGCTAAATCATTGGATAAGAAGGTAAATCTCGTTCTTAGTGGTGAAGAAACCGAATTAGATCGGACAGTTATTGATGAAATCGGAGATCCACTCGTTCATTTGCTTCGAAACTCACTTGACCATGGGATTGAATCGACGGGTGATCGAATAAAGGCTGGTAAATCAGAAACGGGTACGATTAATCTGCGAGCTTTCCATAGCGGAAATCATGTGTTCATCGAGATTGAGGATGATGGCAGAGGGATTAACCGTGATAAGGTATTACAAATTGCGATTAAGAACAACATCGTTTCACCAGAGATAGCTCAAACGTTGACGGATGACGAAATTTATCGTTTTCTATTCGCACCTGGCTTTAGTACTGCAGATAAGATTTCAGACATCTCCGGAAGAGGTGTTGGTCTAGATGTGGTCACGACTCGAATTTCTTCTCTAGGTGGTCATGTTAATATTGAATCCAGACCGGGATTAGGCACGAAGTTTTCCGTGCAACTTCCGTTAACGTTATCGATTATTGGTGCTATGTTAATTCGTGTAAGTGATGAAAAATATGCCATTCCACTCTCATCCATTGTGGAAACAGCGATCATCGAGAGCAGTCGAATTCGTAAAGTTCATGGAAAATCGATGATTGACTTCCGTAATACAGTCATTCCGGTTATTGCCATTGATGAATTGCTGAATTGTAAGAGGGATAAGAAAGAAATTAAAGTTGAACATGAAATCGTAATCGTACGAAAAGGTGATAAGCTCGCTGCTCTAATCGTCGATGAATTGATTGGCCAGCAAGAAATTGTTCTTAAGACGCTTGGAAAATATCTAGTAGATATGTTCGCTATATCTGGTGCAACCATACTAGGTGATGGTCAGGTAGCTTTAATTCTAGATACCAATGCAATGATTAAGTAATAATAATGGTGTATAAGGATAGGGGAGGTAATTTACATGGGTGAAGAGTTAAAGGTTATCGTGTTTACACTTGCACATGAGCAGTATGGTGTTGAAGTTGACAAGGTGAAGACGATTGAAAGAATCGTTCCAATGACACGCGTACCCAAGACACCTGATTTTGTTAAAGGGGTTATTAATTTACGAGGTGTAGTCGTTCCTGTAATTGATTTACGAGGAAGATTTAATTTACCTGAGACGGAGCTTACGAATGATTCTAGAATTATCATTGTATCTGTTGGAGAACTTGAAGTAGGATTAATTGTTGATTCGGCTAGCGACGTTGTGGACGTTGATGAAGACTCGATTGTTGACCCTCCTGAGGTTGTTGGTGGTATTAAAGCCAAATACCTTCGAGGTGTTGCTAAGATCCATTCTGATCAACTCTTGGTTATGCTAAATCTTCAAGAGGTTTTGAACAAAAAGGAAATCGTGCAGTTAGAAGTTGTGGAGGAGTAGATTGCGTGGATCCATTAAAACAACTTGCAGAATTTCAACTAGATGTCCTAAAAGAAGTAGGGAATATAGGAGCAGGTCATGCAGCCACAGCTTTATCCAAGATGTTAAATAAACCGGTTGACATGAAAATCCCGCAAGTGAATATACTGCCATTCGAAGAAATAACGAATAGTTTAGGGGGTTCTGAGGAAGTCGTTATAGCTATATTCCTACGAGTCGTTGGTGAAGCTCCAGGTAATATGTTCTTTATCCTTACTCAGGAATCGGCTAAGAAGCTGCTAGCGAATATGGCTGGAATTGAAATTGAACAAGAAGGCGCATATTCTGAAATGGAGATATCAGCACTTCAAGAAATTGGTAACATTCTTGTTGGGTCCTATTTATCTTCTCTAGCAGATTTCACCCATCTTTCCTTACAACCAACCGTTCCTTCGTTAGCAATTGATATGGCAGGAGCTATTCTAAGCTATGGATTAATTCAATTTGGTGAGATGGGAGATCATGCTTTGTTGATCGACACCAAATTTCTGGAAGGCGATCATGAGGTCGAAGGCCACTTTTTCTTCATTCCTGATCCAGAATCGTTCGAGACAATATTTCGTTCATTAGGGGTGCCTTTTGAATGATTGTTGATCATCTTGTCATTAAAGTGGGAATGGCCGATCTCAAGGTGGTCATTGGGAGAGATGAAATATTAAAAACGACTGGATTAGGATCCTGTGTTGGCGTCATTCTATTCGACCCAACGATTAGGGTTGCAGGGATGGCGCATATCATGCTACCTACCTCTTCCATCGCTCGAGATGGTGTTGTGAATATAGCCAAATATGCAGATACAGCGATACCGGATATGCTAGAGCAAATGATATCGCTTGGTGCAAACAAGGGGCGACTAGTCGCCAAATTAGCTGGCGGTGCACAAATGTTCGCTTTTAGCGGGACAAGTGATACAATGAGAATAGGTCCACGTAATGTCGAAACATGTAAAGAAATATTGAATAATCTGAGAATTCCTATACATGCGGAAGATACTGGAGCGAATTTCGGAAGAACAATTGAATTCCATTGTTCTACGGGTATGCTCCTAATCCGGAGTGTTCAACAAGGGGTGAAAGAAATTTAAACAATGATAGGTACATGGAGATGGAATGCCATAATTGGCGGCTTAACATTGGTTTTTACGTTTCTGATATCCTTGTCGAATAATGTAATTATGACAGCGCTGATTCGCAGTTTATATGGATTTGTTGTAGTATTTGCAATTACTTATGTTATCAGGTGGATGTTAGGAACACTAGCGGGTATTAATATGTATACGGAGCAGAATCATATCCAAGCTTCCAATGAAGAAATAACAGGTACATCCATAGATTTTCAAACTCCTGATGATCTTGGTGCGCTGAATGACTTATTAAAGAATCAATTAATGAGATCCGATACTGAGCCTGATTTTTCACCTCTTCAGCCGCCTAAACTTGTATCAAAGGATAAGCTGGACACCGAAAGCCTCGCCAACTCACTCCGTCAGCTGTCGGAAGATTAAGGAAGGTGAATTATGGTTGATCGCCAATCTACAAAACTCATCAGCCATGAACTCTGGTTGAACTATAAGACGACCGGTAATTCTGAGGCGAAGAAGGCTTTGATTGAACTTTATATTAGATTAATCGATTATGTAGTTAATCGTATGGCTATCGGATTACCTAAATCAGTTTCTAGAGATGACCTGTACAGCCATGGTTCAATGGGATTAATTGACGCTATCGATAAATTCGATTATAATCGCGGTCTTCAATTCGAAACATATGCATCATGGCGTATTAGAGGTTCGATTATCGACGGATTAAGACAAGGCGATTGGGTTCCACGGTCAGTTCGTGAGAAAGCCAAAAGGTTAGAGGAAGCTTATCAGAAGCTAGAACAAGAGCATCTTCGATCTGTAAGTGATAAAGAGATTATGACTTACCTTCAGGTTAACGAACAAGAATTTCAACAAATGCTTCAAGATGTATCCATTACAACCATCTGTTCACTCGAGGATCCTCTTAAGGAAGATGATTCCGAAACAAGACTATCCTTATTAATTGATGATAAAGCGATTAATCCAGAAAGTAAGGTTAATGAAATTTACATGATGGATGTTCTATCAAAAGGGATTGAAAGACTTACAGATAAGGAAAGAACGGTAGTTTCTTTATTCTACTATGATGAATTGTCATTAAGTGAAATTGCTGAGGTCATGTCTTTAACACCGTCACGCATTTCACAGCTCCATTCCAAAGCGATTTTGCGACTCAGAGGGTTGCTCTCACGTACGAAAAACCAGCTTCTGCAGGATTAGCTCGCAGATACTTAATAAATATATATATATTGAAAAAATGAAGGTAGGATGCCGCTATGAGTTATAAAATACCACTCGATCAACTTGTAACTATCGAAATTACTGATGATAAATTAACTGCACGTTTAAAATTTATACAAGACGATGCTGATTTTCAGTGTACCGTTGAAGATTTAGAAGAATTACTTAAGCGGAGTGGGGTTAAATTTGGAATTAAGTTTAATACATTATCTGCTATCGCAACGGAGGCTAGAAAATTTGTCTATAACCAAGTCACAGTAGCTAATGGGATCCCAGCGACTGAAGGCGAAGTAGGAATTATAAATGTCAAGTTTGTGTTGCAAGGCGACAGAAGACCTTCAGTTTCGGATGGCGGTGTTGTCGATTATAAAGAAGTCATTAATTTGAATAATGTTCGGAAAGGCCAGCTCATTGCAGAACGAATTCCTGCGAAAGAAGGTACAGATGGTCGTTCCGTGACTGGGGAGATTATCGCTGGCAAGAAAGGGAAGGAAGCAAGATTCAAGGTTGGAAAGAATGTTGTCCTTGACCAAGAACAGCTTCGAATGTATGCCGCTATGGACGGTCTAATCACTATGACGGATAAAGATAAAATTAATGTATTCCCAGTGTACGAGGTGAATGGGGATGTTGACTATAATGTTGGTAATATCGATTTTGTTGGTACTGTCGTTATTCGAGGTAATGTTCTTACGGGTTTTCGTATTAAAGCTGCGGGTGATATACGAATTGTAGGCGGTGTTGAGGGCGCCGAACTGATAGCAGATGGCTCTGTCGATATCTCAGCTGGCATACTTGGTTTTAATAAAGGTTTGGTCAAAGCTAGAATGAATGTGAGAAGTTCCTTTATCCAGGATGCGAATGTTGAAGCAGGAAACGAAGTCATCGTTACTCAGAGTATTATGCATTCTACTGTGCGCGCTGGGAAGAATGTAATCTGTCAGGGCAGCAAAGGATTAATAGTAGGTGGCGTTATACAAGCTGGTGAACAGGTGAAAGCTCGGGTTATTGGGAATTCTACATCAACTGCTACGATCATTGAGGTTGGTGTTCTACCTGAATTAAGGAATGAATTAGTAGAATTGCGCGCGAAGATTAAAGAACATCTGGAGAATGCCGATAAAACGAATAAAGCATTATCATTACTTGATCAGCTTGCACTGGCAGGGCAATTAAGTCCGGATAAACTATTAATGCGTAATCGTTTGTCCTCTACTAAAAAGCAATCAATCGATGAATTAAATGAAGTGAAAGATCGAATTCTGGAAATCGAGAAATCGTTAGAAGATACAACAAGTTCAAGGGTAGAGATAACTGGAACAATATTTGGCGGTAGTAAAATTGTTATAGGTCGTTATACTAGATTTATTAAAGATGCTACACAGCGTGTGAATTTCCAGATGATTAATGGAGAAATCGCAATGATCTCGAAATGAGGAAAGGTGATTTAGATGAGCCTAAAATCGATTGACACACAACTGTCGTTGTCACGAACTAAGGATGTCGGAGCCATTCAGAATCAGCTGAATCACAAACCCACAGATGATCAGGTTTCTTTAGCAGCACTAGCTCAGAAGAGAATGGAAGATGATCGCAAGAAATTGAGCAAAGCAAGCAGCAAATCTTCGGAGACGAGTATTAAAGATCAACAATCACCCAATCAACAAGGACAAGCCAATACACATCATGGTAAGAATCATCTTAAAACTGAGGAACAATCACATCCTACTGATCACCCGTACAAAGGTCATCGTATTGATATCTCATTATAAGCAATGTAACACTCTAACTCGATTGGAGGCGGGAATAACATGCAACCATGGTTGTACATTGTTATATTAGGAGCCTGTATTGTCGTCTATGCTTACATGCGTCCAAGGGATGCAGTGTCGAAGCGAACAGCGGTTGTGAATGACATAGAAGTTGCTTTAGATCAGTTTGCCGAAGAGTTAGAAGAAGGTAACAAGGAACTTATGATTTCTGTCTCTGGACTTAAGAGAGAGCTAGAAGCGGAGATTAATAAATTAAATGGGCGACTAAGCGTATTGGAAAAGCAGAGTAGCATTTCTAATAACGTTGCAGATACACGAACAGAACATTCCAATGTTACGGCTCTTCATCAAGTAACAGAGCGAGTTGACGAGAATCCTAGAACTAGACCTATGCTTAAGAAGCACGAAGAGCAGGTTGAAGAGAATGGCGAGTCATTGAACAAAGAAGCAGTTAAACCAGATCACAAACCACTAGAGAATGATATTAAGAACCGATATGGAGCTATATTTGAACTGCATTCGCAAGGAAAGTCGATTGAATATATCGCCAAGAAAACGGGGATGAATAAAGGGGAAATTCAACTCATCATTCAATTAGCACGTCAGGAGGAACAATTCCGTGCTTAAGGATACTCGTTTGTTAATTGGATTGGGGATTGGACTCATTATCGGAGCCTTATTGTTAGAATTAATGAATGTTGCTATTACCGGAGTTAGCCAAGATGCTCTGTCGAATGAAATCAATAACGGTACCTTAACTGAGAAATATACATTAGAACAGCTGAAAGACATTGCAGATTCACTCGATTATAATATTATTGAGAAATCGGTTGTTTACTATACTCAGGGTGAGATGGACGAAGCTATTGTTAAAGCAAAGAAATCTGCTATCGCTGAACCTGTAACTGATCCTAAACAACCAATTGTCACAGAACCGGTTGTTAAAGAACCGGTTGTCAAAGAGCCAGAAGTGGTAGGTACTGCTGAGAAAGTGGTTAATGGGAATACTACTACTTATCGTATTCGCATTGAAACGGGTATGGTCACAGCGAATGTGACCGAATTATTATTGACTGTTGGACTTATCAGTGATGTGGATTCCTTCAAGAAAGAATTGAATAGAAGGAAATTAAATGAGAGTATTCAAGTAGGAATGTTTGAATTCACAACTAAACCAAGCTTAACCGAGCTTATTAATAAGATTACTTCACATTGAGATAGATGTTACTTCTCTTGCATAGCATCCGCCAATTATGTTATAGTAATTGACGGTGTTAAAATACACACGCTATTCAATCCGAACAAGGTGCTATCTTATAATGGGAAGTTTTGTTCTGAAATGCGAATTGCGGAGGCATACAAAACTAAATCGAAGGACGTGAGACAAGATGGCAGTTATTTCCATGAAGCAGCTTTTAGAAGCTGGTGTTCACTTCGGGCATCAAACCCGTCGTTGGAATCCGAAGATGGATAAATTCATCTTCACAGAAAGAAACGGAATTTATATTATTGATTTACAGAAGACTGTTAAGAAAGTCGACGAAGCTTACAACTACATCAAGTCGGTTGCAGAGAACGGCGGAACAATTCTTTTCGTTGGTACTAAGAAGCAAGCCCAGGATTCGGTTGAAGAAGAAGCAGCTCGTTGTGGTATGTACTACATCAACCAAAGATGGTTGGGTGGAACTTTGACCAATTTCCAAACGATTCAAAAACGTATTGATCGTCTACACAAGCTTGAGAAGATGTCAGAAGATGGCACATTTGAACTTCTACCTAAGAAAGAAGTTATTATTCTTAACAAGGAAAAAGATCGATTGTCCAAATTCCTCGGTGGTATCTCACATATGAAGAAATTGCCTAGCGCATTGTTCATTATTGATCCACGTAAGGAACGTATTGCTGTAGCTGAAGCACGTAAACTAGGTATTCCAATTGTTGGAATCGTAGATACGAACTGTGATCCAGACGAAATTGATTATGTCATTCCTGGTAATGATGATGCAATTCGTGCGGTTAAGCTGCTTACTTCCAAGATGGCTGATGCTATCGTAGAAGGTCAACAACAGCACGGCGAACAAACAACGGCCTAAATCAAACACAATAATAGTCCATATATGATACATTAGGGTGGTTTGAAGGTTGAAGAACCCTCAACCATCTTTTTTTACGGAAAATGATTACATCAGAAATTTATAAGGAGTGTATCCCATGTCAGTTACAGCAGCAATGGTTAAAGAACTTCGTGAGAGAACAGCAGCAGGAATGTTGGATTGCAAGAAAGCATTGGAAGAAGCAAATGGTGATATCGATAAAGCGTCAGATATTCTTAGAGAAAAAGGCTTAGCCGCTGCATCCAAGAAATCAGGCCGGATTGCTACTGAAGGTGCTGTTGAATCGTATATTCATGCTGGTGGTAAAATTGGTGTTTTAGTTGAAATTAACTGTGAGACTGATTTTGTTGGTAAAACCGATAAATTCCGTGAATTTGTGAGAGATATTGCGATGCAGGTTGCTGCTGCAAACCCACTCTATATTCGTCGTGAAGAAGTACCAACGGAAGACCTTGAGAAGGAAAAAGAAATTTTGCGTGCTCAAGCTCTAAATGAAGGTAAGCCTGAGAAGATCATCGAGAGAATGGTAGAAGGACGCATCAGTAAATTCTATGAAGAAAATTGCTTGATGGAGCAAACTTATATTAAAGATCCAGACAAAACGATTGATCAGCTATTAAACGAGAAAATTTCTCAAATTGGTGAGAATATTACGATTCGTCGATTTGTTCGGTTTGAACTTGGTGAAGGACTTGAGAAGAAGGTTGACAATTTTGTTGAAGAAGTAATGGCTCAAACGAACCTATAATATGATTTTGAATAGAATGGAGCACCTATGTGTTCCTTCTTTTTCAATAACAGAGCTTGTTCAAATAGATATTGTTGAAAAAGCTCTCTAAATGCAAATTCATATGCCCGTTCACTAATGGAGGTACATAGTAATGAGTAAACCTGTCTTTAAACGGATCATCCTAAAGGTTAGCGGTGAAGCTTTATCAGGTCCTCAAGGATTTGGTATCGATCCGGTGATTATTTCTTCCATTGCAGAACAAGTCCAAGCCGTTATTGAATTAAAAGTAGAAGTGGCCATTGTTGTTGGTGGCGGTAATATTTGGAGAGGTGTATCGGGAAGTGCAAAAGGCATGGATCGGGCTACCTCGGATTATATGGGTATGCTTGCGACAGTAATGAATGGTCTTGCCTTACAGGATGCATTAGAGAACATTGGTGTACCGACAAGAGTGCAGACTTCAATTGGAATGCAACAAATTGCTGAACCGTACATTAGACGCAGAGCGATTCGCCATCTGGAAAAAGGACGAGTAGTTATTTTTGCTGCTGGGACGGGTAATCCATACTTCTCTACGGACACGACAGCGGCACTACGCGCAGCTGAGATTGAAGCAGAGGTCATTCTAATGGCTAAGAATAAAGTGGATGGTGTGTATTCAGCAGATCCATTCTTGGATGCCACTGCCGTGAAATATGATAAATTAACCTATATGGACGTGTTGAACAAAGGTCTTGGCGTTATGGATGCCACGGCTTCCTCCTTATGTATGGACAATAACATTCCTTTGATCGTATTCTCGATTATGGAGAATGGCAATATCAAGCGTGTAGTTCTAGGTGAAAAAATTGGTACAACTGTCGGAGGGGAGTGATTTTCTATGCCACAAACCATCAAGAGTCAATCTTCGGAACGTATGGATAAGGCCATCATCGCTTTTAAGAAGGATTTAGCATCCTTAAGAGCTGGTCGTGCTAATCCATCCATGCTAGATCGAATTCAAGTGGAATATTACGGCACACCTACACCTGTTAGTCAATTAGCGGGGATTACGGTCCCCGATGCTAGAACACTTATTATACAACCTTGGGATAAATCATCTTTACCTTCGATCGAGAAAGCGATCATGAAATCGGATCTCGGTATAACACCTTCTAATGATGGTACAGTCATTCGGATTTCTATACCGATGCTGACTGAGGAAAGAAGATTGGATCTAGTCAAGATGATTAAGAAGACTGGTGAAGAAGCTAAGGTTGCTATCCGCAACATTCGTCGTGATGCTAATGATGAATGTAAGAAGCGAGAGAAAACCGATATTTCCGAGGATGAATCACGAAGAACGCAAGAGGATATCCAGAAAATTACCGATCGTTATATTGCTGATGTTGATAAGTTAATTGTTACCAAAGAGAAAGAAATTTTGGACGTGTAAGGCTTTAACCCCCCTAAATGGAGGGGTTTTATGTATCTGTTCATTACTGGGGGATAACTAATGAACGTATTCGGACTTAAATGGTTTCAAAGGAACAAACATACCCTAACTGCGTTAGATCCTCTACATATCCCAGAGCATGTAGCCATTATTATGGATGGCAATGGTCGGTGGGCTAAACAACGCGGATTACCACGCATTGCAGGTCATCGAAGTGGAATGAATACAATTAAACAAATTACCCTTGCTGCTGATGATATCGGTATTAAAGTGTTGACCTTGTACGCGTTCTCCACTGAAAATTGGAAACGTCCAAAGGATGAGGTCGATTTTCTCATGAAGCTGCCAGTCGAATTTCTGACTCTCGAATTAGCAGAATTAATATCGAATAATGTGCAGATCCGAATGATGGGTTGGAAGGAAGAGTTACCTCCACACACTTTGAAGGCTATTGAGGAAGCTGAAATCAAGACGAAGATGAACACAGGTTTAATACTAAATTTTGCAATTAATTATGGAAGTCGAAGAGAGATGGTCTCCGCAGTCCGACAAATCGCAGATCAGGTTCAGAACGGTTCACTTAAGAGTGATGAAATCACAGAAGATATGTTCTCTCATGTTTTGCATTCATCCGCACTTCCTGATCCAGATTTACTAATACGTACAAGTGGTGAACAGCGAATCAGTAACTTTATGTTATGGCAATTAGCTTACACGGAGTTGGCTTTTGTTGATGTATATTGGCCAGCATTTACGAAACATCATCTCTTTGAGGTGATCCAGCAATACCAGAAACGAAACCGTAGATTTGGTGCGATTTAATATTGGCTTCTGATTTACGAGGAGGTATATTTTGAAACAGCGAATTATAACTGGCGTCATTGCAGCAATTGGATTTTTAGCTATACTTTATCTCGGAGATTACGTGTTCCATGGGTTACTCTGGTTGATGGCATTAATTGCCTTTGATGAGCTCGTGAGAATGAGTAAAACGGGTCGTACTGCCATAGCATCTATAGTTGGCTACTTTGGAGTGGCAATCATGGTATTGCCATGGAACCAAGGGGATTTTGCATTCGGATTGAATGCTGAAGTTTGGATTTGGTTATGCATGCTACTCTTAATGACGGCAACTGTAGCTAGTAAGAATAAAACTCCCATTGATCAATCAGCTATCTTGCTATTCGGTGTTGTTTACATCGGAATGGGCTTTCACTATATGGCCACGACTCGTTGGCATGAAGATGGTCTACTCTGGACACTCCTCATATTCCTCTGTATTT
Source organism: Paenibacillaceae bacterium (assembly GCA_040880185.1). GTDB lineage: Bacteria > Bacillota > Bacilli > Paenibacillales > UBA4045 > UBA4045. The sequence continues at coordinate 47,082 of JBBDIY010000078.1, forward strand.
GGATCACGGACGCAGGTGCTTACTTTACCGGTTGGGCAATTGGAAAGCATCCTTTATGGCCATCCATTAGTCCAAAGAAAACCGTAGAGGGTGCTATGGGTGGTCTTATACTATCCATCGCCGCAGCGATTTGTTTTGCAATATTTAGCCCTGAATTAATAAGCTTAGAACAAGCGGCACTCTTAGGAATTTGCATTGGAATTGTTGGACAAGTTGGAGATCTGATTCAATCCGCGTATAAGCGAACCTTTGGCGTGAAGGATTCAGGGACACTACTGCCTGGTCATGGTGGAGTGTTGGATCGCACGGATAGTTGGCTAATTGTATTTCCATTTGTATATTTGATACTGAATGTCATTTCATAATGGATTTTGAGGAATAGGAGACAATAATGAAGAGACGAATTAGTATTCTTGGATCTACTGGCTCTATTGGTACTCAGACGCTTGAGGTTATCGCAAAGCATCCCGAATTATTCCAAGTCGAGTCTCTTGCAGCAGGTTCTAATATTAAGCTGTTACTTGAGCAAATCCATCAATTCAAACCCAAATTAGTGTCTGTATTCAATTCAGAATTAGCGGATCAAGTTCGCAGGGAAGCACCGGCGGATGTCAAGATCCTACACGGTGAGCTGGGCTTATTAGAGGTCGCGGTCGGGGGAGATAGTGATTTTCTAGTAAGTGCGATTATGGGTTCCTTGGGACTGAAGCCTACTCTAGCGGCTATAGAAGCAGGCAAGATGATTGGATTAGCCAACAAAGAAACGCTAGTATCAGCTGGCCATATTGTAACCAAAGCTGCACGACGCCATAATGCTACATTATTACCGATTGATAGTGAGCATTCAGCGATATTCCAATGCTTAAATGGTGAATCTATCAAAGAAGTGAGTAAACTGATTATTACCGCTTCTGGTGGTTCATTCCGAGATCAAACTCGTGAGCAATTAAAGAATGTAACCGTAGAACAGGCGTTGAAGCATCCGAACTGGTCAATGGGTGCGAAGATTACGATCGATTCGGCAACGATGGCTAATAAAGGTTTAGAGGTTATTGAAGCACATTGGTTGTTTGAGCTTGATTATTCGCAGATCGAAGTGATGATTCACCCGGAAAGTATCGTTCATTCCATGGTCGAATTCGTTGATTATAGTGTGATAGCACAATTAGGTACGCCAAATATGCGAGTTCCCATTCAGTATGCATTAACATACCCGAATCGGTTACCAACGCCTTCAGCTCAACTGAAGTTAACGGAGATTGGAAGCCTACATTTCCGCCCAATGGATTATGAACGATATCCTTGCCTACGAATGGCTATTGAGAGTGGAATAACAGGGGGGACAGCCTCGACGGTTTATAATGCTGCTAATGAAATCGCTGTCGCTCGATTCTTGAATAAAGACATCGACTTTTTGTCAATTGAATCCATTATCAGTGATGTTCTTAATCAACATCAAGTTGCAACCAACCCTGATTTGGAGTCCATACTAGAAGCAGATGCGTGGGCAAGAACGACTGCATCACAGATTACCATTTAATTATGAATGAGCGCTCGTCTTGAATAATACAATTGAATAATGTTACTCTATTGACATACCTTCGAGTTAAAAATGAAAGGAGATTGAAAGTTTGTTTACTCCTACTGTAATTTTTTGGACTGTTCTCATGTTTTTTGTACTTGTGGGTATCCATGAATGGGGACATTTTTACTTTGCTAAAAGGGCAGGAATACTTGTCAGAGAATTTGCTATTGGCTTCGGTCCTCGATTGTTCACATATAAGAAAGGTGAAACTCGCTATACGATTCGATTATTACCTGTAGGTGGGTTTGTTCGAATGGCTGGAGAAGATCCAGAGATTATAACCATTCAACCTGGACAGACGATTGGAGTCCAGACTGAGAGTGACAATAGAACAGTCTCACATATTTACTTGGATCAATTAGATAGCCGTCAAGGGGTTCAGATTGGTGTTGTTGAGTCCATTGACATTGAACAACAGCTTACGCTTCGCATGGACGTATCAGGCCATGTCAGCAGCCTAGCGATACACCCTCAAGCGATGATGATCGCACGTGGCAAAGAAACTCAGATCGCACCACTCAATCGTCAATTTGGTGGGAAGACGGTAAGTCAACGTGCTTTGTCGATATTCGCAGGACCAATGATGAATTTTATCTTGGCTTTTCTGTTAATGATCGTATACGTAACCGCAACAGGTGTGCCTATCCATGTGAAATTATCGATGGTTGAGGATCAATCCGTTGCCCAGCAAGTAGGATTACAACCAGAGGACCTGATCTTATCGGTGGATGGACAACCAATTGACGCAAACACGCAATTATTCCGAGATTTGATTGCACAATCACCAGACACAGAGATGATATGGAATATTCGGCGCGGTGATCAGGAGCAGTTAATTAAAGTTACACCTCGCGCTGTCGAAGGCGTAGGTAGGGTAGGTATTGGAATCGCACCATTCACACGTAATGCTACTGTTGTCGAAACGTTCACTGAATCAGGAACGCTAATGTGGAGCTTTACGAAAGAAATTTTTGCTGGCTTTAAGAAATTGATCTTGTTACAATTTAAGTTGGATGATCTGGGCGGACCGGTTAAGATGGTTGAAGTGACAGGCGAGGCTGTAGCACAAGGGTTCACTTACTTCTTACTATGGACAGCACTTCTGAGTTTATATTTGGGCATATTCAATTTACTCCCATTTCCCGCGTTGGATGGAAGTCGGTTGTTATTCCTTGGAATAGAAGCACTTCGAGGGAAGCCAGTAGATCCGAATAGAGAAAGCATGGTACATTTCATCGGATTCGCTATGCTGATGATGCTGATGCTTGCAGTCACCTACAATGATATTGTTAATTTATTCAAAAAGATGAGTTAGTGATTGATATAATTAATTATTAAGTACATTAAATAAAGGTGGTTCCCCATGTCCGATAATAAACAGAATGACAAAGCTGACAAGCAATTCGTTAAGGAAATCACACCACAGGGTGAGGATTTCTCTCGCTGGTATTTAGATGTAATTAAGAAAGCTGACTTAATGGATTATGCGCCAGTACGTGGTTGTATCGTTTTTAAGCCGGATGGCTATGAGATATGGGAATTAATGCAACGAGAGCTTGATGCCAGATTCAAGGACACGGGGCACCGTAACGCATATTTCCCGATTTTCATACCTGAGAGCTTTCTTCAGAAGGAGAAGGATCATATCGAAGGCTTTAATCCTGAGCTGCCATGGGTAACTGAAGCTGGTGGAGAGAAGCTCGAAGAACGTCTAGCTATTCGTCCAACGTCAGAAACCATGTTCGGTCATATGTATGCACGTTGGATTCAATCCTATCGAGATTTACCCGTACTTATTAATCAATGGGCGAATGTTGTTCGTTGGGAGAAGCGGACTCAGCCATTCTTACGAACAAGTGAATTTTTGTGGCAAGAAGGACACACCGCACATGAAACTGAGGAAGAAGCACGACAAGAAACGATGCAAATGCTAGAAATTTACCGTAATTTTCTCGAAGGTTTCTTAGCTATTCCTGTGATTTCTGGTCAGAAGACACCATCTGAGAAATTTGCCGGAGCAGTGGATACGTTCTCTATTGAAGCGATCATGAAAGATGGTAGAGCCGTTCAAGCTGGAACATCCCACTATCTAGGTCAGAACTTCGCTAAAGCGTTCGAAATTCAATATTTAGACCGAGATAACACTCAGCAATACGTACATACAACCTCATGGGGAGTATCTACAAGATTAATAGGTGCTATGATTATGGTTCATGGTGACGATAGAGGACTTCAGCTTCCACCGAAGGTTGCACCAACGCAGGTTGTTATGATCCCGATTGGGCCTGCCAAATCTAGAGATCTAGTTATCGCTCGGACAGATGAATTGTTCAAGCAATTAAAAGCTGCTGGGATTCGAACGCGAGTTGATGATCGCGCAGATATGAGCCCAGGATGGAAGTTTAATGAATATGAGATGAGAGGCATTCCTATTCGTGTTGAGATCGGACCTCGAGATATGGAGAATGGACAAGCTGTTCTCGTATCCAGAGTTTCCGGAGAGAAGCGAATTGTGAAGCAGGACGATCTAATTGCCGAAATTAATGGACTACTAGAAGAAATTCATAATCAGATGTACAATAATGCCAAAGCTTTTATGGACAGTCGTTACTATTCTGTCAATACATTGGATGAGTTAAAGCAACAATTAGAGGTGGAACGCGGGTTTTATCTGGCCGGATGGTGTGGATCGAGTGCTTGTGAGCAGCAGGTCAAGGAAGAAAGTGGCGCGACTAGCCGTAACATCCCATTCGATGCTCAAGAGCATAAAGCAACCTGTCTCGTTTGTAACGAAACTTCTAAGCATACGGTTGTTTTTGCCCGAGCTTATTAGATGGTCATAACACGCTTTAGGGAGGACTTGGGGCGATGATTAACTTAGCTGACAAAAGAAATCGCTTCGAGATGGTGCTGCAGCAGGCCGAAATGCCTGCTCAGCTCATCGAAGCTTTTTTTGTTGAAGGATATATAGATCGGGTTGAATGTAGTAAGAAGAGCCGAGAGTGGACGTTATATATTCGGAATAAGAGTCTAATTCCACAGAATGTGTATGCCCAGTTCTGTCAGCTTATAAGTAAACGATATAAATCGAACGCATCGATACGAGTAGTTGTGGATTACGATGACGAAGTTAGTTATCAAGCGATTATCGATGAATATTGGTCCTTATTAATTGAATATATACAACAAGAGGTTGCATCGGTGAATGGCTGGTTAGCCAAAGCTAGTCTAGAGGTTGAAGATCAGGTGCTCAAGATTGGTCTCTTAGATGAACATTTGCGGACAATGGCCGTTAAGAAGGGGATCGATCAGTATATTCAGAAGTACTATGAACAGTTCTTTAATCGTGAGATTAAAGTTCAATTCGGTTTGAATGATAATCGAATTGAAGAATATGAGAAATTTGAACAGAAACGAATTGAAGCCGATCGAGTTGCCGTGCAGGAGGCTATGACATCAGAGCCAGATAGGGAAAGCTTTAGCTCGAAGGATGAAGTCAAAACACGACTTTCCTTCGGTTACGATATTAAAGATGCCTCGGTTCCTCTCATGCAGGTTGTAGAAGAGGAGACCAAGGTGATCATTAAGGGCTGTATATTCGGCTTTGATGGGGAGAAGGAACTCAAGAATGGGATGAAGCTGTATTCCTTCTATGTGTCCGATTCTACGGATTCAATTGCTGTGAAGGTGTTTGGTCGAAGCAAGGAGGAACAGAAAGCATTACAAGGGATTGCCAACGGGATGTATGTCCGCATTCGTGGGCGTGCTGAGTTCGATCGATTCTTGAATCCACCTGAGCTGTCTATTATGGCGACGGATATTAATGAGATGTTAGCTCCACCAGATCGTATGGATGAGGCTGAGGAGAAGCGAGTAGAGTTCCATCTTCATACCAACATGAGTATTATGGACGGGATTGGATCCGCTGAAGCATATATTAAACGTGCTGCAAAATGGGAACACAAGGCCATCGCAATTACGGACCATAGCACAGTTCAATCATTCCCTGATGCGAATAAAGCTGCGAAGAAGCACGGTATACAAGTGCTCTATGGTGTAGAGGCCAATGTCGTTAATGACGCTGTACCTATTGTTATGAATGCTTGTGATTTGGATCTTCGTACAGCAACCTACATCGTATTCGATGTGGAAACTACGGGATTGTCCGTAGTAAATAATAGATTGATAGAAATTGCTGGCGTTAAGATGGAGAACGGTAAGGAAGTTGCTAGATTTGCCGAATTGATCAATCCACATGTCCCTATCCCATATAACATCACACAACTTACCAGCATCGATGATTCGATGGTGAAGGATGCTCCTACAATTGAGGAAGTATTGCCAGGTTTTATTTCGTTCATCGGTGATGATGTATTAGTTGCACATAATGCGAGATTTGATATGGGTTTCTTATATGCGGCATGCCGAGAGCAGGGAATCACTGAGCCGAAGAATCCAGTATTAGACACACTAGAGCTCGGTCGGATCTTGTTCCCAACGATGAAAAACCATCGTCTGAACACTTTTGCCGATAAATATAAGGTTAGTCTCGACAATCACCATAGAGCGGTTGATGATGCTGCGGCATTAGGTGGAATTCTGATGGGGATGATCAAAGATACGACCGAACGTGGCATTCTGAATTTGGATCAGTTGAACGAATTAGTAGGTCAAACGAAGTTAAGTAATGCTCGCCCCTTCCATTGCTGCATATATGCGAAGAATGCACAGGGTAAGAAAAACTTATTCCGGATCGTTTCTTTATCGCACACCGATTTTCTGAACAAGCAACCAACGATTCCTAAATCTAAGCTAATGGAGCTTAGAGAGGGTTTATTAATTATCTCTGGTTGTGAAAAAGGTGAATTCTTCGAAGCGGTATTGAATAAATCTGTCGAAGAAGCTGAACAGATTGCAATGTTCTATGACGTATTAGAGATACAACCGATTGGCGCTTACATGCATTTGGTAGACAAAGGCTTGGTTGGTAGTGTTGAGGATTTGCATAAAGCCGTACGCACGGTCATAGAAATTGCTAACAAACAAGGTAAACCTGTTATTGCGACCGGCAACGTCCACTATGTTGAACCGGAACAACATTTGCTCCGAGATATTACGATTCATGGCATAACCGGCTTTAGTCCATTGAAGGATATTCGTAAGCCTCAAGCCCATCTGCGCACGACACGAGAGATGCTTGAAGAGTTTAGCTATTTAGGTGAAGCGGAAGCATATCGCGTTGTCGTCACGAACACGGTTAAGCTTGCAGAGATTTTTGAGCCCTTCGAGATGTTCCCGCAGAAGGGTGGACCTACAGATAATGGCTTGTTCTCGCCGATTATTGAAGGTGCTGACGATGAAATTCGTACTACCTGTTATGAAACGGCAAAGCGAATGTATGGTAACCCACTTCCAGAACTCGTTACTGCGCGATTAGAAAAAGAATTAATCCCGATCATTAAATTCGGTTTCTCCGCAAACTATCTGATCTCTGAGCGATTGGTGAAAAAATCCAATGCGGATGGATATATCGTAGGCTCGCGGGGTTCGGTCGGTTCGTCCTTCGTTGCTACCATGTTAGGGATATCAGAGGTAAACCCTCTACCAGCTCATTATATATGTCCATCCTGTCAATATAGTGAATGGTTTACAGACGGTAGCATTCCGAGTGGTTTTGACCTCGAGAATAAGGATTGCCCGAGATGTAATCATGCTATGAAGGGTGAGGGACAGGATATTCCCTTCGAAACGTTCTTAGGCTTTAAAGGTGACAAGGTACCAGATATAGATCTAAATTTCTCTGGTGAATATCAGGCCATTGCCCATAACTATACGAAGGAAGTTTTCGGAGAGAAAAGTGTATTCCGCGCTGGAACAATTGGTACCGTAGCTGAGAAAACAGCGTTTGGTTTCGTCAAGAAATACGAAGAGGATCATGGTAAGAGCTGGCGGACCGCCGAGGTGTTAAGGTTAGCGCAAGGGTGTACTGGTGTGAAGAGAAGCACAGGTCAGCACCCCGGAGGCATAGTAGTTGTACCTGATTATATAGAAGTTGAAGATATAACACCTGTTCAATTTCCCGCTGATGATAAGAATTCAGAATGGAAGACTACACACTTTGACTATCATTCTTTCGAAGAAAATTTATTAAAGCTGGATATTCTAGGACATGATGATCCTACGATGATGCGAATGCTGCAGGATTTGACGGGAGTTGAACCGACTGCGATTCCCATGAATGACTCGAAGGTTATGAGTATATTCAACTCCACGGATGCCATTGAGGTTAAACCTGAGCAAATTCGTACTCCTGTTGCTACGTATGGAATACCCGAGATGGGTACACGATTTGTCCGGCAGATGTTACAGGAAACAAGCCCAACCTCATTCGCCGATCTCCTGCAAATCTCTGGTTTATCACATGGGACAGGCGTTTGGATTGGGAATGCACAAGATTTAATTAAGAACCAAACGTGTAATATTAAAACCGTAATCGGGTGCCGTGATGATATTATGCTCTATTTGATATATAAAGCGGGGATGGATGCTGGATTAGCATTTACAATTACAGAGAGTGTTCGTAAAGGGAGAGGCTTAAAGGACGAATGGATTGATGAGATGAAGAAGCACAAAGTGCCGAATTGGTACATTGATTCATGTTTGAAAATTGAGTATATGTTTCCTAAGGCACATGCTGCTGCGTATGTTATCTCGGCTGTTCGTACCGCTTTCTTCAAGGTATATCATCCGTTAGCTTATTACGCCACCTATTTCACAGTCCGTGCTGATGAATTTGATATTGAGTTGTTCTGTCAGGGTTATGAAGCAATAAAACGGAAGCTGATCGAGATTGAAGGCAAGGGTTTTCAAGCAACACCCAAAGAAAAAGGCATGATTTCGATCTTAGAAATGGGTTTAGAAATGACTGCTCGTGGTTTTGGCTGTAAGGGAATAGATATGTACCGATCAGAAGCTAATAAATTTATCATCGATGGTGACACGTTGATTCCACCGTTTTCTGCGATCCAAGGAGTAGGTGAGAATGCGGCTAAGAATTTAGCTGCTGCTAGAGTGGATGGAGATTTCCTATCCATTGAGGACTTTCAGATTCGTACGAAGGCTACGAAGACGGTGATCGAGTTATTAAGTGGGCTAGGCTGCTTTCGTGGATTGCCAGAGTCGAATCAGTTATCCTTGTTCTAATCGCTTTATGGTACAATTAATGTGAGAGGGTGAATAAACGATGACTAATCCAATTAAAACAATGAAATCCGTTGAACGCAACAACTATATCCCGAAGATTCCGATGCATATTACTTGTTCTATAGAAACGACTCTCCATGTTATAGGTGGTAAATGGTCCTTTCTTGTTATAAGGGAATTATTCGGAGGAAAGAAAAGGTTCGGAGAGCTACAACGGAGTATCAACAATATTAGTCCTAAGGCATTAACCGATACGCTTCGCCATCTTGAGGGGATGGGTGTGTTGGAGAGGGAAGCATTCCCCACCGTCCCTGTTACGGTGGAATATCATCTTACCCCTAAAGGTGAAGATTTACATTGCATCCTCAAAGAGATGAAGCTTTGGGCTGCTAAGTGGACTTAATTGCCTGATTGATGTATGATGCTAGTAGCCAAGCTCTTGTCACGGGTATATTCAGTGTGGTATAATTTTCTGTGAAATTCTTTGGATACGATCGACGCGATGGAGAGTGGGGAAACCCACTCTTTACATTTTGAATAGGGGGTCGCACGGATTGAGCCAATCCATTATTTCTACCATAGATGCCATGATACGTCCGATGTTAGATGAGAATGGTTTCGAGCTGGTTGATATTGAGTTTGTGAAAGAAGGGGGAAACCGATTTTTGCGTGTAATCGTTGATAAGCCAAATGGTATAGATATCGATGATTGCAGCAAGATCAGTGAGTATGTGAGTGAGAAGCTAGATGAGCAAGATCCGATTACAGAAGCTTATTTCCTAGAAGTAACTTCCCCAGGAGCAGAGCGACCGCTTAAGAAATCTGCGGATTTCCACAAATCAGTTAACTTGAACGTCTTCATTACCACTCATGAAGAAATTAGTGGTAAGAAAGAGTTTGAGGGGATATTGAGCTCCTTCGACGAAGAGAACCTGGTCATTAAAGCGGGTAAGAAGATCTACACTTTACCATACAGTAAAGTTGCAACTGCGAGACAATCGATCGTTTTCTAGAATCATCAACAGTAAACACTCGTCCAGGAAAGACTGCTTAAAGCGTTTATCATTGTAGGTACAATTTGTAGGTTTGGAAGGGGGAACTCAGTTCAAATGAACATGGATTTTATTGAAGCCTTAGCTGCGATCGAATCAGAAAAAGGTATTAGTAAGGAAGTTCTTATTGATGCCATCGAAGCAGCCCTAATTTCTAGCTATAAGCGAAATTTCAATACAGCGCAGAATGTTCGGGTTGATATTGATCGTCAAACAGGTGTAATTAAGGTGTATGCAAGGAAAACAGTAGTTGATGAAGTACTTGATATCCGTTTAGAAATTTCATTGGATGCAGCTAGAGAAATTGAAGCGAATTTCCAATTGAATGACATTGTAGAAATTGAGGTTACTCCTCGTGATTTCGGACGTATAGCCGCACAAACCGCTAAGCAGGTCGTTACTCAGCGGATTCGCGAAGCCGAAAGAGGCTTGATTTACAATGCTTTCATTGATAAAGAAGAGGATATCGTGACAGGTATTGTACAACGAGTGGACGCTAGGAATATTTATGTGGATTTAGGTAAAGTTGAAGCTATGCTTCCAATTAATGAATTGATGCCTAATGATCGGTTTCAACAAGGTGATCGTGTGAAGAGCTATATTACCAAGGTTGAGAATACGACTAAGGGTCCACAAATTATGCTTTCACGTACACATCCCGGTTTGTTAAAGAGATTATTCGAGCTTGAGGTACCTGAAATTTTTGATGGCGTGGTTGAAATTCGTTCAGTAGCGAGAGAAGCTGGCTTTCGTTCGAAAATTGCTGTGTACTCCCGTAATCCTGAAGTTGATCCTGTTGGTTCTTGTGTAGGACCTAAGGGAACTAGGGTGCAAGCCATTGTCAACGAATTAAAGGGCGAGAAAATTGATATTGTGAATTGGTCCGAATTCGTTGAAGATTATGTTGCAAATGCACTTAGTCCTTCAAAAGTCGTTGAGGTTCAGGTGTTCGAGGAAGAGAAGTTGGCAAGAGTCATTGTTCCTGATTATCAGCTTTCCTTAGCCATTGGTATTCGTGGACAGAATGCTCGTCTTGCAGCTAAGCTAACCGGCTGGAAAATCGATATTAAGAGCGAGAGCCAAGCTGAACAGGAGTTCGGCAGATCGAAAGAAAACGACACGGAATGGCAGTCTGACGTAGATCCCGCCATAAAGGAATAGTACTGTTTCCATGTAAGGGAGATGTACCCATGAAATCAAAACGTGTTCCGCTCCGCAAATGTGTGGTTTGCCAGAAGATGCTGTCGAAGAAGGAAATGATTCGAGTCGTTCGCACTCCCGAAGGTAGTGTTGAATTGGACGCAACTGGCAAAAAAAACGGACGTGGCGCATATATATGCGGTAAAATCGAAGGCTTTGAAAAAGCTCAGAAAAGTAAGTCTTTCGATAGAGCGCTCAAAGTCTCATTATCCTCGCAAGATTACGGAAGTCTGAAGGAACAGTTTCTAACTGTTCAGGCTAAGTATGCGTCGATTGAATGTGAGAAGGAGAAACATGAATCCTAAGCTATTATCCATGCTCGGTCTTGCCAGAAGAGCCGGCAAGATAATCACGGGCGATGAAGCCTGTATGAAGTCTGTACGAAGCGGTAAGGCCAGATTGATCATCGTCGCAGCTGATGCTTCGGAGAATACAAGGAAGAAATATGGTGACAAATGTGCGCACTACAATACGAAGCTCATCCTGACAGGTGATCGAGTATCCATCGGTGCAGCAATTGGTCGGCCTGAACAAGTTGTTATTGCAATAGAAGATCAGGGATTCGCGAGCGGAATCCGAACGTGTATGGAAAAATCGGAGGTGTAAACGATTGACTAATCAAGAAAATGAGAAAACAAGAGTTTATGAATATGCAAAGTCTTTAAATATGAGTAGTAAAGAAATCATTACTATTCTCAAGCGACTAGACATTCCCGTTAACAATCATATGAGTGTTATGGAGAACGATACCGTACAAGCAGTTGAGAAGTTTTTTCGGGATATCAAGGCGAATGCAGCGGCGAAGAGAGCAGCTGCAGAAGCTGTCAGTATTCAAGCAGCTAAGCAACAATCCAGTGGTGGTCAGCAAGCGTTAAAGCCTAGTAGACCTGTTGGCTCACAGCCAATGTCTACTCCCACAGCATCTGCAAATCCAACAAAATTTACAACGGCACCTACTACGAGCACTTCTAGTTCTTCAACGGGTGTGAGTTCTCCATCTGCAAGTACTTCAGCATCGCAGAATGCACGGGTTTATCCGCCAAGTTCTAATCCACAACAGAGTAGAACACAAGGTCAGAGCACTGGATCTAGTCAGTCATCCAGACCAAGTGGATCTTATCAAGGCTCGCAACGCCCAGGGCAAGGGCAGCAATTGGGTCGTGGACCAGCTAGCTCTAGCCCGCGACCAGGTGGATCTTCCACAGGTCAACAATCATCACGTCCACCTTATCAATCCAGACCAGCCGTTCCTCCTAAGCCAGCTGTGTCAACGGTAGGCGAGAAGGAGAAAAGAACGACTACCTTTACTGATAATAAACGACCAGCTAAACCGTTTGTAGGACGCGTTGGCGACACTGAAGATAAATCAAAGATTCCATCTAAGAAGACAGCCCCTATTGATAAGCGTTTCGAAGATAGCAGGAGCAATAGCCGGCCGGGTAATTACAGGAATAAAGGAAAGAATAATAGACGTAACAATGGACCAATTAAAGAAAAGATCGATAACACACCGAAGAAAATTATTGTTCGTGGACCTATGACCGTAGGCGATTTCGCGAAGATCTTGCATAAGGATGCATCCGAAGTCATTAAGAAGCTTCTATTCTTAGGTGTAATGTCTAATATCAATCAAGAACTGGATCTTGATACAATTCAACTTATTGCAACCGATTATAAGATTGAAGTTGAGGTCAAGATTGCGGTTGATGAAGACAACTTCGAATTAGTTGAAGAAACGGATATCGAAGATGATCTGATTGAACGTCCTCCAGTTGTTACCATTATGGGACACGTAGATCATGGTAAGACGACATTGCTAGATGCGATTCGTCATACGAATGTAACGCTTGGCGAAGCCGGTGGTATCACTCAGCATATTGGAGCATATCAGGTCGAAGTGAACCAAAAGAAGATCACCTTCTTAGATACACCAGGTCACGAAGCATTTACCTTAATGCGTGCAAGAGGAGCTCAGGTAACGGATATTACCATTCTTGTCGTTGCTGCTGATGATGGCGTTATGCCACAGACGATTGAAGCGATCAACCATGCAAAAGCCGCTAATGTACCTATTATCGTAGCTGTTAATAAAATCGATAAACCTGGTGCTGATCCAGATCGTGTGAAGCAAGAGCTTAACCAACACGGTTTAATCCCTGAAGAGTGGGGCGGAGAAACGATATTCGTTAATGTTTCAGCTAAGAATCGCACAGGCCTTGAAGATTTATTAGAAATGATCTTACTCGTAGCCGAAGTGCGTGAATTTAAGGCTAATGTTAATAAACGTGCAAGAGGAACGGTATTAGAAGCTGAATTAGATAAAGGTAAAGGTCCAGTTGCTCGCGTTCTGATTCAGAATGGTACTATTCGAGTTGGAGATGCTTTTGTAGCCGGCGTGCACTTCGGTCGTGTTCGTACGATGATCAATGATAAAGGTCGCAGAGTGAAGGAAGCTCCACCATCTACACCTGTCGAGATTACCGGTTTAACGGAGGTTCCATTAGCTGGAGACCCGTTCATCGTATTCGAAGATGAGCGTAAAGCTAGAGCTATTGCAGAGCGTAGATCGGATACTGCTCGTCAATCCTCCATGAGCGCTAATACACGTGTATCGCTTGAAGATATGTACCAACATATTAAAGATGGCGAATTGAAGGATCTTACAGTTATTATCAAAGGTGATGTTCAGGGCTCCGTTGAAGCATTAAGAGGATCATTAGAGAAAATTGATGTTGAAGGTGCTCGAGTCAAGATCATTCATATTGCCGTTGGTTCGATCAACGAATCAGACGTGAACTTAGCCTATGCATCCAACGCGATCATCATCGGCTTTAATGTTCGACCGGAAGCTGCGGCTAAATCTATGGCTGACGAACAGAAAGTGGATGTACGGTTGTATACAGTAATCTACAATGCAATTGAAGAAATAGAAGCTGCTATGAAGGGGCTACTTGATCCAATCTTCAAAGAAACAATTCTTGGCCATGCTGAAGTTAGAAATGTGTTCAAGGTTACCAAAGTCGGCGTTATTGCTGGGTGTATGGTACAGGATGGCAAAATGGTTCGCAATGCACAGATTCGCTTGCTCCGTGCGGGTGTGCTTGTATACGAAGGTAAATTGGATTCATTGAAACGCTTTAAGGATGATGCCAAAGAAGTGGCTCAAGGTTATGAATGTGGTATTTCACTCGAGAAATTTAATGATATTAAAGACGGAGATATTATTGAAGCCTTCATGATGGAAACCGTTGAGAGGTGATCAACAATGGCTAGAATTAGAGTAGGACGAGTTGGAGAACAAATTAAGAAAGAATTAAGCATGATTTTCCTATCTGAGTTTAAAGACCCTCGTCTCGGTTTCGTAACCGTGACGGGTGTAGAAGTAACGAATGATCTGTCACAAGCTAAAGTATACTTAAGTGTACTCGGTACTGAGGAACAGAAGGAAGCAACCCTTAAGGCGTTAGGTAAAGGGTCTGGGTTCTTACGTAGTGAGCTAGGGAGAAGAATTCGCTTACGTCAGACACCAGAATTGATTTTTAAATTTGATTCATCTGTCGAATACGGAAGTAAGATCGAAGAGATATTACAAAAAATCAATAATGGGGAAATCAATACATGATGGATCTCACGGATCATTCGTCGTTTCAATTGGATCAAGCAAAACGGTTTATTCTTGAAGAGAATAACTTTCTGGTGGTGTCTCACGTGCAACCTGACGGAGACGCCATCAGTTCAACTATTGCCATCGGTCTTATTCTACGATCATTGAATAAATCGTTTATTATGATCAACGAAGACAAAACTCCAATTAAATTCGATTATTTGTCCGGTTACGAGAACATTCTACACGCAGATATTATTGATGCCGTACCTCGTCAATATCGCAATATTATCGCGGTTGACTGTGCTGACTTTTCTAGAATTGGCATTGTTCAAAATTGGTTTGAGGATAACCCGATTATTCTTAATATTGATCATCATCCAACGAATGATCAATATGGCACTATACCCTTAATTCAGGCTGAAGCTGCTGCGACTGCTGAAATTCTCTTCTACCTCATTGAAGCACTTGGAATAGAGTGGACGAAATCGTTAGCGGACTGTATTTACACTGGTTTATTAACAGATACCGGTGGTTTCCGTTATTCGAATACCTCACCTGAGGTAATGAAAATTGCTTCTAAGATGCTTGAATTTGGTGTTATTGGTCATCAGTTAGCAGAGCATTTACTTGAAAGAATTGCATTTTCTCATATCATCATACTTAAACGTGCGTTAACTAGCTTATCATTCGCAGCGAACAATCAGATTGGTTGGGTGCTTGTTTCCCAAGCGGATATTATTGAATCACAAGCAAGCAATGAAGACTTGGAAGGCCTTGTGAACTATCCTCGGAATATCGAGGGAGTCGAAGTAGGTTTATTGTTCAAAGAAATAACACCAAGCATAGTAAAGGTCAGCTTCCGCTCTGCAGGTAAGGTCGATGTAGCAGCTATTGCTCATCGTTTGGGTGGCGGTGGCCATACGAGAGCATCAGGTTGTACGCTTAATATGACTATGGATGAAGCCGTTCCTTTCATAGTGAACGAAATCCAACAAGAGATGGCGTGATTACATCATAGAGGGCATTATACCAATTCATAAACCGGCAGGATGGACTTCACATGATGTCGTTGCTAGAATGCGGCGAATATTAAGTGTCAAACGAATAGGTCATACTGGTACATTAGACCCAGCGGTTACAGGTGTACTCCCGTTATGCGTAGGACGTGCAACTCGACTAGTTGAATATATACAGGATTTACCTAAGGAATATGAAGCTATATTAACAATTGGATATTCGACGGATACGGAGGATTCAACTGGTGCCGTAACGGAAACCATAGAGCATGAAATCGTATTAACTCAGGAACAAGTTGAGCACGCCTTGCAATCATTTCTAGGACTCATTCATCAGATCCCTCCGATGTATTCGGCTTTGAAGCATAATGGAAGAAAGCTATATGAGCTTGCTAGGGAAGGCATTGAGATTGAACGTAAGTCTCGAGAGGTTATGATTCATCGCATTGAATTGCTCCATTATGATCATTCTGGTTTATTCCCAACTGCACATATTCGAGTTTCCTGTTCCAAGGGAACGTATATCCGAACGCTTTGCGTAGATATAGGACGCAAGCTTGGTCTTCCAGCTGTCATGTCTAATCTCGTGCGGACAGCAACAGGTGGAATTACATTGGATAAGTGCTACACACTCGAAGAAATTCAACAACATATGGATCAGGGAACGATCCAAAGTGTGTTCTTGCCTATTGATGATGTTATTGCTCATATTCCTGCCATCGTGTTGGACCCATCTCTGATCAAACATGCGTTATTTGGGCAGATCATTACAGTTCCCGAAAGTCGCTTACCAGATAATCAGATGGATGGACCAGATCAATCTGTACGTCTTTATGATGAATCGGGTCATTTTCTCGGTATTTTCTCATTGAATACACAATCATTGTTACTTACACCAGTTAAGGTTTTTCTCCCCTCAGAAATAGGCTGATCAATTGTTTACTACCGTAAACTATAGACAGCTAGGATTGGACGTTTAATGAACGAGGTGAAATTGTGGAGATTATTCGATTGACTTATCCTTTTACAAATCAAATTCAATCAGAACGTCAGGTCATGGCTATCGGCTACTTTGATGGCGTTCATTTGGGGCATCAGGAAGTGATTCGTAAAGCGATCTATGCAGCCAAGAGTGAGCATATGATTTCCTCAATCATGACCTTTGATCCACATCCACGAGAAGTGTTAGGTCAGAATCTGCAAGCGGCACAGTATATTACTCCACTGGAGGAGAAGCTGGAGCGCTTTGCTGATTGTGGTCTAGACCGAACCTATATTCTCACATTCGACCGTACGCTTTCCTTGCTTACACCAGAACAGTTCATCCATGAGATTTTATTCGCTCTACACGTGGATACCGTTGTAGTTGGGTTTAATTTCACCTATGGTCACTTAGGAAGAGGAACGGTAGATATGTTAAGAGAAATTGGCGGAGATCAGCTTAAAGTGAATGTAATTAGACCGTTCCATATGGATAATCTCAAGGTGAGTAGCACTGTAATTCGTGAGAATTTGCACGCGGGTAAGATGAAGAAGGTAACTCAACTACTTGGAAGACCTTATTCCATTACAGGACAAGTTGTTCATGGCCTAGGACGAGGTCGTACGATTGGCATTCCTACAGCTAATATTGAGCCTAGAGGGAATTATGTCATTCCTCGAACTGGTGTTTATGCTGTTAAGGTGAATGTTAGCGGGGTGGTTCATGATGGTGTCATTAATGTCGGATTTAAACCAACCTTTGATGATAATCCGGACAAGCCTACACTTGAAGTACATATTCTTGAGTTTAATCAATCGATTTATGGTGAATCCATCCAGATTGATTGGATCGATTATATACGAACTGAACAGAAATTCTCTTCCGTTGATCAGTTGGTTAATCAAATCCAGGCGGATATCCTACAGGCAAAAAAATTGTTGTCGTTTACTTCATAACTAATTATGTGCTATACTTATCAGCGTTGTCGGAAGGTCTATAAAGACATCCGATTTCAACCGTAGCGTGGTTTCCCGTTCTCACCGACGGATTCTGGGCTACTGGGGATACTGATAACAGGAGGTGACCAAGATGGCAATTACACAAGAGCGTAAGAATGAAATCATTCAAACGCACAAAACGCATGAATCTGATACTGGATCTCCTGAAGTACAAATTGCAATTTTAACGGAGAATATTCAGAATTTAACTGCACATTTTCGGGATCATAAGAAAGATCATCATTCCCGTCGTGGTTTGTTAAAAATGGTCGGTCAACGTCGTAAGCTACTTGCGTATTTGAAGAATACGGATGTTAGACGTTATAGCGCATTGATCGAAAAATTAGGTATCCGCAGATAATTGTTGTACAGGAAGCAACCATAATGCTACTTCATTACCGGCTCTACATGGTGCGGTATGAAGGAGCACAAGGTTGCTTTTTTCTTTCTATACGATAAGATATATGGTATGTTATGAGCAAAGCGGAAAATTGATGGAGGGTGTACATTTTGCAAAGAGTTGAGATGGAATTTAGTGGTCGTCGCCTCATTCTAGAAACAGGTAGATTGGCCAAACAAGCGAATGCATCAGTAACCGTACATTACGGTGATACTGTCGTATTATGTACAGTAACGTGTTCGAAGGAACCGAAGGATTTAGATTTCTTCCCACTAACTGTTAACTATGAAGAGAAGCTATATGCGGTAGGTAAGATCCCAGGCGGTTTCATCAAACGTGAGGGTCGTCCAAGCGAGAAAGCTATCCTAGCAAGCCGTTTAACAGATCGACCGATCCGTCCTCTATTCCCAGAGGGCTTCCGTAATGATGTTCAGATCGTTAATCTTGTGCTTAGCGTCGATCAAGACTGTTCGCCACAGATGGCAGCGATGATTGGGACTTCGGCAGCACTCAGCATATCGGATGTTCCATTCAGCGGTCCAGTGGCAGGCGTCATTGTTGGTAGAGTGGACGGGCAATTCATCATCAATCCGACTACGGAGCAAGAAGATAAGAGTGACTTGTTCTGTGTTGTAGCTGGAACAAGAGATGCCATCATGATGGTTGAGGCTGAAGGTGATGAAGTTTCTGAAGCAGATATGCTCGAAGCGATCATGTTCGGTCATGAAGAAATCAAGAAAGTTGTTGATCTTCAGGACAAGCTTGTGGCAATCGCTGGTAAAGAGAAGATGGCGATTAAATTAAAAGCCGTGAATGAACAAGTAGCTACAGATGTTAAGCAATATGCGGAAGCTAGAATTATTACCGCTTTGAGCATTAAGGAAAAGCATGAGCGTCAGGATGCTCTTGATGCCATTGATAATGAGGCCATTGCCCACTTCAATGAAGTGTACACAGAGACTCCTCAATTGAACAAAGATGTGAAGGAAGCATTACATGATATATTGAAGGACGAAGTTCGTCGTTTGATTACTCATGATAAGATCCGTCCCGATGGACGCGCACTTGAAGAAATTCGTCCGATTGAATGTGATACAGCGATTCTGCCGAGAACACATGGTTCGGGTTTGTTCACACGTGGACAAACACAAGCTTTGAGCATATGTACATTAGGGCCATTAGGCGATGTGCAAATTCTGGATGGAATTGGCTTAGAGGATTCCAAGCGATTCATGCATCACTATAATTTCCCTCCATTCAGCGTAGGGGAAGCTAGACCTTTACGCCCACCAGGTCGCCGTGAAATTGGCCATGGTGCTCTTGGAGAGCGTGCGTTGTCCAAGGTTATTCCGAATGAAACAGATTTCCCTTACACCATCAGACTTGTATCAGAAGTATTAGAATCGAATGGATCAAGCTCCCAAGCAAGCATATGTGCAAGCACGCTAGCCATGATGGATGCTGGTGTACCGATTAAAGCTCCAGTCGCAGGTGTTGCTATGGGATTAATTAAAGATGGTGATCATTTCTCCATCCTTACGGATATTCAAGGCTTAGAAGATCATCTTGGTGATATGGATTTCAAGGTGGCTGGAACAGCAGCAGGAATCACCGCGATTCAGATGGATATCAAGATTGACGGTATTAACCGTTCTATTCTAAATCAAGCCTTGGATCAAGCTAAGAAAGGCAGATTGTTCATTCTAGGTAAGCTTGCTGAAGCGATTCAGGAACCAAGGAAGAATCTTTCTCCATATGCTCCGAAGATTGTAGTAATCAACATTAATCCAGATAAAATTCGCGATGTTATTGGACCCGGCGGTAAAATTATTAACAAAATCATTGAAGATACCGGCGTGAAAATCGACATTGAGCAAGATGGTCGTGTATTCATCGCATCTTCGAATGAAGAGATGATTAATAAAGCTCGTCAGTGGATCGAGAATATTGTTAAAGAAGTTGTAGTTGGCGAAACATACTTAGGTACTGTGAAGCGCGTTGAGAAGTTTGGTGCGTTTGTTGAAATTCTACCAGGCAAGGATGGACTGGTACATATTTCGCAATTATCGAATGACCGTGTTGCAAATGTTGAGGATGTTGTCAAAATTGGCGATAAAATCACTGTAAAAGTGACTGAAATCGATAATCAAGGACGAGTTAATCTATCACGTAAAGCAACAATGGCTCCTCAAACACCTATTCAGTCCTAAATAAATTGAATTCGTAAGGGAGACAGAATTCTTGTCTCTCTTTTTGTTTACTCTGATCAGTTCTATCCTTACTGCTTGCCACATAATAATGGATTGGTGGACAAAGTGGTATGGGGTGACTGATGATGGGGAAAACAAAAAAGTGGATTACGATTAGTCTAATGTTCGTTACCGTGTTGTGGGGACTAAGTCAATCATCTTCCATTGAGTCTTATTTATCAAAAGTTAAAGCGGATCCTCGATATGATGACCGAATGGCTGCGGGAGATACGTTCTTAAGAATGGACACTTCAGAACGCCAACAATGGAACGATCGTATAACAAAGGAAGCTCAGAAACTACGTATTGAGCCTGTCAACGCGGTCATTGATCGGGTATGGAAAGCGATTCCTGGCTACAATGGATTGGAAGTAGATATGGACAAAACGCTGAAATTAGCGATGGACCAACCATTGAATGATCATATCCCTTTCGTGTTCAAAGAAATTGAACCGATGATCCAATTGGAAGATTTAGCACCAAACGCTATTTATAAAGGGAATCCACATAAACCTATGGTTGCTTTTATGGTTAATGTTGCGTGGGGGAATGAATTCATCCCAGATATCCTTAGCGTTTTTCGTGAAGAGAATGTCAAAGCCACCTTCTTCATTGATGGATCTTGGTTATCGAACAATGAGGATATAGCGCGTACAATCCTGAAAGAGGGTCATGAGCTGTCCAACCATGCGTATACACATCGGAATATGAGCTCGTTAAATGACAGTCAGATTAAGAAGGAGATTCAAGGAACTGAACAATTGTTAGAAAAAATAGGTGTCACCAATAATCAATGGTTCGCACCACCTTCCGGTGACTATGATCAACAAACAGTTCGTGTCGCTCATCAATTGGGTTTAAGAACAGTGCTGTGGACGATTGATACGGTAGATTGGAAGAAACCAAATCCCGATTGGATTATCCGGAGGATAGATGCATCCTTAGAACCTGGTGCAATGATCCTCATGCATCCTACGGAATCCTCCTCAAAAGCATTAAAGCGTATGATTCAGAAAGCGAAGCAACGTAATCTTGCGGTGGGTACAGTTAGTGATCTATTATCCAGTAAACGTGTAACTGCTGTTGAGAGTGCTATTCTTTTTTGATAGTATAAGATAAACTTAAGAACATAGGGGTCTCGATACGGATCGACTTCCATTAAACTCTTATGTTAGTCACAACAGTTTTATTACAGGGGGGATTACGTGAAGAAAATCATACTGGATAACGGCTTGCGTGTCGTTATAGAAGAAATGCCGACATGCCGATCTGTCGCATTCGGTATTTGGGTAAAGACAGGATCACGCAATGAGACTCCAGAGGATAATGGGATCTCTCATTTTGTCGAACATATGTTATTCAAAGGAACTGATCGTTATTCGGCGAATGATATCGCTGATATCTTCGATGGTATTGGCGGTAATGTGAATGCATTCACCTCTAAGGAATATACATGCTATTATGCCAAAGTGTTAGATGATCACTTGCCACAAGCTGTGGAGGTGCTCTCGAATATGTTCTTCAATTCTATGCTAGATCCTGAAGATATGGTTAAAGAAAGGAATGTCATACTCGAAGAGATTTCCATGTATGAAGATACACCCGACGATTTAGTACATGATTTAGCATCTAAGGCTGCCTATGTAGATCATCCGCTTGCCTATTCCATTCTCGGGCTTGAGAA
>JBBDIY010000079.1:0-25696 GCA_040880185.1 Paenibacillaceae bacterium
GGTTTGCCTAACTACATCAAGGCTTATCTGCCTATTTCAAGCTGCGAAAGTTGAGATTATAAGTCCTATATCATCGGTTATATGTTACCGTTACGGGCCAAGCTTATACATTAGAAGGGATTGATATGATGAACGTATTAACGGAATGGGTAAGGTATGGAGAGAAAGGTGAATATTCAGCATTCATTGCACGTACTAACAAGCTACAGGGGAAAGTCTCGGCAATTGTGTTGATTCAGGAAATATGGGGCGTTGATGCTCATGTTCAGGACATTGCCAAGAGGATTGCCGAAGAAGGTTACGCGGTCATTGCCCCCGAGTTATTCTCATATCAAGGAATAAAACCAGACTATTTGCAAGATGATGCAATTAAGCGAGCGAAGAAGTACATGGATACCACACCTAACCCTACATAAATCTGAACAGATCAATGAGACATTGGAAGCGATATTAGGCAAATTCAGTCGAGATCGTTTCCCAGAAATCGTCAAACAAGCAGCAGCCTTTATGCGTGATATTTTTCCATATTCCGCAGGTATGGGTGTAGCATCAGTTGGTTTTTGTCTAGGTGGTATGCTCTCTGGTGCACTGGCTTGTGAGGACCCGCAATTAAGAGGGGCAGTCGTTTATTATGGGCATCCACCTGAAGCACACAAACTCGATCTGATCGCGTGCCCGTTACTTGGTTTCTATGGCGAACAAGATCCGAAGATAACAAGTTTAATCCCAGACTTTGCCGAAGCTATGCAGGAAGCGGGAAAATCGTACGAGTATCATATATACCCGGAAACACCACATGCCTTCTATAATGATACACGGCCTTCTTACCGCAGAGAGGCTTCTCAGGCTTCGTTCACTCGCATGCTTGCTTTCTTCAAGGAAGTATTACATTAGCATGAGCTATCCTCTTACATTGGATGTGCATTATTATTGAAGGTTCGAGCAAAATAGTCAATAGTGAATTGACGAAACAATATGGTTGCCTCTGACATATATCGGTCGGTAATCCAGCTAAGCTCAATATTACGCCTGAATACAACAGGCTCATCGATGTGTAGCAATGCAACTGAGGCACCTGTAGAACTCCCCCAAGTGATTTCGGGGATGAATGCAACACCTTGCCCCGCTTTAATTAAACGACGAAGCGTTGAAGGGTCATCACTCTCATAATTAATATTCGGAGTAAACCCTGCAAGCCTACAGAATGTATCCGTCATCTCCCTAAGGCTTTTCCCAGAGCGTAAGCTAATAAATCCTTCCTCTGCAACTTCACTAAGGTGAATACTAGACCGCTGGGCTAGCCTGTGGTCTAACGGTACAGCTAAGAAGATTTCCTCAGTAAGCAAGTGAACACTATTCTCAGAATCATGTGTCAATAACGATGCCGTTATACACAGATCATAATTATTGCGTATGGCACTATTAGCAGAATGCAGTAGGAGATGAAAGTGAATTTGTGGATAACTCTGGCGAAATGCGGCCAATAAGTCAGGAACAAGGTAAGAAGCTACATTGACTACCAGATCAATAGTGCCAATCGTGTTCCCTGCTAAGTCACTGAGCTCACGTTTTCCATCTTCCAATGCATCTAATGCAATATCAACCTTCTTCAAAAACTTCTTTCCATATTCATTTAATCGAATGTATTTGCTGTAACGATCGAATAGCTGAACCTGAAGCTCTTCTTCTAATATGGAGATGGTCTTGCTGAGTGCAGGCTGCGAAATATGGAGTTCTTCTGCAGAACGTGTAATATGCTCGATGCGAGCTACAACTTGGAAGTACCTGAGATGGGACAGTTCCATAATAACTCCTTCCTGATTATATATATGATTTTTGATAACAATCTTATATATAAATATATATTATTCCTTATCGATCTTCAAGTATATAATGGGCTTTAGACTGGAAATGCTCACAAATTTATTCGAGGTGGTGGATTTAATTTATGAATGTCAGACGAAGATCTCTTGAAATTCCAGGTGTAACTCATGGTAAGGCACCTATTCCCATGGCGTCGCAGATTGGTAATATTGTTTATTCCTCAGCGATTATGGGAAAGGATTGTATAACTAACACACTCCCGGATCAACCGCAAATAGAATTGGCATGCTTATTCCAGAATGTAAGAGCAGTCATGCAAGCAGCAGGTGGATCTACAGATGACATTATTAGAATGAGTGTATATCTGAAAAGCAATGATATTAGAGCCCTATTCAACGAAGTGTGGCTAAAGATGTTCCCGAATGAACATGATCGTCCTGCGAGACATATTACGCTAGTAGATTTACCGAATAATATGAACGTACAAGTCGAAATTGTCGCAGTTATACAATAGTATCACACACAAAAATCAGGAGGAATTAACAATGATTATCGATAGCCATGGTCACACAGTAGCACCAGCAGAGGTATATGCCTATCAGTCACTATTACTAGCTAGTCGGGGTAATCCGATCGTTGGAGCACCGAAGATAAGTGATGATAAAATTCAAAGCTCGTTGCAAGGGCACGTTAAATTGATGAAGGAAGTAGGCACGGATTTACAGCTCATATCACCACGACCATTCCATGCTATGCATTCTATACAGCCAGCAGCGGTTATTCACCAGTGGACTTCATTCGTCAATGATATTATAGCTCGTCAAGTTAAGATGGAGCCAACTATGTTCAAGGGTGTAGCGGGTTTGCCGCAATCGATGGAAGAAGGCATTGATCGTTCTGTCTATGAACTAGAGCGTTGTGTGAAGGAGTTAGGGTTCGTTGGTTGTTTGATTAACCCCGATCCAGCAGAAGGTGGACATCCAACCGCTCCGGCAATGGGCAGTGAATACTGGTATCCATTGTACGAGAAGATGGTTGAATTGAAGGTTCCTGCACTCGTTCATTCCGCGGCTTGCTGTAACCCAAGATTATCTTATACGCTGCACTTTATTAATGAAGAGAATATTGCGATCATGTCCTTACTTGAATCACGTGTGTTCCAAGATTTCCCGGACTTGAAGATCGTCATCTCACATGGTGGTGGTGCTATTCCTTATCATACTGGTCGATTCCAAGCATGGAGGTCTCGCAAGGGTGTAGAAGAGCCTTTCATTGACAGTCTACGTAAGCTGTATTTTGAAACATGTACGTATAACAAAGATGCATTAGAATTATTATTCAAAACGATCGGGACAGATAACGTATTATTCGGCACTGAAAAACCAGGCACAGGTTCAGGCATTGATCCGAAAACAGGGTTATATTTGGACGATTTGAAGCCGGTTATTGAAAGCATCGATTTCTTAACTGCGGAAGATAAGAAGAAGATTTTCGAGACGAATGCCAAGAAGGTTTATCAATTGCTTGAATAGACCGACCTAACTGTCTGTGGAGAGGAAGGAATATGAATGGATCACATCATAGAAGGATTTAAGAAGCTTCCGACTGCCGCGGTTTCCGATGCTATGGACAAGATCGGTATGGAGTGTGCCTGTTTCGGAATTAAACCATTAAGTCGCAGCTACCGTATCGTTGCTCGCGCTTATACATTGAAATATGAACCGGTCGAAGTGAACAAAGGAACGGTCGGTGATTTTATTGATGACGTTAGCGAGGATCAAGTTATCGTAATTGATAACGCTGGAAGATTAAATTGTACGGTGTGGGGAGATATTCTCACTTCAGTTGCCCATCGTCGTAAAATTCCTGGCGTAGTCATTAATGGTGTTTGTCGAGATGTGGCCCATAGTCTTCAGCTTGAGCTGCCGATATTCAGCAAGGGCGAATATATGCGCACAGGTAAGGATCGGGTGCAATTACAGGCTGTGAATGTGCCGGTATCATTAAGCGATATTCGCGTGAATCCTGGAGATATATTGGTGTGTGATGCGGATGGAGTTGTCGTGGTCCCGCAGGAATTAGAAGAGAAGATATTAGCGCTCGCTACCCAAATCGATGAAGCGGAGATTAAGATTCGCCAAGATGCGGAAGCAGGCATGTCATTAGTGGATGCTCGAGCTAAGCATAAGTATCATGATCTGCAAAAACGCGAATAAGACCATAATAGACATAGATCGGATAGAGATAATAGGACAAATAGAGATAGTGGATGCGTAAACCTATAGAGCGGATAAAGATATGGATTTGGAGGAGTCAGTTATGACAACGGATAAGCTAGTTGAACGGTTATCTCGGCTAGATACATGTGCCGTATCCGATGCGCTGGATTCATTGCAATTAATTGGTGTAGTCACAAGACTGCACCCGATGTGGCAATGTGGCAGAATAGCTGGAAGAGCGGTTACGGTTAAACTCGGTCCCAAAGGAGAAGTTCAATCCACCCGTCACTTAGGAACAGCTGCCATCATGGCAGCTTCCGAAGGTGATATTATCGTTGTGGAGAACGGTGGTCGATTGGACGTAGCTGGCTGGGGTGGATTGTTATCGACTGCGGCCAAACGGAGAGGGATTGAAGGCGTCATTGTAGATGGTGCTTGCCGCGATATCGATGAGAGTCGTGAAGGCGAATTCCCCGTTTTCGCACGAGCGGCTGTACCAACTACAGCGCGAGGTAGAATTGTAGAATACGCATACAATGAACCTGTTACGATCGAGAATGTGGCTGTTACACCAGGGGATTATGTGCTTGCTGATGGCAGCGGTATCGCGTTCGTCCCTGCTAGTAGAGCTGAAGAAATCATTACCAAGGCCGAAGCGATTGCTGATCGCGAGAGAGAAATGGCCAAAGCGATCATGGATGGGATTTCGATTGTAGAAGTGATGGGATTAAGCTACGAGAAGCTACTCGAAAGGAAGTAACGAAGATGAATACGATAGATCCTAAAGATTTCGAAGAAGCTAGAAAGTATTCCTCCGCCACCTTTCATGAAGCATCAGGCAAGCGTGGCGCACTACCATCGGTGATCAAGCCGATTTCACCAGACTTTACAGTCTGTGGTCCAGCTTTTACAGTTCTCTCACCTCCAAAGGACAATCTGTGGTTGCATCGTGCGATCTATGAAGCTCAACCAGGCGATGTGTTGGTTGTCGATGTGGGTAACTATTATGAAGCTGGATATTGGGGAGAGATTATGGCAACCGCTGCCGTGGCAAGAGGGATAGCGGGTATCGTTATTAACGGTGGCGTTAGAGATTGCAGAAGAATGATCGATATGGGTTTTCCCGTATTCTCGAACGGTTTATGTATACAAGGTACAGGCAAGGATAAGAAAGCATACGGCCATCTAAACCAACCGATTCGGATTGGTGAAGTGAACATATGCCCAGGAGATCTGGTATATGGAGACCAAGATGGTGTTGTTATTCTGCCTAAAGAGCGAATTAGAGAAGTTTTAGTAGAAGCTAAGAAAAGAGAAGATGATGAAGCGCTGCTATTAGTAAGAATTCGTGCTGGAGAGAGCACATTAGATATATACAATTTAAGATAGATGAGGGGGAGCGGTGGTATGAATCGAACCAATCTGCCCAACTCAGGACGTTCATGGACAACGCGACGCGACGAGAAAAATCGTAGACTTGCACAAATCAAGCAATGGTTGAATGGCCGTGAGTTGCCAAGAGAGCATATCATCGAAGTTTTAGAAGCGCTCATTGTGCCAGGAGATCGGGTAGTGCTTGAAGGGGATAATCAGAAGCAGGCTGCATTCCTCTCAACAGCGCTCGCTAACGTGGATCCAGGAAAAGTTAATAATCTGCATATGCTTATTCCTAGTATATCCCGTACGGAGCATCTCGATATATTCGAGAAAGGAATAGCCAAGAAAATTGACTTCTGTTACTGCGGTACTCAAAGTCTACGAACAGCACAGATGGTCGAAGATGGTCAACTGGAGATCGGTTCTATTCATACGTATCTCGAATTGTATGCTCGGATGTTTATTGATCTGATCCCGATGGTAGCACTTGTAGCCGCAGATAAGGCAGATTCCGCAGGGAATCTCTACACAGGCTCTAATACAGAAGAAACACCTACATTAATAGAAGCAACTGCTTTTCATAATGGCATTGTTATCGCCCAGGTGAATGAAATCGTAGATGAGTTGCCTAGAGTGGATATACCGAACTCATGGATAGATATTGTGGTTGTGGCTGATAAACCTTATGAGCTTGAAGCCTTATTCACTAGAGATCCTCGAAAAATAACGGATATTCAAATATTAATGGCGATGCTTGTCATTCGCGGTGTATATGAACGTCATCAGGTGCAATCGATGAATCATGGAATTGGTTTTAATACGGCGGCTATTGAATTAATTCTCCCCACCTACGGTGAATCGCTTGGGCTTAAGGGGAAGATATGCTTGAATTGGGCGTCCAACCCGCATCCGACGCTGATCCCTGCTATAGAAAGCGGTTGGGTCGAGAGCATCCATTGCTTTGGCGGTGAGTTGGGTATGGAGGATTATGTTAGGGCTCGCCCAGACGTGTTCTTTACTGGCGCAGATGGCAGCTTGCGCTCGAATCGCGTTCTATCTCAGTTAGCGGGTCAATACGCACTGGATCTATTTATCGGTTCAACGCTCCAAATCGATGCCGAAGGCAACTCTTCAACCGTTACATTAGGAAGACTTTCAGGCTTCGGAGGGGCTCCGAATTTGGGACACGATCCACGAGGACGTCGACATACAAGCCCATCTTGGTTAAACATGATAACAAGTGAAGGTCCGATCGTACGAGGTAGAAAGCTTGTTGTTCAAATGGTTGAAACTTTCCAACGTCGGGGAACCCCATCTTTCGTAGATACATTAGATGCAGTAAAGGTTGGTCGAGACGCCAACCTAGCCATTGCACCTGTGATGATCTATGGTGACGACGTAACGCACATTGTTACGGAGGAGGGGGTAGCTTACTTATATAAGGCGCGTAATCTAGAAGAGCGCAAGCTTGCTATTGCAGCTATCGCAGGGGTTACCCCATTAGGACTCAGACACGATCGAAGCCTTAATGATCAATTGCGACGTGATGGACTTGTTGCTTTTCCTGAAGATTTGGGTGTTCTTCGTTCGGATGCCAAGCGATCATTGCTTGCTGCTAAGAGTATTGAAGATCTCGTTGACTGGTCTGGTGGATTGTACAAGCCTTCAGCCAAATTCAGGAGCTGGTAAAGAAGATGAAGTTATTACCCCAGTGGGGAAATGCTTACGAATGTGGTGAACTTCTAGCTGAGCTGGCAACTACAGCGCTGATCAATGAAGCGGAGTTGACTCCAAAACCAGGACTTGTCGATTTGAATAACTCTGGAGCCCATAATGATCTAAACATCGCGATGATGCGAATTTCAGCCTATACACTACGAGATAGCTTTTCCGCAATGGCAACCATTGCTTATCAACAACGACCAAGCCAGATTCTAAGAGAACAATTAGCAGGAATCGGTCGAGAAGCTGAACGTTTAATGATGTCTGCGACTGGCGGGGTCAATACCCATCGAGGCGCGATCTGGGCCTTGGGATTGCTTACTGCAGGTGCAGCGATATGCCCGCTGAATAGCTCATCTACACAGATTGCTGCAATAGCAGGCGGAATTGCCAGGTATTCGGATCGTTATGCACCAACTCAAGATTCAAACGGAACTAAAGTACAACGACGATTTGGCGTGTCTGGGGCTCGCGGGGAAGCCCAGAACGGGTTCCCGCACGTCATTCGTGTTGCACTTCCCATGTTGAAATCTGCTCGAAGGAATGGAGTTAAGGAGTTACACGCTAGACTTGATACTCTTCTAGCGATAATGAGCACACTTGAAGATACGTGTTTATTGCACAGGGGTGGCCAAGTAGCATTGGAATTGATACAGCAAACATCGAGAAAAATTCTCTCTGTGGGGGGCACATCCTCATCGACGGGTTGGGACCTGCTTCACCAATTAGACGCGGAGCTTATCGAACGCCACATATCACCTAGTGGATGTGCAGATTTACTAGCTGCTACACTATTCTTGGACAGTTTCGAAAACGTATGCTAACGAAGTAGTTTTAGCGACAGCTCGTGCAGTCGTATAAAACTTTTAGGGAGATGATATTTGGAATGGAGAACTTGAGTTTTGACTTCGGAACCACGAAGCTGGTTAGTGGGCATGCTCATGTAGGTATAGTCGGTTCGGGAGACCTGGAAATTCTAATTGAGAAGTCAACTGATGATCAGCGCGCTTATGTTGAAGTATGTACAAGTGTGGCTGGTCATATGGAAATATGGAAAGCGGTTCTGGATCACTTTTTTAATATGCATCCGTATTCGATTCATATCGAAATTAATGATTTCGGAGCAACCCCCGGTGTTGTTCTGCTTCGACTAGCGCAAGCCATGGAGGTACTACAAGATGCGAAGTAGCTATGTGGAGATCAGCTTCATAGAATTGAATGCGCGGGAACGCGCTCGTAATGTCCTTGATTCAGGAACGTTTAGAGAGATATTAAATCCATTTGAACGATATAAATCTCCTCATCTATCTCAACAAAGTATAGTACCTCAAAGTGATGATGGTGTTGTCGTTGTAAGGGGTCTTATCCATGGTCAATCAGCCGTAGTCATTGCCATCGAAGGTGGGTTTCAAGGCGGTGGTATTGGTGAGGTTTCAGGGGCGAAAATTGCGGGAGCATTGGAAAATGCTTTGCATGACTGTGAGAATGGTATTCTTACCCTGCCCATACTTATCCTCGAAACAGGTGGTGTTCGCCTTCAAGAGGGTAACTATGGTTTATTAGCGATTGCAGAGATCGGCGCTGCGATTGTTGCATTACGACGGCATGTGCCTGTCATTGGTATTATTGCGGGGATGATCGGCTGTTATGGAGGCATGTCTATTTGTGCTGGATTGTGTAGTTACTTAATTATGACGAAGCAAGGAAGATTAGAGTTGAATGGACCTGAAGTGATTGAACAGGAAGCCGGAATAGCTGAATTCGATTCTAGTGACCGACTTATGATATGGCGTACTGTGGGTGGGCAGCAACGGTGTGCGGTTTCGTTGGCAGATATGCTCGCAGACGATAGTGTGGATGACATCAATGAGTTTGTAAGAGTTGCAATACAGCAAGGAATTCCTCAAGCACATCGCAGCTCCAAGGTAGAACATTATCTTTCTTTGTTAGCCCGGATTGATCCATCTCAGTCATTGGATGGGGATGGATTACGTCAATTGTGGGATAAAGTCGGCATTCAGAATAGTGAGGAATCCATGAGGATGCTGGAGTCAAAGTGGAATCGAAATATGCATAGTGGAACAAACAGTCGGGGTAGAACTTGGTTTGAGGCATTAGCGGGAGTTGCTCGGCAAGAAGTAGTGGGAGCTCCTTCGGTATTGTGTGCAGACGGTATGTTAGCGAATGAAAATGTCCGATATATCGCAGTTGTACCTAATCCCGACAACCGTTTTCCAAGGGCTAGACATGGTGAAGTAGGGATTGATGAGGCTTGGGCCATTGCACGATTTGTGCAAGATGCGATTAAACAAGATGCCCATGGTATGAAGCGCGCCATCGTTGCGATTATAGACGTGCCAAGTCAAGCATTTGGCTACATGGAAGAATTATTAGGCATCAATCATGCATGCGCTGCGGCCGTGGATGCATATGCATCAGCCCGTCTTGCTGGCCACCCTGTTATTGCACTCATTGTTGGAAAAGCCATCTCCGGAGCTTTCTTGGCACATGGCTTACAGGCGAATCGCATAATTGCATTCGACGATCCAGAAGTCATGGTGCAAGTCATGTCCAAGAACTCAGCAGCTCGCATTACTCGCAGAACGATTGCCGAGCTTGATGAAGCAGCGCTGACCATTCCAGCGACAGCATATGATATTCGTTCATTCGCCACGCTGGGCGCACTAGATAATTTAATTGAAGGAATTAATACTGATTCACCTGAATCTGAAGATTTGGAGAGAGTTCGTGAGATCGTTGTTAGTGCCATTGTAAATACCCGATCAGGATGCACGGATATCGCCAATCGGCTTCAATCTGCTGCAGCTCGGATCAACCGTGCAGCTTCAATTCGAGTACGCGAACGTCTTGCAGAATTATGGAATTAAGAACCCATGACATCTTGAAGATTAGTGATTCAGAGCTACTAGTTGGCAAGCTTCCAATGCCTGGTTGGGTTTCCGAATCGTTGAATGACACACCATATGTCGTGGTTCGGCGGGAATTTATGTCTAATGAGATGATTCCAGTTGGAGTACGAGGAACTAACAGGAATGAGCGGTTTGCTGCATTCCTGCCACTTCATGCAATCGTAGAGCAGATCACACCAGAGTCACTAGTGGCTAAAGCGATATGGACGGCGCATGCCAGATTTCAGCAGTTGGAAGCTCTGCAGGCATTAGCATTAATCAAGCCAATATCCAAAGGCTTGAATGTGCAGTGGGGACCTACGGGTAGTGTAGGGTTCGAATTGGCTAGTGGTCATCATTCTGTTCATGATTGTAGTGATCTTGACCTGATCATGCGTGTAGAACAGCTCCCCTCCTTAGAGG
Source organism: Paenibacillaceae bacterium (assembly GCA_040880185.1). Classification (GTDB taxonomy): domain Bacteria; phylum Bacillota; class Bacilli; order Paenibacillales; family UBA4045; genus UBA4045. Next base: position 10,475 of record JBBDIY010000079.1, read on the forward strand.
TAGCTAAGCGGATACTGCAAATGCTAGATCAAGTTCCTGTCCGAACGGATGTGCAAATAGAGACACCTATTGGTGCTGTAGCTCTTGCTGAGTATGCACAGGGCAACCGCATGGTATTGCTTCGAACTCAAGCAGGCCCGCGACTAGTGGGGATGGGAGGCAATTATAAATGAAAGTTGTATTCCTATTTCCTGGTCAGGGCTCACAACAACCCGGGATGCTCCATGATTTACCTGATCATCCTGTAATAATGGCTACACTTGAAGAGGCGAGTAGAGTGTTAGGTATGGACGTCCTTTTACTAGATCATGAGAAGGCGCTGATATCAACAGTAGCAACTCAGCTTTCATTACTAATCACCAGTGTCGCCTGTGCACGTGCATTGAGAGCTGAAGGAACTGTAGTAGATATGGTTGCTGGTCATTCAGTTGGTGCCTTTGCTGCTGCTGTAATAGCTGGTTCTCTAGACTTTAAAGATGCTTTACCACTCGTGAAATTGCGAGGCGAATTAATGGAAAAAGCTTATCCGAATGGATATGGTATGGGAGTCATAACTGGATTAACGGAGCAACAAATAGAGGTCATCATTAATCAAGTGTCCACAGATGCGGCACCTGTATATATAGCGAATTTGAATGAACATACTCAAATCACAATAGCTGGAGCTATTGCAGGTATGATGTCGGCCTTTACCTCCGCTGTAACAGCTGGAGCACATAAAACTGCCATGTTAAATGTCCATGTGCCTTCTCACTGCAAATTGCTAGCAGAGGTATCAGTTCAACTCTCTCAGGCCATAGACAAGGTCGATTTCAGGAAGCCCAATGTACCTTATGCGGGAAATTGCCGTGCCCGTGCTTTACGAGATGGCGAAGCCATTCGTGCTGATTTAGCACAAAGTATCATTTATCCTGTTCGTTGGCATGATGCGATGACATTATACTTCGAGCTTGGTGGTCGATTATTTATTGAAATGAGACCTGGTCGAGTACTTTCAACGATTGTCAAGAAATCCTTCCCATGTGTACGTGCCATCTCTCTCTGCGATTTGGATTTACACTCTGTCACTCGTTTAGTTACTAGAGAAATGGAATAATCTGTCAAGCAAATGGGGAATCCTAGTGAGATTTGCTCTCTTCTTAAGCTCATTATTGTTTTATTCGTTTGCAACGAACGCTACTCGACCTATTGTTTCCTTATATGCAGCTGATACATTACATGCATCCCCATTCTTTATTGGAATTCTGGTGTCAGCTTATGCTTTGTTCCCCATGTTATTTGCTATGAGTATAGGTAAGTTACTAGATCGGTACGGTGCACGTGTAGTTGCGATATTGGGCGGCTGTGGCATGCTATTGTCTTTGCTCACGCCGGTTTTTCAACCTAGTCTAATCAGTATACTATTCTCACAATTATTCGCAGGGTTTTGTAATATTTGCTTGATTATTTCCTATCAGAAAACAGTCGGTAATCGAGTCGGGGATCGGGATAATAATGTGATGTGGCTGACATTAATATTCTCCTTTGCTGAATTTCTAGGACCTTTAATGAGTGGGTTTACCTATCAGTTTCTGGGATTCCGGTGGACGTTGATCATATCAGCATTATCTGTATTATTAGGGATTATCATTGGGTCGGTTATTAGTAAAGATCATTGGAAAGGTGGCGTAGCTGAGTATAAATCGAAGAAAACGAATTTTATGGAATCACTAGGACTCTTGAAGAGTGCGAATGTGCGCAAAGTTCTTCTATTAAGTGCGGTCATCCTATATACCAAAGATTTACTTGTAGCATATTTCCCCGTTTACGGAAACAGCATTGGTCTTAGTGCGAGTATGATAGGCTTGATTCTGTCATGTGCATCGGAATGGCGATCGTTATTCGATTTTGTCAATCTTGGTTAGTCCGTACGTTTGGACGTAAGCGATTGCTCTTCGTTATGTTTATTGTGAGCGGGTTCTCGTTTGCGAGCATCCCATTGTTCATTTCAGTTTCGATGTTATTTATATTGGCAGGCTTGATCGGTGCAGGTTTAGGCTTAGGTCAGCCTATCAGTTTAATATACGCACTTAATTCTATCCCAAAGGACAGGCATGGAGAAATATTGGGAATGAGGATTACCTTTAATAAGGGGTCGCAATTCGTCGCACCGTTCTTATTCGGTGCCATTGGTGGAATAGCGGGGATTATGCCGATATTTTTGACGAGTGGCGTTTTATTGCTAGCTAGCGCATTTGGTACAATGATTAACGAAGAGCATAGTACGTTATGAATAAGATCAAACCTCACCAATGATGGGGTTTGATCTTATTCATTTCTGGCACTAAAATCCTTTATATTGAGGTTCTTCATTCTCCAATTGCTGTACACGACTTTCCACTTGTTGCAGGATTTGTTTAGTTTGCTGAGCTGCATTCGTGAAGAGGGTTTTGGCTTCTTTATTTTGCGTCTCTAGAGCAAATTGTTCAAGGCTCGCTTGAGCACCCTTCAGAGAGGCCACGCATGTTTTCACTTGAGAAGCGACTGTCATTTGATTTCACCTCCTCTAACCAAGGATAAACGGAATGAACATAATGTCTCCTGCTTGCTCTCCAAACATACATGACTTGAATGCTAAAATGGATTTACATAATAGTTGATGGAAGTGGGTATCTTTAATAGTTATAAAAGTGAATTGGAAAGAGGGAAGTTATCGTGCCAGAATGGGTTCAGATTGCCTTGCGGACGCTATTAGCAGTGGTAGTGCTATTCGTGTTGACAAAGCTTTTGGGGAAACGACAAGTATCACAGCTCTCACTGTTCGAATACATAACAGGAATCACACTTGGGAGCTTGGCTGCTTATATCTCTTTAGATGTAGACACCACTTGGTTCTATGGTGTGGTTGCCATTGGGGTTTGGGTTGGCGTTTCATTAATAATTGAATTTGTACAATTAAAAAGTAAAAAGGTAAGGGACTTCGTAGATAGCAAGGGCAGGGTACTCATTAGAGATGGTAAAGTCTTAGAAGATAACCTGAAGAAGGAACGATTAACGACCGATGCACTAATGGAGCAATTACGGAAAAAAAATGCATTCTTGGTGGCCGATGTGGAATTTGCCATTATGGAATCAAGCGGGGATATCAATGTTCTGATGAAGAAGGAAAATCAACCTCTAACTGCTAAACACCTAGGGATTAAAGTTGGTCAGGAACGAGAAGCTCAAGCGGTAATTATGGATGGCAAAATGATGGACGAACCACTTGCTATCCTTGGCTTCAATCGGGAGTGGTTGAATGTAGAATTGGAGAAATTGGGTGTTGCGATTGAGAATGTGTTCCTCGGGCAGGTAGATAGCTATGGCCAACTGTATGTCGATGTATTCGATGACAAAATTCAAGTTCCTGAGCCCCAGAAGAAAGCTACGTTATACGCGACATTGAAAAAGTGTGAAGCTGATCTTGAATTGTTCAGCCTATCCACAAAGGAACCATTTGCCAAGAATATGTATGAGCAATGCTCGAAGGAACTGTTGAAGGTTATTATGGAGATGGAACCTATTCTCATTCGCTAATAAAGTCACTGCCTATTGACGTACGTAATTACGTACGATATGATATTTTAAGGCGGTGATATAAAATGAAATCAATAACAATTACACAAGCAAGACAGGACCTATACAATATGGTTGATGAGACCGTTGATACTAGCTTGCCCATACAAATATTAGGGAAACGCGGGAATGCTATTCTGGTATCAGAAGATGATTGGAATTCCATCCAAGAAACCCTTTATCTACTATCCATTCCGAACATGAGAGAACAATTAATAGGTGGTAAGGATACCCCAATTAATGAGTGCGTGGAGGATATTGGATGGGATATCGAATAGTATATACGAAGCATGCTGAGAAAGATGCTAGAAAATTGGAACAAGCTAATTTAAAAAATAAAGCAATAAGTCTCTTAAAGATTATAAAAGAGAACCCTTATCAGAATCCACCTCCGTATGAGAAACTCATCGGGGACTTGAAATGGATGTATTCTAGAAGAATCAGTATTCAGCATCGAATCGTATATCTAGTTGATGAGGATATGGGCATTGTAAAGATTATTAAGCTATGGACACATTATGAATAATGTAGAGTTCTCTGCCCTTTGTGCGACAGTAGCCATAGCAACAACAGATTGTACAGGATATTGGCCTACAGCCGTTTCCCCAGAGAGCATCAATATATCTGCACCTTGTAGTATAGCGTTCGCCACATCACTAACCTCTGCCCTTGTTGGTCGAGGGTTATTTTGCATGGATTCAAGCATATGGGTGGCTACAATAACTGGTTTTCCCGCTCGATTACATTTGTCGATAATGTCAATTTGTACGAAGGGAACATCCTCATAAGGAATTTCAACGCCTAGATCACCTCGGGCGACCATAATCGCATCTGAAACTTTTAGAATTTCATCTATATTGATTACTCCTTCTTCGTTCTCGATCTTAGAGATGATTTGCACGTGTTCCGCATCATTGTCAGCTAATATGGATCTGACTTGGACAATATCTGCCGCTTTCCTGACGAACGAGACGGCTATGATGTCAATATGGTTCGCTAATCCAAAGTGAATGTGCTGTATGTCTTTCTGAGTAATTCCTGGCAATGTTGTTCTGATACCGGGGAGGTTGACACCTTTTCTTGGTTTCAGAATCCCTCCACTAATGATTGTACAGTGAATTTCCGTTTCTTCGATTAAATTCACTCGTAATTCAATAAGACCATCATCGATCAGGATTATTGAATGAGGCTGAATGACCTTCGGTAGTTGCGTATAAGTCACTGAGATTCGCGTGGGATCACCAAGGATTTGCTCGGTTGTCAGAATAATTTCCTCGCCTTTGATCAACACACATGAACAATCTTTGAGTTTTCCAATCCTAACTTCAGGACCCTTAATATCTAATAAAATAGGAATGGTCGTATTACACTCCATTGCAGATTGACGAATATCATGGATAAGCTTCCGATGATCTTCAAGTTCCCCGTGTGCCATATTCAATCTAGCGATATTCATTCCTGCCTGTATCATATCTTTAAGAATCGGCAATGTATGACACGAGGGTCCCATAGTGCATAGAATTTTAGATTTTCGCATTGCTTGCCTCCACACTTTTTTCAATAGTATATCTATTACAATCGCATATTACTACGAATTATAGTACTCTAATAGAATTATAGTACTATGCGAGGTGGATTACATTCATGATTAGAATTGGTCTTGTTGGTCAAGATAACGGGATCTGGTCTGAAGAGAATAAGCTACTTGAGAAGGATTCGTTCCACTTTGCTCTAATCACATACGGTAAATGTGTGTATTGGGTTAATCATCAGAAGCTAATTATGGAAAGGGGCGATTTCATACTCATTCCAGGGGCTAACCAATATTTCGGCAAGAGCATTCCTACTGTTTTTCATGAGAAATATGTAGTTGATTTTAGAAAATCAATCGGTGGCTCTAGCCTGCCTATACTAGACTGTGCTCTGTATATTAAATCTAGAATTGGATGTTATGATCTGATCCATGAACGGATCATAAGCTTGAAAAATCACTGGACCGAACAGTTACCTTATTCAGATGTGATGGCTACTGCATTGTTCATGGAGATTCTTGCTTTAGTGAATAGAGAGCTGGACCGAGGGGAATTACCCTCGGAAAAGCATCGAACCGTTGAATTAATGAAAAGTCATATTCAACGAAATCATCGGGGAAAAGTAACGAAAGAAGATGTTGGGGAAGCCATCAAGAAGAGTCCAAATTATGCGGCAACTCTATTCAGAAATGTTACTGGCCAAACGATAAGCGGATATGTACATGCTCTTCGAATGAAAACGGCTATTTATATGCTTGCTGAATCTCTGCTTACTATTGGCGAGATATCGGAATATATCGGATACGAGGACGTTTCCTATTTCAACAGGGTTTTCAAACGCATTACCGGGAAAACTCCCACAGATTATAAAGTTTAGGTGCCCCACACATATATCGTGATACTTGACCGGTATGGATGATCTGTATCGAGGCAGATCCATTCATTTAGTTCGGATTTGCTTAACTAAATCGGTGTGATTGCCTGCATACAACCCATTAGTTAGGATTAGCGCAATTAAACGAACGTATGAATGGACCTCCACGCCAAGACCCCTGTTTAGCTGCGCAAATCGAAACTAGAATAGACATTCCTCACAATAGGGAGGATTTAGATTCGCGAAATAAAACTAAATCCAACGATTTGAGTGATTATAACCAGTTGGCACACAAAAGGTCCGCGGATGATTTTCCGCGGTTTTCTTTTGAGCGAGAAGCATGATCGGATTGATCCGCTAATTCGATCTATTCACGTACTTTTTGTAATATTTGGTGCGAATGATCTGCTTATTGCTCTCCGTTAGCAACTCTCTCTCCGAAATAGTCCAGGTATGTGAACGCACATTGGACCTTCGGATGGCTGCAAAATGATATCTAGACGTACTATACATACTAAATCCCCGCTTCAGACATGTGGACAGGAAGCGGGCATCCGTTCCATGGGCAGCTTTGATAAATTTTACATGGTTGAACAATTTCCTGCGGAATATGATGGTTGCTCCCGCAATACGTCCGCACGGGCCATAAGGACGAGCTGAACTTCTACGTAACATTAATGTTCTCCGGTGAGGGAAATAGAGATAGTACGACTTTTTTCCAACAATATCAGCCTTTGTCCGCTTAAATAGGCGCATGGCCTCGGGTATATAATTAGGTCCGTAATAATCATCATCATCGAATTTGGCGATATAATTATATTTCGCTCTGCGAACAGCATAATTCAAACATTCTCCTAATGAATAACGCTCTGAAAGCTTGAATACGCGCACGTTAGGGTATTTGCTAGCCATTCTTTGGTATGCAGTGTAATTCATACTGTCCTTGTTTAAGAGGATGATGAGCTCTTTCATGGACCACCGTTGATTCGAGTAATTCGTAAACACATTTCTAATATAGGTTGGACGAATGGTAGGGGTAATGATGGTTACGCCGTTGTTTATTATTGTGCTCATAAGTTTGTTCCTTTCGATGGGTGATTTGCCCTATTAACAATGAAAATAGACAAACCTTCCTCGGCATTAGGACGGGTGCAAGTGAACAGTACTTTCATATTTTGTTAAGGAGGAACGACAATGATTTAGAAGGGAGATCAGTATGGAGGAAGATTATGATGGGAATCATAATAACAAATTAGTAGGTATCATTGGACTGGGTTTTGTCGGACTGCCGTTAGCCTTCGCCTTTATTCAAAAGGGCTTTCATGTGATTGGTATTGATCTGGATGAAACGAAAATTAAGATTCTTAATGATGGAAGAAGCTATATACAAGATATTAAGGACGATGATATTAGTCTGGCGGTATCTTCTAGGAAGCTGATAGTTTCAAAGAATTACAGAAGTCTCCGGGAAGCGGGGAGTATTATTATATGTGTTCCTACACCGCTTACCTCACGATACACCCCGGATTTGAGTTATTTGACAGATACCTGCAGCCGATTATTCCCTAAATTACAGAAAGGTCAGCTCATTATCCTAGAAAGCTCCACATACCCCGGAACAACCGAAGAGGTCGTGAAGCCCATTCTTGAACGGAGCAGTCTGATCATCGGTACCGATATTTTTCTGGCGTATTCACCAGAGAGGATTGACCCAGGCAATAAACTTTCTCTTGAGCAAATACCTAAGGTGGTCAGTGGGTCGACCTCGCAATGTCTAGAGAAGGTCATACAGCTATATGAACAGATATTTGATCAGATCGTTCCTGTCACCTCAACGCAAGCTGCCGAAACAACGAAGTTGTTGGAGAACACTTTTCGACTCATTAACATATCATTCATCAACGAATTTGCCCAAATCTGTGATCGGATGGGTGTGGACATCTGGGAAATCATCGATGCAGCACGTACAAAGCCATATGGCTTTACAGCCTTCTATCCCGGTCCTGGTGTAGGTGGGCACTGTATACCTGTTGATCCTCTATACCTGCAATGGAAGGCAAAAGTATACGGAATAGAAAGTAAATTCATAACATTATCACATCAAGTGAATGAAGCGATGCCTACTTATGTTCTAAATCAGATTAAAACCTATTATCATCCATCCAGATCATTGTTGGGTATGCATATATTAGTTTATGGAGTCGCTTATAAGAAGGATACACCTGACGCCAGGGAATCACCGGCGATTACCCTCATTCAATTACTGATCAAGGAAGGTGCAAAGGTTACTTATCATGACCCTCATATTCCTACATTACGAGTGGGTAGTATGATCATGGACAGTGTGGACATGACAGGGGTCATGCTTCAAACCATTGATTGCGTTGTTATCCACACTGATCATACGCACATACCGATAGCAGATATTATGAAGTATTCACCGATTGTCTTCGATACTCGCAATGCAACTAAGGAATGGAAGGATAAGTCGAACATCATAAAATTAGGCGGAGGACATTGAATTCAATGTCCTTTTCTCACGAATCTAGGAGCTTTGCCAAAGTCGATCGCCACCTTGCCGGTTAAACTAGCGATCTTGGGTGCAAGGATTACCGCACTAACTCCACATGAAATTAAGGCGATATCAAAAGAGTTCTGCAGCGTTACTACTTTTCTAATTGTTCGATTGATTTGTGTGTAGTTTGAGAATGGTATAACTGCTGTGATATGAAGTCTATAAGGTCGTTGCTCGAGAACAGACTTGATGTGATTGGGGTGTCTGTTAATAATTAGAATTCGCTTACCCTTAAGCATTCGGAAGAAAGACAATTTACGGACCATAATTCGGTTCACACATGCATGACATGTAAGCTTTGGTTGTAGCTTGTAATACTTAAACACTTGATCGGTTAATTTTCTTTTTAGATATGGAGGTGCTTGGATCATTTGATCATTATAGGGGAGTATCCCTACGATGGTAGCTTTGCGAATGGAACGTACGATTTGGTTTTGAATCCTTAAATTTGGCAGAGCAATCCCCTTATGTCCTCGGTTTGACCGGATAGCCCAAGGTAGTTTTAACACTTTCCTGAGCGGCCAAACGGTTTGCTGTGCTAATACGATATTCTCACCATCACCAATTCTTACTAAAGAGAACGCCCGTTTATGCTGTAAGGCGTATTTAATACGTTTGACAACACTAGGGAGTAATACGTATTTGGACATCACATTCCCCACTCTCGAACGGTTATGATGAACTTGAACCATCTGTCCATAGTATATGTCGATGCCTCCAAAAAGCGCTTGAAAAGGGCTTGGCAGGGACTAGAAACTATTGGGTAATGATACGCACGGCTGACGACCCACGCACAATAAGCTTCGGGGGTAGAACAATATGCTTGATCTGTTTCCGATTCCCTTGAATACGTTCTATCAATGTCTGGATTCCTACCGTTCCAAAGTCATAAGCAGGTTGGCTCGCGACAGTCAGAAAGGGATCGAGCACATAATTGGTTTCTAGATCGTCGAAGCAGACGATCGACATATCTTCAGGGACCAGGTAACCCTTATGTCGAAGAGAGCGAATGGCCGCTAAAGCGATCAAATTATTCGCGGCGAATATCGCCGTGGGTGGCTCTTTCAATGATAATAGCTTACTCATGTGTTCATCCGCATTCGTCTGATTGAATCCCATCTCCATCATGAGCTGCTCATCATAAGGGATGTCATGTGAGCGCAGAGTTTGTTGATATCCTTCCAATCGGTACCTTGCCGTAGACGTTTCCAAGTGACCGTTGATCATAGCAATTCGGCGATGACCGAGCGCGATTAGGTGCTCGGTTAATTGGCTTGCACCCTCCTTGCTATCGCCTAGCACGGCATCCGCATCTACACCTGGCACCTCCCGATCGATCAGGACAAAGGGAATTCGGTATTGCTCCAGCAGCTTAAGATGATTCAGCGAGGAGTCGCCGACAGGAGTGATCATCACACCTGCAACTCGAGCAGAGAGCACCGTTTCTATGTATTCTTGTTCCTTTACTATGCTCTCATCACTATTCGAGAATAATAGCTGGTAGCCTAGTCGCTTAGCTTCGTCTTCGGCACCTCGAGCTAGTGTTGTATAGAATGGATTTGTAATATCAGCAATGAGTAAAGACAAGAGCTTCGTCTGTTGCAGCACGAGGCTTCTTGCATTGGAATTAGGAACATAATTCATCTGTGTCATGATCTGTTGGATTCGTTGTCTCGTTGATTCGCTGATCTTCCCGGTGTTATTAATCACCTTAGAGACGGTCATAGCCGAGCAATTGGCTTTCTTGGCGATATCATAGATGGTTACCATGCGAATAAATTCTCTCCATTCCCTTGGTGTTGAAGATACATATTGTTCTAAGTTTACATGGAACCAAGTAGATACACAACAAATTGTATTGTGTATAACAAGGTCAGAAGCTATAATAGGGTTATCGATAACCCTAATTTGAGGAGATGTAAACATTGGACAATACTAATCAGTTTAGATGGAAGCAAAGTTTTCCAAAAATCGGCATTCGCCCGACGATCGATGGTAGACGTAAAGGCATTCGTGAATCCCTCGAGCAACAGACGATGGACATGGCTAAATCAGTAGCTGCACTCATATCAGAAAATTTACGATATCCGAATGGTCAGCCAGTAGAATGTGTGATTGCTGATTCCACGATCGGAGGTGTCGATGAGGCAGCAGCATGTGCAGATCAATTTCTTAAGGCAGGTGTTGGTGTTTCCATAACTGTAACGCCTTGCTGGTGCTATGGCACGGAGACCATGGATATGGACCCATCCATTCCAAAAGCTGTATGGGGCTTTAACGGAACAGAACGCCCTGGCGCTGTTTATCTCGCCGCCGTACTATCTGGCTATGCACAGAAGGGACTTCCTGCCTTCGGCATATACGGAGAGCAAGTTCAAGATAGTGGAGATACTTCTGTACCCGATGATGTGAAAGATAAGCTACTCAGCTTTGCTAATGCTGGTTTAGCTGTCGCCTACATGCGCGGCAAGTCCTACCTATCGATGGGCTCTGTATCAATGGGGATTGCAGGTTCGATTGTCAATGATAACTTCTTCCAAGAATATCTTGGAATGCGTAATGAATATATCGATATGACAGAATTTGCACGACGTATCGACAAGGGAATTTATGATCCCGAGGAATATAAGAAAGCATTCGCATGGGTGAAGGCGAATTGTATCGAAGGTCCAGATAACAATGCACCTGAGGCTCAGACGAGTCGTGAACAGAAGGATAAGGATTGGGAAACCGTTGTGAAGATGACGATGATTGCTCGTGACTTAATGATTGGCAATCCAAAGCTGGCAGAGCTTGGGTTTGGGGAAGAAGCTGCAGGGCATCGTGCACTCATTTCCGGATTTCAAGGACAACGCCAATGGACGGACCATTACCCGAATGGTGATTTTCTTGAAGCGATTCTCAATTCTTCATTCGATTGGAATGGAATTCGTGCTCCTTACATGGTTGCAACAGAGAATGACAGCTTGAATGGAACGGTCATGCTCTTCGGATATTTACTAACGAATACGGCGCAAATCTTCGCTGATGTTCGTACCTTCTGGAGCCCAGAATCGGTTGAACGAGTTACTGGTTATAAGCTCGAAGGTGCCGCTGCGAACGGGGTTATCCATCTGATCAATTCTGGCTCCGCGTCACTCGATGGATCCGGACAACAGACCAAGGATGGCAAGCCGGCTATGAAGCCACATTGGGAGATCACAGCTGATGAAGTACAGAAATGTCTAGATGCAACCTCATGGCGACCATCTTCTTTGGGATATTTTCCAGGGGGTGGATATTCATCTGACTTTCTAACTCGTGGTGGTATGCCAATGACGATGTCTCGTATTAATATCGTGAAGGGACTCGGACCCGTACTTCAAATTGCGGAAGGGTATTCCGTTGATCTGCCGGATCATGTTCACGACACCTTAGATCAACGTACAGATCCGACTTGGCCAACAACCTGGTTTGCTCCGATTCTTACTGGGGAAGGTGCTTTTCATAGTGTATATGAGGTCATGGATAATTGGGGAGCCAACCACGGCTCGATCAGCTTTGGTCATATTGGTGCAGATTTAATTACGTTGGCATCCATGCTTCGTATTCCGGTGAATATGCACAATGTTGCGGACAGTCGGTTATTCAGACCAAGAGCATGGGGATTGTTCGGAACTTCCAATAAGGAAGCGGCTGACTATCAAGCGTGCCAGAATTTTGGCCCGCTCTACAAATAATTGCCGAGGGGACTTGTACAATGAGTAGTCAGGAAATCCGCCAAGAGCTGTGCAAATACGCAGTTAAGATAGTAGCCAACAAATTAGTTGTGGGACCTGGCGGTAATATCAGCGCCAGGTTCGAGGGCAAGATGTATGTATCTCCAAGTGGCTTCGCACTTGATGAAATTCAACCAGAGCAATGGGTAGAGGTCGATATAGAGTCGGGAGCGATTACGGATCTCGGTTTGCGTCCTTCCTCAGAGGTTCTCATGCATTTGTACGCTTATCGAGCCAATCCGAGTGTCGGTGCAATTGTACATACTCATCCACCTTATTGTATTGCGTTTACCTTAGTCGAACGAGAGCTGCCGATCATGTTCCCGGATCAAGCGGCTTTAGTAGGTAAGACGGTGTATGTACCGTATGTGCTGCCGACCACAGATAAGCTTGCTGATGCCGTAGTAGAGAAGGTTGAATCCAGCTCTATTCTATTAGGTAATCATGGGCTGGTAACGACCGGAAGGAATCTGCGTGAAGCCTATTATCGAACTGAAGTCGTGGAAGAAAGCTGCAAGATATATCTCATTGCCAATGCGATCCGTCCTCCTAAAGTGCTTACCGATGAGGAATATCAGGAGATTGCTTCATTGGAGAGCGAGGCTTATCGAATTCAGTTATTACAAAAAATGAAGTAAAAGCAGTATTTTCAAGATAATTGAGAGAGGGTTGTGAGTAAATGACCTTGTTATCAACGGTGCTTGCGTTCGACTTGGGGGCTAGTAGTGGAAGGGCGCTCATTGGGCAATTGTTCGATGACGATGAGCTACCGAAACTACATGTCAAGGAAATCCATCGTTTTCCTAACCATGCTATTCAAGTCGGTCATCATTTACATTGGGACATCCTACGATTACTGTATGAGATTAAGTCGGGCATTCGTATGGCATTCCAAGCGGGTTACAAACCGGAGACATTCGGGATCGATACTTGGGGTGTCGACTTCGGTTTGCTCGATGGTAATGGGGAACTCCTTGGCAATCCTTATCATTATCGGGATTCACATACGGAAGGTCTTATTGAGGAAATTGAAGAGATGGTAGGTAGAGACGCACTGTACGAACAGGGCGGCCTGCAATTTATGCCATTCAATACGATTTATCAGCTAGCAGCGATGAAGAAGGCTGGCTCGTCCAAGCTGGACATTGCACATACTTTGTTATTAACACCAGATTTACTCATGTATTTCTTAACCGGTAAGAAGGTATGTGAGTTTACAATGGCTACGACGACCCAGTTGTTCCTCCCAGAGAAGAGAGCCTGGAATTATGAGTTGATGCTCCGGCTGGGGATTCCTACACGTCTATTCCTTGATCCGATTCAACCAGGACAGATCATCGGTCCACTTACACTGCAAGTATGTGAGGAACTCGATGTTCCGTCGATCATGGCAGTTGCTGTTGGTACGCATGATACTGAATCTGCTATTGCTGCTGTACCTGCTGGGAAGGATCAATTCGCCTATCTGGTATGTGGTACATGGTCATTGCTCGGAACAGAACGCCAGCAACCTCATCTTACCCCTGAAGCGATGACGCTTGACTTCTCGAATGAAGGTGGTGTTGGAGGTACTTATCAGTTGCTCAAGAACATTATGGGCTTGTGGATATTACAGGAATGTAAACGGGAGTGGGAGGAACAGGGTAGTACGATTACGTATCCCGAATTAGTGGCAGGTGCCGAGCAAGCCGGAGCTTTTCGCAGTTTAATTGACCCGGATGATTCGCGATTCTATTCTCCCAGTGGCATGGTGGACAAAATCCAATGCTTCTGCAGAGAAACTGGACAGCAGGTGCCCGAATTTGAAGGAGAAATTACTCGTTGCATTCTGGAAAGCTTGGCTTTTAAATATCGTCATGCATTGGAACAGATGGAGAACTTAACCGGTCATCAATTCGACGGATTATATATGGTTGGTGGCGGGATTCAGAATGAATTATTGTTGCAGTTTACAGCTAACGCCATTGGGCACTCAGTATGGGCAGGACCTGTAGAGGCGAGTGCCATCGGTAACATGTTAATGCAGTTAGTTGCGCTTGGGCAGTTTAGTAATCTCCATGAAGCTCGTATGTTGGTTGCTCAGTCTTTTCCACTCTATACGTATAACCCTTCTGAATCGGAGCAATGGGCTGTAGGCTATGAAATATTCAAACGGATTATTGGCTAAAAGTAAACTGAGTGTGTATGGGGATTTGTATGAGTATGAGAGTGGGTGTGGCTAGTAATTTGAGTTTGATTGGAGAAAAAAGAGGGAGTGTCAGATTATGTTGAAGGGAATCCCAGCTATTATTTCACCAGAGCTTATTAAGATACTTATGGAGATGGGGCACGGAGATGAGATTGTATTAGCGGATGGTAACTTTCCAGCAGCAAGCCACGCACAACGATTGATTCGCTGCGACGGGCATAATGTCCCTGATTTGTTGGATGCTATTCTTCAATTATTCCCACTGGATCATTATGTTGCGAAACCGGCAGCACTCATGCAGGTCGTAGCAGGTGACACAGTCGATACCCCGATTTGGGAGCAATATCGAGCGATTATTGAACACAATTCGGGTATCACACAACCACTCGAGCAAGTAGAACGCTTTGCATTCTACGAACGAGCGAAACAAGCTTATGCGATCGTTGCGACTGGAGAATCTGCCTTATACGCCAATCTGATTCTCAAAAAAGGGGTTATCGTTTCATAGATGAAGTTTCGTTGTTCCAGGCTCTCATACCAATTACCAATCATCGTCATCACCAACTCGCACAATAAATGTGCAAGTAGGGTTTGAACGATAGGATTCTCAAGCAGCTTGCACAATAAATGTGCAAGTAGGGCGCGAGCGCACGGCCATCACGAGCAACTTGCACAATAAATGTGCAAGTAGGGCGCGAGCG
>JBBDIY010000079.1:25796-68509 GCA_040880185.1 Paenibacillaceae bacterium
GCGCACGGCCATCACGAGCAACTTGCACAATAAATGTGCAAGTAGGGCGCGAGCGCACGGCATCACGAGCAGCTTGCACAATAAATGTGCAAGTAGGGCGCGAGCGCACGGCATCACGAGCAGCTTGCACAATAAATGTGCAAGTTAGAGGTGACGTGACTGGGTTGGGGTCAACTAGTACAAAGGTGGAGACTGTCCAGTTACTCATCCACCCCAAATCTGATTACTTAAAACCATTATCCAACTAGTTTGTCCCATCACCCATCACACCAGCCAATACATCAACCCAACCCACCCTTCCGCTCGGAAGGATGCAGACAGAGGAGGATACCTCATCTATGGTCCATTTCCTTGTAAGTGATCAAGCAACGCAAATTACCGGTCAATTTATTCATGTTGATGGGGGCCGTTCTATTTTTCAAGGCTTTCAAGATAACAGCTTGCATGCAGATGATTCAGTTCTTACAGTTTAGTTAATAAAAGGCTTCACCGAAGATGTTATTCACATCTAATGGAGAAGCCCTTATTTATTTTATTCGATGACATCATTATCATCATGGTACAGAATTCGAATCAGAATGTCTTGATTGTAGTTGCCGAAATTTTTGCCGAATACGGTTAATCCACGTCGATTGCTGGTCGTTTCTGTAACCGCAATTTTGAAACGAATATCACTCTTATAATCTAATTGAATGTCGGCTAATGTTACGTTGGAAATCCGACAGCCATCAATATAGCTTCCTTCATTATTAACCCGGATGAGCTTTAACATCCCGTATTGATTCAGATGGGGTGGCCACCACTCCGGATTAAAGGCACCTTTCTTATCTCCGAAATCGCCTGGACTTGTCCAAGCCCCCAATTGATAATCGTTCAAGAAAAACTCAATGTCTGAGGGCCAATTATCAGCGAATCCAGGCGCTTCAGAGCTGATTTCTAATGAGAATTGTAGCTCTTGGAACCTCTGGTTAGGCTTCAAGTAATTCGGTATTCGGTATTCTAAGAACCCCTCTGTGAACCATACAATCTCAGCATCCACCCGCTGAGGGTCTGCGAAGTAGCGAGGATCATCGAAATCGCCAATAATACTGTGCTTCGTTGCTAAGCCACATGTTGGTTGAGCCGTATAGTTACTATAGTGACCCACCTTTAATTCTACCTCGTATAAATTTCCGATCTCTTTACTGCGCAGATCAACAATAAGCTTCTCTTCGTTGAGATAACACATCTTCTGTAAGCCGTGTTTACCGACTACAGTGTTGATCTCGATCAGTCCACTTTCCTCGAGTTTCTTAATATGCATGGTAATTGCACCGTTAGTCAAGTTAAGTTTCGTTGCCAAGTCATTCAAGTTAAGTGTTTGGTGCTGTGCAATCAGCTCGAGGATCTGGATACGGATATCAGAGGCGAGCGCTTTGAAGATATTGAGACCGGATTTCAAATCCTTAATGTGTATCATGCGATGAGATATCCCCTTAGTATTATAGTTATATAGTTTAATGATATTTAAAATAATGTCGAGAAATAAGCGAAATCAAATGAGTTTATATTCATATAATCATAAGATCTTCCTAGTTGTCAATGAACTACAGATTAATTACTTTATATTTACGTAAAATGAATTTAAAAATAAAGTATTTACAACTATATATCAGTTAATTCCATTGAATTTTTTGAATATTTCTAGTATATTTTAAATAAGTTTAATAGAAAGCGCATACAAATAGGTATTGACAAACGAAAACAGCGTATATATTATAAAATTATAAATTGTTTTAGGTAAACATAAAACAATTTATGAAAAATAATATTACGGGGGTATGCTGAAATGCGGAAAAGGTTATTGATCTTATTAACATTAGTTTTGATTGCAACAACCGTATTAGCTGGTTGCTCGAACAACTCGAACAATGCAAGCAATTCAAACAATGGTACAAATGCAGTAAATGACAAGAAAGATCCGAGTACGGACTCGGCGAAACCAACTAAATTAGTTTTGTGGACATTTAATGCCCTTCACCAAACATTCTATGAGGCGATGGCTGTAAAATGGAATGAGAATAATCCTGACAAACCCATTACATTAGAAGCAACAACTTATCCGTATGACGATATGCATAACAGCTTGCTAGTTGCTCTTCAAGCTGGTACTGGTGCACCGGATTTGGCTGATATCGAAATTAGTAAATTCGCGAATTATCTGAAGGGTGAGCCACAGCTTGCGGAATTGAACGATGTTGTTGAACCAGAACTAAGCAATATCGTTCAATCACGCGTTGATATCTATGCGAAGGATGGCAAGTATTACGGCATAGATTTCCACATCGGTGCTGCTGTTATTTATTACAACACGGAGTTATTAGGTAAAGCTAATGTTAATGCGGACGACATTAAGACATGGGCTGATTTTGAAGAAGCAGGTAAGAAAGTATTAGCAGCTACAGGTAAAGTAATGACAACAATTGAAACAGGTGATCAATGGTCATTCTGGCCACTAATCTCCCAGCGCGGTTCCGATTTCTTGGATAAAGACAAGAAGGTTATCCTTGATAGTCAAGCGAATATCGACACATTAACGTATCTACAGAATTTAGTGAAAGAGAAAATCGCAGTTGGAGCACCAGGTGGTGGTCATCATGCTGAAGAGTATTATGGCTTCATGAACAGTGGTGAATCAGCATCCGTATTCATGCCTTTCTGGTACATGGGTCGTTTCCTAGAGTATATGCCAGATCTTAAAGGCAAAATTGCAATCAAACCAATGCCAGCATGGGAAGCAGGCGGCTTCCGCTCAGCAGGTATGGGTGGTACAGGAACTGTTGTAACCAAACAATCGAAGAACATTGACTTGGCCAAACAATTTGCTGCTTTCTCAAAATTGTCTAAAGAAGGTAATATTGAAATTTGGAAGCAACTAGGCTTTGATCCGATTCGTACAGATGTTTGGGATTCTCCTGAATTGAAGGAAGCGAATAAATTCTCGGATTATTTCGGAGACAACATCTTTGATACTTTGAATGAAATCAAGGATGAAATCAATGCAGTCAATATTGGTGAATTGACACCAGCCGCTTCAGATGTTGTTAAAACTCAAGTTATGACTAGAGCAATTATTGATCTTGAGGATCCAGCTAAGGTTCTAAAGGATGCTGCAGATTCGATTAAATAGTAGGATTGCCGAATAATATCGAATAACATAACTCACTAGCCTTGCATGTAATGGGGGCTAGTGAGTCCATGTATAGGAAGGGCGGAGTTGAACTTTGGATACCAAATTAACCGTCAATGCTTCACCGAGTAAACCCCAGAGTGGTTTTTGGAGTAGTTTACCTTATTCGAAGAAGGTTGCACCATACATTTTAGTTTCACCTTTTATTATTTCCTTCTTAATTTTCTTTGCTTACCCTGTAGTGAATACCGTTATCATGAGCTTTCAGGAGATTCTCCCAGGCCAGGTTGAATTTGTAGGCACGGCTAATTATGAGAAACTGAGCAATGCGCAATTTTATCGCGCGATGTACAATAGTGCCATATATACGATCTTAACCTTGCTTGTACTCATACCCGTGCCTCTAATCTTTGCAGTCTTCCTCAATTCAAAGACGATGAGATTCACAAACTTTTTCCGTTCGACTCTATTTATTCCAGCTCTGACTTCTGTTGTTGTTGCGGGTACCATCTTTCGATTAATATTTGGTGAATTACCTGGATCATTGTTAAATGAATTTTTGGGATTATTCGATATTGCCCCTGTTGCTTTTAAACAGAGCGCAGGAATATCCATGTTCGTAATGGTCACACTTGCTACATGGCGTTGGGTCGGTATTAATATTATTTATTTCCTATCGGGCTTGCAGAACATCCCACATGAATTGTATGAATCAGCAGAAATTGATGGGGCCAATGCGATGGATAAATTCATAAAAATTACGCTGCCATTATTGAAGCCAGTGACGATCTACGTACTGACGATCAGTATTTATGGTGGATTCGCTATGTTCACGGAAAGCTATATGTTATTCGCTGGTAACAATTCACCCAAAGACATTGGTTTAACGATCGTAGGCTACATTTATAAATCCGGTATACAGAAAAATGAGCTCGGCTTCGGTTCGGCTATTGGTATAACTTTGCTCGGTATCGTACTGGTTATTAATGTGATTCAATTAAAATTCTTCGGGCTATTCCGTAAGGAGGACTAACAAATGGGGACACAAGCTCGATGGAAGCCCTCGACACTACTGCTTATCCTCTTGTTCTTGATTGTGACGATCATTGTATTATTCCCCTTGTATGCAATTACTCTGGCATCCTTCAAGCCGTCAACGGAGATGATGCGGCAAGGATTGAATGTTAAGTTCGAATCGCATTTGTTCTCATGGCACAACTTTAACTCTGTATTCGAGCACCGTTATTACGTGCGCTGGTATGCTAACAGCTTGTTTATCGCTGCCATCTTTACTGTAAGCTCAATCATCCTTTCCTCTGTGGTCGGTTATGCACTTGCCATCTATGAATTCAGGGGAAGGAACGTCATCTTCGTATTAGTGCTTGTAACGCTGATGCTGCCTACAGAAATTATCATATTACCATTGTATAAGTTAATGATTTCATTCCATATGATTAATACGTATTGGGCTGTCATCATTCCATTCGTTGTAGCACCGCTGCCTATATTCTTCTTCCGACAGTACGTTACTGGACTGCCAAAGGACTTTATCGATGCGGGTAGAATTGATGGTTGCACAGAGCTTGGGATTTTCGCGCGAATATTCGTACCGTTGATGATACCTGCTTTTGGTGCAATGGCGATACTACAAGCAATTGGAAGCTGGAATAACTTTTTATGGCCGCTTATTGTACTTCGAGTGAACGAGAAGTTTACCATTCCAATCGGCATATCTACCTTACTTACTCCATATGGTAACAATTTCGATGTGCTAGTTGCCGGTTCACTTGTAGCTATCGTACCACTTCTCGTTCTCTACATTTTTTTCCAACGTTACTTCATATCTGGCTTGACAGTCGGTGGAGTGAAGGGTTAGATCACATAAGCTTGATCACATTATTAAACTAGAGGGAGAGAGAACCATGAACACTACAATTAAAGCGAAAATGGTTATAGATAAAGAGTATAAGATTGCTGAGGTTGACCCTCGCATATATGGTTCCTTCATCGAACATTTGGGTCGAGCCGTATACGGTGGGATTTATGAACCAGGACATCCATTGGCTGATGAACAGGGATTTAGGCAGGACGTTCTGGACTTAGTGAAGGAGTTAAATGTACCGATTGTTCGTTATCCGGGTGGTAACATGGTGTCTGCTTACAATTGGGAAGATGGTGTTGGACCTTTAGCAGATCGTCCAAGACGATTAGAGTTAGCATGGAGAACGATTGAAACGAATGAAATGGGTACGAACGAGTTTGTCGATTGGGCTAAGAAGGCGAAATCTCAGGTGATGATGGCAGTCAACCTAGGAACTCGAGGTATTGATGCGGCTCGTAATTTACTAGAATATTGCAATCATCCAAGCGGTACGTATTATAGTGACCTTCGTAAATCGCATGGTTACAAGCAACCGCATAACATTAAAACTTGGTGTCTCGGTAACGAGATGGATGGTCCATGGCAGGTCGGTCATAAGACGATGGATGAATATGGACGTTTGGCGCTAGAGACGGCTAAAGCAATGAGACTGGTTGATCCAACAATTGAACTGGTTGCTTGTGGTAGCTCTAATTCATCCATGCCGACATTCCCCCATTGGGAAGCGACAGTTCTTGAGCACACCTATGAAGCTGTCGATTATATTTCCCTACACCAATATTACGGTAATCACGAGAACGATTCGGCGAACTTCCTGGCCAAATCTTTGGAGATGGATCGTTTCATTAATACGATTATCTCGACCTGCGATTATGTGAAGGCAAAAACTCGCAGCAAGAAAACGCTAAATTTATCCTTCGATGAATGGAATGTATGGTATCATTCGAATGATGCCGATCGCAAGATTGAACCATGGACGGTGGCTCCACCACAGCTTGAGGATGTTTATAACTTTGAAGATGCGCTTCTGGTTGGTTCATTGCTTATCTCATTCCTGAAACGCTCAGATCGTGTGAAGATCGCTTGTATGGCACAGTTAGTTAATGTGATTGCACCGATCATGACTAATAACGGTGGAGCGGCTTGGAAGCAATCGATTTTCTATCCGTACATGCATACTTCCGTTTATGGAAGAGGTGTGGCTCTTAACGTAATTGTGTCTTCTGGTAAATATGATAGCAAAGAATTTACAGATGTCCCTTATCTGGATGCAACTGCAGTCTATAATGAACCAACAGATGAGCTTACGATATTCGCAGTTAATCGTAGTTTAGAAGATGTGCTTGATTTGACTTGCGATGTTCGTAGCTTTGAAGGCTACCGAGTCATAGAACATATTGTGCTAGAGAATAATGATTTGAAGGCTGTGAATACAGCAAAGAGTGAAGCAGTCAAACCTTGTAGCAATGGTAATGCTAAGGTGGATAGCGGATTTGTTAAGGCATTCTTGCCTCAGAAATCTTGGAATGTGATTCGACTGAGCAAGTAGGAGGCGACTCCCTAAATCGTAGCGGCAAATAATTGAAGTGTCCAAGTAAAAGAGAGAAATTCTTTCAAAAGAGTTTCTCTTTTTTTGCGATTTACTCTTAAAAATGAGCAGGCAAAAAAGTGCAATTGATATGGTGAGGAAAAGACGGTAAGATTCTGTGAAACACTGATTAGCAAACAAAAAAGTCCGATATTTGCACATTTAATCTGTGTAAGATAGATATAATTGTAAGTAAACAAAGAGCTTATCTTCATTCTATTCATGTTGTAAGCGCTCTATATATGATGATTTGAAAAGAGGTGCAAACCCATGCTTGCGCGTTTCCGATCAAAGCTTAACAAGGTGGCAGTGTGGAGTGGAAAGCAGAGAAGTGGGAATAGAGGGAGTTTCTATCGTAAAAGTCTGATTTGGCTTTTATTAACGGCAAGCATCCCAGGGTTTATCACGGGTGGTTGTCTATATTGGTTTGCCGTAGACCGAATTGAAGAGGATTTGAATGATCTTCATAAGAGCCAGATAGAGCAGCGAGTAAAGAACATTGATGATCAATTCATGTACCTTGAGCTAGATCTATCACACTGGGCATTCAGTCCTCGCTTTGGTTGGGATTTGCAGGTTCTGGATTTCGTATATTACTTTCGGGAAACTTGGGATATCAGCCAGTCGCTTGTTGTATTGCAAGGCTCGCACCCACTCATTCAGAATGTGGAGCTATTCGTCGACGGGAATCAACCAGTGTTATTCAAGACAGGCTATTATAAACTGGAAGATCCATTGCTAATTTCTAGTTATAGAGAGCTATTGAAGGATACTCGTAGTATGTATTGGACAGATCGAGAGACAGGGCCCATAGATGAGGGGGGACTTAGTGATCTCAATCCGCAGGAGTCAGTCAAACTTGCGCACAAAATTCCAGGAGATAGCCCATCTCCATTCGGAGTACTCGTTATAACGTTAAATCGTGAGAAGGTAGTAAATTTATTGAAAACAATGACGCCATATAACGAAGGGACCACATTCCTAATGAGGGAGAGTGGAGAAGTCGTTGTATCGGATGAGAGTAAGTATAACGATATAAGTGGACTTCAGAGTGTAGTCATGAAGCAGGGAACGTCATCCGGAAACTTCCTCTGGGATTGGGAGGAGCGAACGTATTCCGTTTCCTACGGGAAATTAAAGCGTATCGATAAAGAATGGACGTATGTTTCGGCTGCTCCTATGACAGCCATCACAGCGCCTGTAGTGAAATTATCCAATATTATCTTAATGGTGAGTACGATCGGGCTTCTTCTTGCATTAGCTCTCTCGTGGCTAGCTTCCATTCGGATGTATACGCCTGTAGAGCGGTTAATTGACGAAAGCCTCGATTTACAAGCACGGCTAGACAATCAGTTACCCAGCCTTAGGATGGGTTTTCTGCTCCAGTTATTGCAAGGGCATCTTCATCATTATACCGAAGAGGATTTGCGAGAAAGAATGAAACGATATGGGTGGGAGGTTGATCATCACCAATTCCATGTGCTGCAAATTCAATTAATCGGATATAGTGACTTGACTAGTAGGTTTCCACCCGGTAACGAGAGCTTGGTTACATTTGCTGCCTCGAATATTATCGAAGAGCTAACCAAAGAGCATTTTGAGCAATTCGGTGTTATCAACTTCCATGATCTGTCCGTGGGTGTACTCATTATGTCAAAGAAGAATGAAACTCTCTCTAACCAACTCGACTCTCTAGGTGGGGAGATGACGAAGGTGATTAATCGAATACTCAATATACAGGTGACCATTACTATCAGCCGATTGACCGATAGTGTGAAGCGGATTTCCGAGACGTTCATGGAAGTTGAACGAGCATCGGGGTTCCGTAAATTCGTCAACCAGAACCAGCTACTCAATATGGACGACGCAGCTGTTCATGCAGCAAGTAATGAAGAGAGGTATCCGTTTGTAATCGAAATGGATGTAATTCAAGCCTTGCGAAATGGAAAGCAGTTGGAGGCGGAGGGGTTAATTGGTCGTTTCTTGGAAGAGGTGTTATCCCACCATGGTACAGAAGTCCACGTTCAGATGAGTATGCTCCAATTGTTAGGGAGCATCCAACACATGATTCTGCAATCCGGAGTCAGTACATTTCGGTTATATCAAGGTGCCAACATGTTTGATCGGCTATCTCAAATCCGCGAGCCGGGTAAGATGCTTAGTTGGATGAAGGAGCGGATCATTATCCCGTTTCTTCTAGAGCGAGATGCTCGCGCTAGCATGCAGTTGAAGCAAATGGTGGAGCGAACCATCGAATATATTCAAGCCAATTACATGAAGAATATATCACTCGAGAACTGTGCTGATTTAGTCGGAACAAACTCCTACACATTGAGTAAGCTGTTCAAGCATATAGTAGGTGTCAATTTTATAGATTACATTACAGAATTGAGATTGGATAAAGCGAAGGAACTGCTTCGTGAATCGGATTTTAAAATTAATGACATCGCTGAGGAGGTTGGGTACCAGCAACGATATTTCAACCGAATCTTCAAGAAGCAGGTAGGGGTTACACCAAGCCAGTACCGCGAATTGTTATGAGTTAGCAAAAAAAAGCGCCACTTACAAGAAAGTACCACAACGACCAAAAGCCTTTACTCTGCAAGGCTTTTTCTTTGCAAAAAAGTACAATTGAATGTGCTAACAATAATGTGGATACTCAGAAGTAGCACCACGATAAACTGGAAAACTCGGAAGAAATAATGAAAGGAAGAGCCGACGATGGATACAACCTTAGTTTCTAATCATTCATCATTATCGAAGATGCAGAGAAAGTCCTCCTGGATCGGTAGCGTGAAAAGGGATAAGTGGATGTACATACTTCTTATGCCAGGACTTTTATATTTTCTTGTGTTCAAATATCTGCCCATGTGGGGTATTATTATCGCCTTTCAGAACTACCAACCCTTCTTAGGATTCTGGAACAGTGATTGGGTTGGACTAGAAAACTTTAGGAATTTCTTTTCCAATCCAGATTTCTTTCGCCTGTTACGCAATACATTTATTCTCGCAATGTACGATTTGGTGTTCTTCTTCCCTGCACCCATCATTATTGCTCTGCTGTTGAATGAGATCAGGGTTGCAACATTCAAGCGGTTAATACAAACGATGGTGTATGTCCCACATTTTATCTCCATGGTGATCGTGGCGAGTATGTCTTATGTATTCCTGACAACGAATGGCGGTATTATCAACGAAATTATTGTATGGCTCACAGGTGAGAGAATTAATTTCCTAGCTGATCCCTCATGGTTCAGGCCATTAATTATTATGCAGATTATATGGAAGGAAACCGGATGGGGAACTATTATCTTCCTAGCAGCTCTTGCCTCGGTTGATGTGGAGCAGTATGAGGCTGCCGTGGTTGACGGTGCTAGTCGCTTCCAGAGGTTATGGCATGTTACTGTACCGGCGATAAGTACCACAATTGTCATCCTTCTTATTCTACGACTAGGTAATTTTTTGGATAATGGCTTTGAACAAATCTTCCTTATGACCAACTCCTTGAATCGTTCAGTTGCAGACGTCTTCGATACCTATGTGTACTTTGTAGGGATCACACAAGGAGCCTTTAGTTACAGTACCGCAATAGGTCTTTTCAAATCTGTTATTGGTATCATCTTGATTTATGGAAGTAACTGGTTAGCAAAACGGTTCGGTCAGGAAGGAATCATATAAATTAGAGGGAGGAGTGTGAGCAGTATGAGATACAAATATGATTCTTTGGGAGAAAAGCTGTTTGACGGATTTAATTATTTGGCCTTGTCCGTGTTTGCAATCGTGACTGTATTACCTTTCATCTATATTATCTCAGGATCATTTGCGACGGAGGCCGAAATATCAGAACGAACATTTTTCCTTATACCGCGAGATTTTTCGATAGGTGCTTATCAATACATATTCTCCTCTAATACCATATTTCGCAGTATCGGGATTTCTATAGGTATCACAGTGATCGGGACGTTAGTTAATCTAGCATTTACGCTCACAATGGCATATGCATTAGCTCGCAGAAGCTTGCTCGGTCGGAATGTGGTTATGAATTTAGTTATCTTCTCGATGCTGTTCAGCGGTGGGATGATCCCGAGCTATCTAGTTGTTAAGAGTCTGGGGCTCATTAACAGCTATTCAGCAGTCATACTGCCTGGAGCGATCAGCGCGTTTATTCTCATTATTATCAAAAACTTCTTTCAGCAATTGCCACCAGGATTAGAGGAATCAGCTCGGATTGATGGATGTTCCGACCTTGGTGTGCTGTGGCGTATCGTATTCCCGTTATCCAAGCCAGTTATCGCTACATTCGGATTGTTCTATGCGGTAGGTCATTGGAACAACTTTTTCTCTTCATTACTTTATTTGAATGATCATACGAAATGGCCTTTACAGGTGCTTCTGAGAGAGATTGTTATGCTGTCACAGCTTGCTGTTGGAGATGTGAGTAATATGGACCCGAACTTTGTGAAGCCACCCGATCAATCTGTGAAGATGGCCGTTATTGTTGTAGGCACGATCCCGATCTTAATGGTATATCCGTTCATCCAGAAGCATTTCGCCAAAGGCGTGCTGTTAGGATCTATTAAAGGCTAGTGATCATTGAATTTCGATAGAACATCACACTGTAGCAAACGTTGGTTTCTTGAATGAAGCTAATTCTCTGCACTGTGATATCTATATAGATGTCTGTTCTGCAATATGCAGAAGCGAAAATTGAGGGAGGATAAACAATGAATCTCAAGCAGAAAAATGCAAGGAAAATGCTAATTATGTTATTAGCAACAGTGATGATGCTGTCTATATTGGCAGCATGCTCGAATGGGAATGAGGCTAATACGAATGCCACTCCACCAAAGGATCAAGCAGTTGAGGACAAGAAGACGACGGACAATGAAGTGAAGGGGCCTGAGAAAGAAGAACCTCTAAAGGTAAGCATCATGGTGCCATCATTCAAGACAGAACTTCCGAATGATAGCAGCCCGGTCATTCAAGCGTTGGAGACTTATACGAACACAGATGTTACTATGCAATTCGTCCCCAATAGCTCATATCCTGACAAGATGAATATTACACTTGCATCAGGGCAACTTCCAACTATCATGGTCGTGGATCGTAATAGTGCGAGTTATATTAACGCCGCACGTTCTGGCGCATTCTGGGAGCTTGGTCCTTACTTAAAAGACTATCCGAATCTAAGTCAAGCCAATCCAATCATACTTAATAATTCTTCTGTAGATGGTAAAACATACGGCATTTATCGAGGACGTACACTCGGCCGAATGGGAGTGTCAATTAACAAGGACTGGATGAAGAATGTTAGCCTTGATGCTCCGAAGACGATTGATGAATTCTATAACTTGTTGAAAGCGTTTAAGGAAAGTGATCCAGACCAGGATGGTCAAGCGGACACCTATGGAATCGTGGTAACGAAATACGCAGGTCCATGGGACATTATGCAAACGTGGTTTGGCGCTCCGAACAAATGGGGTGAAGATGGGAGTGGTAAGCTGGTTCCTACTCATTTGACACCTGAATATCTAGAAGCACTGAAGTTCTTTCATAAATTATATAATGAAGGATTAGTCAATGAGGATTTTGCAGTCATGGATCCGGCCATATGGAATGACCCGATTATTAATGGCCAAGCAGGCGTCATAGTCGATGTTGCAGATGTGTCTCGTCGTATTGATGGTAAGATGCAGGAAAAAGCAAAGCGAGATGACTCTTATATCGACGTATTCCAGGCACCAGTTGGTCCGAAGGGCCACAGAGATATGCCGACATCGGGATATGCTAACGTACTGGCGGTGTCCAAATCCACAGTTAAAACTGAGGAAGAGCTGAAGCGAGTTCTGGCATTCATGGATAAGCTTAATGATATCGACATGCAGGTGCTGCTCGGTTACGGAATTGAGGGGCGTCACTACGAGATGGTGGACGGTTATGTGAAGCCTTTAACTACACCGGAGGATGTATCGCTTATACAAGAATTAGAAGCAATGAATCAAATGTTGATGTTCATAGGGCCAGTGTCACCTGCACTTGAGCTAACACCAATTAACAAGAAGATCATGGAAGTGCAATTAGCGAATGAGGATATCGTTGTCGCTAACCCGGCAGAGCCTTTTGTATCTGAAGTCTATGCACAGAAAGGGCAACAGCTTGATAACATTATCGCGGATGCACGTATTAAATATATCGTTGGTCAGATCGATGATGCTGGTTTACAGAAGGAGATTGAGCTGTGGCGTTCGACAGGTGGAGATGAATATATTGCTGAAATTAACAAGCTATATGAGGCATCTAAATAATTAGGGATTAGCGAGGGAGGGAGCAGTGTTGTGTGAGTGAGCAACACTGTTCTTTTCTTCTAAACGAAATGGAAAGTTTAATATAACCATGGGGGATTGGCAAATGACTAAGAATGAACCTGTTCTATTACGAACGATCGATATTGGGCAAGCAGGGGTACGTAACAAGATGCTACTTGGAGACATTAATGGTGATGGTCGAATGGAAATCGTTATGGTTCAGCCGGACGGTGGGATTGATGACCGATATGTACCTCATCAGGTGCAGTGTTTGACTGCCTTTGATCTAGATGGGCAAATGCTCTGGCAGGTCGGTACACCTGATCCGGATGCTGGAAAACCGGGATCCGATTATCCAGCCCAAATCTGTGATATAGATGGTGATGGTAACAACGAGGTACTGTGTGTCATGAATAAGCATTTTCTTATCATAGATGGTAAAACCGGGATGACGAAGCGCTCGTACGAGCTACCTGGTGAGGAAGCCCATGATTGTATAATCATAGCTAATCTATCGGGTGGTCCTCTACCACAGGACATTATTCTTAAGGACAGATACCATAAATTATGGGCGATGGACTGCAAGTTCCAATTGTTATGGACATATGAAGGTAATCCCGGACATTATCCTTGGGTGTATGATATAGACGGCGATGGCCGTGATGAAGTGATGGCAGGTTATGAAATGCTCGATCACGATGGTACGAAGCTGTGGTCATGCAGAGACCTTGATGACCATGCAGATTGCATCTGGGTTGGAGATGTAGATGGTAATATCGGGAATGGAGAAGAGATCGTAATCGGTGGAAGTGTAACAGTTATGTATGATCGTCAGGGTGATGAGCTCTGGCGATATGCGGGATCGATTGAATCCCAGCATATTGCGTTGGGTAAATTTAGAGATGATCTCCCAGGGCTGCAGATCGCAGGCCTAGACCGCATTGTGCGTGGGGATACGGACGGTGTCTTAACGGAATCAGGGAAGGACGGACTGTTCTTACTTGATGCTAAGGGCAATGAGATATGGAAAGAGGAAAGGGTGTCGAATGGGTGGTTGACTATCATTGATACACTTCGTCATTGGGATGACGGTCCACTCGACTATATATTAGCTTATCGACGAGGTGGAGGAATCAAACCCACTCTGTATGATGGGCATATGAATGCTGTCGTTACATTCCCGGCGGATGGTTATGTAGTGCATGCCGATTTGTTAGGGGAAGGCAGAGAACAGGTAATTGTTTATATGGATACAACTGCTTACATCTTCGGGTGTCAACCGTATGATTTAGCTATTCGTCCTCTGGGTACAACTCTTATTCAATCGAAACGTCTGTATAGCTCGACATTATATCTCGGCGGAGAATACGCATAAGAAGGAGGTTTTCTCGTGTCCTATTTTCCAATTGAGCAAAGTAGTTATAACCTCTTCCGAGGAGATATTAAACAAACCCTTCAACTGATCGCCGATCGATATATCAATCATCAGCCGAAGCAGCCTTATGTGTATAGAGCATCTCATCAGAATAGTATTACTCGCAATGAGGATTACCGATATGAATTCGATATGGATCGTATATTACCGGATATACAGGAAGGCCAATATGTGTATGCCTGGGCGAAGCTCTGGTGCGATCAAGATTGTGAATGGGCGTTTAGTGCTAGCTGCTTCGGCCCTCTTCGGCTTTACGTCAATGGACAGCTTGCGTTTAAATCGAACATATTGGAAGACGTATTCCCAGATCGACGAAGCTGGTTTCGCATCAAGCTGAGCTCCGGATGGAACAGCTTTGTCATACAATTTATTAAGACGGGGACTGGATGTGGTGGGCGCTTCGGAACTGGCTCGATTAAGGGACTGCCACTTCATTTTATTATTCCATCCGAGGAACGTTGCGGACAGGAAGGCTGGATATTCACTAGGCCATTAAATCAGGAGCTAGCAACTCTACCCATGGAGGGTATGTCCGAGATGGATACAGGGATACAATGGCTGCCGAATACAGAGTGGAACAGAACAGAGCTTGCTATGGGATCGTTCGCACGTTTGTACGGTATGCAGTCAGGACAAAGTGCATTCGCTTGGACGAAACTGACGAGCATATTCTCTGACCTCCGCATGATTGATCTCAAGGGTGAACACTTCGGTTCAATGACACTCTATTGGGATGGGCAGATGATTTACAATGCCGAACGTTCTGGATCATTCCGGGTAACCGTCCCTGTTCAATGCGATGATCATCATATGGTGGTTAAATCCTGCTGTAACGACAATCAATGGGGATTCGTCTTCGAATCACCTCCGGAGGGCATACATATCTCGACACCGGAGATTGTTCATGGAGCCAAAGGGGATTGGTTGTATCTGGGTTGCTTCAAGGAAGAAAGTGAGCTCGACATTCGCGATTTATGTGTGATGAATACTGTATTTCAGAGCTCTGATGGGGGAACGTATTGGAAGGTTGATATGCCCGATACAGTCGTAAGACCCTTTTTGGAGACAACACATTATGCTAGGTGGAACTACCCACTTGGAGTAACTTTATATGGCTTAATGAAGACAGGGATGGAGTTTGAGCGAAGAGAATATGTGGAGTATGTGCTGGAGCATATCGAGCAATGCACATCATATGATCAGTATGCATTATGGGATAAAGAAACGTACGGTGCATCTGGTATTAATCATCAGCTCTCAGCCATCGACAGTTTGGATGATTGTGGCTCGTTCGCAGCAACGATGCTGTACGCTATGGAACAAAGAGAACTGGAAGGTGCCAAGAACGTTGCCGATCGGATCGCACATTATATTAGCTACACGCAGGATCGCTTGGAGGAGGGTGCATTATTCCGTGTGCATGGGAGCTCCGAATTCATGCAAGAGACGATGTGGTGCGACGATCTGTACATGAGCACGCCATTCTTGAGCCGATATTACCAATTAACGGGTGATACATCCTATGTGGATGATGCAGCGCGCCAGTTCCTGTTGTACAAAAAATATTTGTTTATGTCAGATATCAAGATCATGTCACACGTGTACGACTTCAAATTCAATAAGCAAACTCGTGTTCCGTGGGGCAGAGGAAACGGATGGGTACTGTTCTCCTTGACCGAACTGCTTGCTGTTCTCCCTTCAAACCATGTTCAGCGTGAGGAGCTTTTGCTGTTCTTCATGGAACTTTGTGAAGGTTACTTGGCATTGCAGGGAACGAATGGGCTATGGCATCAAGTGCTGAACATGCAGGATTCATATGAGGAGACGTCCTGTACGTCAATGTTTATATATGCCTTCGCAAGGGGGATACGATTTGGCTGGATCACAGATTCAGAACCGTATACTCAGGCAGTGTTGAAGGGTTGGGAGGGTCTTGCCAAGCACTCAATTGATAGTAGCGGAAACATTTATGGGGTATGCCGAGGTTCAGGTTATTCCTTCTCTCCACTCTATTATAAGGATGATTTAACTTGGAATTTGAATGATACTCATGGGATCGGTATTATCATGCTTGCAGGTGTGGAAGTATTCCAGCTAGTAAGTATGCTAGAAACTTAATTGGGAGCTGATTGCTGAATGAATACAGAACAAGACGTAGCTTTGGAGTGGCTTGGTCATGGTCCAGAGCATTCAGTCGGAACAACCTGGGGGGTTCCATGGGTAGAAGGTGCTTTGCAGCGTGAAGAATGCCTTGCCTTATTCGGGCCTTGTGGAGAGAAGATTCCTGTGCAAAGCTGGTCTTCGGCGTATTGGCCAGACGGTAGTGTCAAATGGACCGTACACTCTGCTGTGCTGCAGCATAAAGCTGAGGGGAAGTACACATTATTGAAGGGGATGCCGTCTCCAGAAGAGAAGCCTCTAACGGTAATCGATGGCGAGCATGTAATTGAAGTAGATACGGGTGTCATGAAGTGCCGGTTAAACCGGAGTGGACCGTTAATTATCCGGGAAATTATTCGGGACGGGAATCCAATCTGTTCGGGTGGTAAGCTGATTGGGATCCGTGAAGCACATTCCTCCATATCTGGTTTGAAAACTATTATTGAAGAACCCTTCAAGAGCATCACATCGAATGTGACCATCGAACAATGCGGGCCGATACGAGCTGTAATCAAGATTACAGGTAGGCATGCTACGGGTGATACGGGCCGAATGTGGCTCCCGTTCACATTACGGTTATATTTCTACGCGCATCAGCATTCGATCCGTATGATCCACACGTTCTTATATGATGGTAACCCTCATCAGGATTTCATTAAGGGGCTGGGCATCACCTTTGATGTCCCGATGCGGGGACCACTGTACAATCGGCATGTACGAATTGCAGGTGATACAGGTTGGTTCAGCGAATCACCCAAAGGATTAATGACCACTCGTTTATCCGAGAAGTACATGGACTTATATAAAGGTCAAACAAACGGTGAAACCATTGCTTTTGATATCGGTGAGGATGATTGTTTCATCAGGCTGCTTGACGACTCTGCTTTGTGGAACGCTTACAAGCTTGTGCAGATATCATCCGATTCTTATACGATATCCAAAAGGACACAAGCAGCCTGTTGCTGGATTCGTTCGGCAGTTGGACAACGGTCGAGAGGGCTGCTCTATACCGGAGGAGAAGGGGGAGGTGTTGCAGTTGGTATTCGCAGCTTCTGGCAGAAATCACCTTCTTCCCTCGAGGTCGACAACGTCTCCAAGAACGAGGCAACGGTGACAGCTTGGTTCTGGTCCCCAGATTCCCAAGCGATGGACCTGCGACATTACGATACGCAAACCCACGTCGCTTCGGCATATGAGGGAGCGGATGAAATGCGCAGTACACCATATGGTATAGGTAATACGAGTGAATGTGTGTTATGGTGCTGCGACCGTACCCCTGATGTGTCTACATTAGATGCAATGGTCGAGTATAATCAATCGCCGCCACTACTAGTTTGTGAGCCACAATATTATCATGCAACTCGTACACTCGGTGTTTGGAGCTTAAGTGATCGGAGTACGCCACTTAAAGCTCAGCTTGAGGATACACTCGATGGTATTGTTCAGTTTTACCAAGAGGAGATCGATCAGCGGGGATGGTACGGATTCTGGGATTATGGAGATGTGATGCATAGCTACGATCCTGTACGTCATACTTGGCGGTATGATATCGGAGGATGTGCATGGCAGAATACGGAGCTCGCTCCGAACATTTGGTTATGGTATATGTTCTTGCGGACGGGAAGAGAGGACATATTCCGCTTTGCTGAAGCAATGACCAGACACACGAGCGAGGTGGACGTCTATCACATTGGAGAGTATGCCGGACTAGGATCCAGGCATAACGTACTGCATTGGGGCTGTGGCTGCAAGGAAGCTAGAATAGGAATGGCTGGTCTTCATAAATTTTATTATTACTTAACAGCTGATGAACGAATTGGTGATATTATGGACGAAGTGAAGGATTCGGACTTTACGACGTTACACCTCGATCCGATGAGGGCCTATTATCCGAAGGACGAATTCCCCACACATACACGGAGTGGTCCAGATTGGTCTGCATTCTGCTCCAACTGGCTTGTTCAGTGGGAACGTTATGAGACTCTTGAGTACCGTGATAAGATGATGAATGGAATAGAATGCCTCAAGCAGATGCCTTATCGACTTCTGACAGGACCGGTATTTGGATACGATCCGAGAATGGGTGATCTTATGCACATGGGGAATGAGAACTGGGGGCACCATCTGATGATTTGCATGGGGGGTGCACAGGTGTGGATGGAGATGGCGCAGCTTCTTAAAGATTCAGAGTGGGATCATATGCTAGCTGAATATGGTGAATTCTATAACCTGCCCCCAGAAGAGAAGATACGCCGAACCTCTGGGGAAATACAAGGCAAGGACTGGAATATTCCGATGCTCTCTACAGCGATGATGGCATTCTCAGCAGTTTATACGAACAATGCGGGTTTAGCGCGGCAAGCATGGGACATCCTGATTCAGAATAAATCAGCTTGGAATATTAGTACTCAGCTGGTTAGTGAATTAGTACCGGAACAAGAATACGTGAGATCCATTAGAGAAATTCCCTGGATATCATCCAATACTGCTTCCCAATGGTCAATCAATCTGATCGTGTGCCTTGAATTGATTGGAGATCATCTGCCCGATGGTTTGGAGATTCGATAGGGTATCGGGATAATAAATATGGAATTGACTTATATAAGCAATTGATTATATTATAATGATATAATCAATTGCTTATATTTCTATGGAGTGGGGTGAAAGTTTGGAGGATATTACGAAGATTGCAGAGACGTTGAAGTTACTCGCAGATCGTACGCGATTAACCATTCTCACACTTCTAAGAGAACGGGAGCTCTGTGTTTGTGAAATTGTTGAAGTATTAGAGACGACACAACCGAATATTAGTCAGCATCTGAGAAAGCTGAAGGATGCAGGTCTTGTCTCTGAAGCTCGTCGTGGCCAATGGGTGTATTATTCGCTGTCTCTGGCAAAGGTGCCATACGTTCAGGCAGTAATGGATTATGTTCCATCTGCTAAGGAACAACTTGACTCGTTAAATTTAGATTGCACTACAGATGATTGCTGCGAATAACAAATTCACATATACAGGGGGACATCATGGTATATATAGCTTCACTTATTTTTCTAATTACATTGGTATTCGTCATCTGGCAGCCCAAGGGACTTAGTATCGGTTGGTCTGCAGCAGGTGGGGCCATTCTCGCATTAGTGTTTCAGGTTGTGAGTTTTAGTGATGTACAAGATGTTACTCTAATTGTATGGAATGCAACTCTCGTATTCGTAGCTATTATTCTAATATCTCTCATTCTAGACGAGATTGGATTCTTCGAATGGGCCGCTTTACATATGGCACGAATGGCTAGAGGTAGTGGGAAGCTAATGTTCATCTATGTGGTGCTGCTTGGTGCGGCGGTAGCGGCCTTCTTCGCTAACGATGGTGCGGCGTTAATATTAACCCCGATTGTGTTAGCTATGGTTCGAGCTCTCAAATTTGACGATCGTATGATTCTGCCTTTCATTATGGCCAGTGGATTTATTGCTGATACAACCTCGTTGCCACTCATTGTTAGTAATCTAGTGAACATTGTTTCTGCTGATTACTTCGGTATAGACTTCGTAGAATATGCTAGCCGAATGATTGTTCCTAATTTATTCGCTTTAGGTGCAAGTATCTTAGTTCTGTACCTGTTCTTCCGCAAAAGTATACCGAATCATTACGATGTACAGCAATTAAAGCAACCGCATGAAGCAATTAAGGATATAGGACTGTTCCGCCTATCATGGGTGATTCTAGCTGTGCTATTAGTAGCTTATTTAATAAGTGAGTTTATTGCCGTCCCTGTTTCCGCGATAGCTGGTATTATTGCCATCATCTTCATTATCGTAGCTCGTCGAAGCCCGGTTATCGAGACGAAACGAATTATTATGGGAGCACCATGGGCGGTCGTCGTATTCTCGATTGGTATGTATGTCGTTGTATATGGGTTGCGAAACGTTGGACTTACAGATCGACTAGGTGATGTCATTCAAGTGATTGTCGATCAAGGATTGTTCGCAGCAACAATAGGAATGGGTTTTATCGCGGCAATATTGTCATCCATTATGAATAATATGCCAACGGTGATGATCGATGCTCTTGCTATTCATGGAACACAAACGTCAGGTATATCACGTGAAGCACTTATATACGCGAATGTGATCGGTTCAGATTTAGGACCGAAGATCACTCCAATTGGTTCACTCGCTACATTACTTTGGTTACACGTACTGTCACGTAAAGGCATCAAGATTACCTGGGGATATTATTTTAAGATCGGAATTATTCTAACGATTCCAACATTGTTCATAACATTAGTAGGTCTTTACCTTTGGTTACTATTGATATCTTAAATATAGAGGAGCAGGTGAGATGATGAATAAACCATTAATTTACTTTCTGTGTACCGGTAATTCATGTCGTAGTCAGATTGCAGATGGATTTATGAGCACCTTGGGCGGAGATCGTTATGAAGTGAAAAGTGCTGGATTGGAGGCACATGGTTTAAATCCAAGGGCAGTGCAGGTTATGCAAGAAGCTGGTATGGATATTAGTAAGAACAGTTCTAATGTGATCGATCCACACATTCTTAATCGAGCGGACTATGTCATTACGTTGTGTGGGCATGCGGATGAGCACTGTCCAGTTATATCGAATCAGAATGTCATCAAGTGGCATTGGGGCTTTGATGATCCGGCTAAAGCAACAGGTAGCGAAGAAGAAATTATGGAGCAATTTCGTAAAGTCCGAGATGAGATCAAGTTGCGGATAGAGAAATTCTTAGAACCGCTACAGCAGCAAGAGAAAAGTTATCATGTTCTACATGACAATCGCATATTCATGGGAGCCGCGTCGGATGTTGAAGCCATGGTTAAGAATGAAGGAATCGAGGTTGTTGTCGATCTACGTGGAGAAGCAACAGAATGTGCTTACCCTGAAGCTCAAGTGGAGTGGATTCAGATTCAACTAGGAGACAACGCGGAGCAACCCCAGACAGAGGGGTTCAAACAAGCGATTCAGGCCGTTACAGATGCTTATCGCGATAATAAGAAGGTAGCTTTTCACTGCGCTGGAGGCAGGGGAAGAACAGGTGCAGTTGCAGCAGGAGTCTTAATTCAACTTGGGTTGGCTGCATCCATTGATGAAGCCGAAGCGAAATCAAAGAGTATTCGAGAGATTATTAATATTAAGCCTGCACAGAGGGAAGCTTTAAATAAGATATATCCGACAAGTGAGTGAGTAATGAAATGGAGGAACTTAAGATGAAAGATGTTGCAAATGATTCAATCCGTGGTACAGTCAGAAGCCACTACAAGGAAATTGCAGTGCAAGGTATGAACTCTTCTATAGGTTGTTGTGGTGCTCCTACTGATTTCAACGAGATATCGAGTCAATTAGGTTATTCTGCTGAAGAACTTGCACTAGCTCCAGTAGGTTCCAATATGGGACTCGGCTGTGGAAACCCTCAAGCTATCGCCGATTTGAGGCCTGGAGAAATTGTACTCGATCTTGGTAGCGGTGGAGGCTTTGATTGTTTCCTTGCTTCTCGACAGGTTGGCGATCACGGTAAGGTTATTGGTGTAGATATGACGCCCGAGATGGTGAGTAAAGCTCGAATGAATGCGGAGAAGGGCGACTTTCACAACGCTGAGTTCCGGTTAGGAGAAATCGAGCATTTACCTATAGCTAACGAAACTGTGGATGTTATTATTTCCAATTGCGTCATTAATTTATCTCCTAATAAATCTCAAGTGTTTCAGGAAGCATATCGTGTGCTCAAGTCTGGAGGTCGACTTGCGATTTCTGATATTGTAACAACAGCGGAGTTTCCACAGAATATTAAAAATGACATCGGCGACTTATACTCCGGTTGCATCTCCGGTGCTTCTTCTATAGAAGAAGTGAAGATGATGTTGGAGCAAAGTGGATTTATTAATATCTCAGTATTGCCCAAAGACGAGTCCAAGAGCTTTATCAAGCAATGGGTAGCTGGGATTAACATAGAAGAATATATTGTATCTGCAGTAATAAAAGCTGTTAAAGCTTAGTCGGATTTTACATTTATATGGAGCTGGACAATGGTCTGAAGTGCAAATGCTTGTCTTGGGATGATTGCTTTACTAAAATCAACGAGAATGGTGATTGTTCATAGAGGGGGAGTACGGATGGTAATAACAATTGCTCTATTCATCTTGGCAGGGCTTGCCGAAATCGGAGGCGGTTATTTAGTCTGGCTTTGGCTTCGAGAATCTAAGCCATTCTGGTATGGAATTGTTGGCAGTATCATACTGGTCTCGTATGGAATTATACCTACATTACAGAACTTTCCGAATCACCCGACATCTACGACTGGATTGGATCAGCGATTTGTATCGTTGGTGTATCGATTATGCTATGGGCTCCAAGAAGCTAGCTTTTCTGTTTGACAAACTAAGTAGCGGCCTATTATTTCATTAACATTACTTGGAGTGGCTAAATAGATGATACTGAGTAGGAATCTTTGATTAGCCACTCCTGAGGTGGCTAATCGAATGGATATTCCCTATGGAGAGAGAAAAGGGAATGATTAGCCACTCCAGATAAGGTTAATTCTTCATTACGAAACAACCTGAAATCTCCTGATTTCAGTGAACAATTGTTGGGCTAATGTATTGACCTCTATCGCTTGGTCAGCAATTCGTCTAACAGCTGATTCCTGTTGACTGGCGGTTGAATTAGCCTCTTCGACTCCGGCTGCTGTCTCCTCAGCAATCCCAGAGACAACATGTATCGATTGAACGAGAGATTGATTCTTGATCCTTGCATGCTCAACACTACTGTGAATGCTAGTCATCGCTGCAGCCATATGTTCAGCTGACTGCTCAATGGTCTTGAAGGCTTCGGACGTTTGCACAATTTTACTGTTCTGTTCATCTAGACTATGTCCTGTTTCTGTTAATTTCTCTTGAACAACGGACATCTGCTTCTGCAAAGATTGAACCAAGAGGAAGATGTTGTTAGAAGATTCCTTAGACTCTGTCGAAAGCTGCCTCACCTGATCAGCGATGACGGCGAAGCCTCTACCTTGTTCACCCGCGAGAGCTGCCTCGATCGTAGCATTAATTGCGAGCAGATTAGTTTGAGAAGAGATGTCTGTAATGGCATTTGAAATCTTACTGATCTCTTTAGTGAGCTTGGCTAGTGTATCTAAGGAGCTCACCATAATATGTAATCGATCTTCGGTTTCTATCGCAGAGTGGCTAAGTGCTTGCAATGACAAGTCTCCACGATTCGTATTCATTGTGGTTTCCGCAGATAGTTGCTTCATTTGATCCGTAATACTACTGATTTCTAGTACGTCTTGTTCCAAATCGTTAATCCCAATAACACTCCGTTCTGCTTGTTCCGCTTGCTGGTCTGCCCCAGATGAAATTTCATCCATCGCTCTAACAATTTCTAACCCTGCTGCTGCAGTCATCCGTGATTCAAGCTCGAACGCTGTTGAGAGTTCTGTTAAACCTTCCGCGATATGCTGGGTAGACACTAACATGTGACTCATTTGCTCTGTCATGTGATCGAAGTCCTGGCTCAATTGACCTAGCTCATCATGCGAGTTTGAATTGATCTTCACTCTTAAATCTCCAAGGGCAATTTGTTTCATTGCACTCTGCAGCTTACGAATTGGACCAACAAAGGATCGGACGAATAAAATCGTAACTGTTAAAGATACCAGCAATACAATGAAGATCGCGACAATAAGCATCTGCACAGTATAGTCCAATAAATTGGACGATTGCTGTAATGAAGCATTAGCCTCTTGAGTGAATACTTCATAATATTTATCAGTTAACTGAAATATATACGTTTTATGTGCTTGTGACATTTTGTATTGCTGCTGTAGCATTTGATTACTTGTTTCTGCTTCCAGCAACGAGTTATTAACAATAGAAGAGATAATATCGAAATTACTAGCAAACTCTTTCGATGTTGTTACTAAAGCAGCTCGCCACTTCCGTTGCTCCCGCGTAGAGGAGTTATCAGCTATCTTCTGAACTAAGTCCAAGAATAAAACCTTTTCTTTCATATAAGCTTCTGTTATTTTGTTGTCGCGAGATATGGCTAATCCCATAGTCATTACATCCAATATCTGAACCTTCTGTTTCAATTCCATAGCGAGATGCTGTTTCTCTACATTGTTATTCTGTACAGTGAACTGTTCTTTTATTTGATCTACTCGGTAAAGATTATACAAAGCAACTACAGTGATAATCGCAATGATTAAAGCAAAGCTCATGATGACTTTTGTTCTTAACGATAAATTCTTGAATTTAAATAACTTCAACTTAATAGGTTTCTTCAATGATGTTCACTCCTCGTTTCTAATATCTATTCCCATATATTAAATGAAGCGAATTAAAACCATTGTTGGTTTGTGTTAACAAATTGCAAATTTTGTCGAAAGAAACGTAAATTTGTTTCAGTATTTTTTACATTGCGTTAACAAATCATATAAATAGCGATAACATCGAGCCAGTACTATTAGTCCTGTAAGCAAATAAATATATGGGAGTGGTCTTCTTGACTAGCAACATCATGCGTAAAGGTTTAATCTTACTGGGCACAATGATTCTGGTTTTCGTATTAGCAGCTTGTGGTAACAACAATGCAGAGAATAATTCAACAAACAAAGGTGCTACAACAAATGAGAAACCAGCTGCACCGGCTAAAGATGAGCCTAAAGCTGAGCCTGTAGCAGATCTAAGCGGAGAAATTAAACTCGACGGTTCATCAACCGTATATCCTATTTCACAAGCAGTTGCTGAAGAGTTTATGGGAATTAACAAGAAAGTTAATGTAACTGTAGGCTTGTCCGGAAGTTCTAATGGTATAAAGGCAATCATTGCTGGCGAAGCTGACATCGCCGATGCATCACGTAAGATTAAAGATAAAGAGATTGCTGCATTAAAGGAAAAAGGCGAAGAGCCAGTTGAAATGGCTGTAGCTTATGACGGAATCACAGTAGTTATTCACCCTGACAATACTTTTGCAAAAGAAATGACTGTTGCTGAATTAAAGAAGATTTGGGAAAAAGATAGCAAAGTTACGATGTGGAGTGATGTTAGAGAGGGCTGGCCAGCAGAGAAAATCGTTCTGTACGGTCCTGGTACAGCTTCTGGTACATTCGAATATTTCACAGAAGCAATCAATGGTGAAGCAAAGGTTTCACGTGAAGATTACACACCTTCAGAAGATGATAACGTGTTAGTAACAGGTGTTTCTGGGGATGTTAACGCTATGGGTTACTTCGGATATTCATACTTTGTTGAGAACCAAGATTCACTTCAAGCAGTTTCGATTAAATTGGATGATAGTGCTCCTGCCATTGCACCATCGATTGAATCGATTAATGATGGCAGCTATGCACCACTCTCACGTCCGATCTTCATCTATCCATTGAAGAGTGCGCTAGAGCGTCCAGAAGTGAAAGAATTCATCAAATTCTACATGAGCGAAGCAGGTCAGAAGCTTGTTGAAGAAGTTGGTTATGTAAGACTTCCACAAAGCATGTATGATGATAACGTGAAGCACGTACAATAATCTACTATATAAAGCAGTGTGATTTCATACAAGCTAGCTGAGCGAAGCCGTGGTGCTCCACATTGAAGATGTGAAGCACCACGGTTCTCTCCTTGTTCCAAGCAACTTTATGACTGGGGGCTATACAAGAAACCATGCGAACACCATCTACTCCTGCCTCATCAACTAAATTTGATATTAAGAGAAAATCGTTTTTCTTATCTACGGATCGGATTATGCCAAATCTGCTTATGCTGTTCGGAATTATATCTATCTTAACAACTGCTGGAATTGTAGCTATATTGCTCGCTGAGTCATCAGGCTTTTTCCGAGAAATATCATTTATTGATTTTATTACAGGTACGAAATGGACACCATTATTTGCTGATCCGCAGTTTGGTGTATTACCATTAATAATGGGAACTTTTCTTGTAACAATCATAGCAAGTATCATTGCACTACCCATTGGTCTTTTTAGTGCCATTTATCTGAGCGAATATGCACCGACTAAGTTACGAGCTATATTAAAACCGGTGCTTGAAATATTAGCAGGTATACCGACGATTGTTTATGGTTTTTTTGCCTTAACGTTCGTGACTCCTTTGATCAAAACTTTCATTCCCCAGCTTGGCCAGTTTAATGCACTAAGTGCGGGAATTGTAGTAGGTATTATGATTGTTCCTATGATCTCTTCATTAAGTGAGGATGCGATGATGGCAGTTCCAAGAAGCTTGCGAGATGCAGCATATGCGCTTGGATCAACTAAGCTGGAAGTCGCATATAAGGTCGTCGTACCAGCAGCACTCTCGGGAATTGTGGCTTCATTCGTTCTTGGCTTATCAAGAGCGGTTGGTGAGACGATGATTGTTACATTGGCTGCTGGAGCACTGCCGAATATGTCACTTAATCCACTACAAAGTGTACAAACGTTAACTGCATATATCGTTGCGGTGAGCGGTGGAGATACTCAGCATGGAAGCGTGGAGTACTTAACAATCTATGCGGTTGGGATTACTTTATTCGCAATTACACTAACCATGAATTTATTCGCCCGTTATATTTCCAGAAAATTCAGGGAGGAGTACTGAGATGCTGTTAAATTCACCTCAAGATCAAGCACGTGTGAAACGCCGAAGAAGGAAAAATCAGTTATTTCACTTTATTTTTTTTGTATCAACTTTTTTTGGTGTAGTCGCACTAGCCATCTTGTTACTGCAAATTTTGATCCAAGGATTTAGTTGGTTGGATTGGCAATTTCTCACTAGTTTTTCATCTAGAAAACCAGAGCTCTCGGGTATTAAAGTGGCGATGGTAGGCACGATATGGATGATGAGTGTCACCGCTCCACTTACTTTTATAATTGGTGTTTCTACAGCAATTTATTTAGAGGAATATGCGAGGGATACTTGGTTTAGCCGTTTGATTCAAGTGAATATTGCTAATCTTGCCGGAGTTCCATCCATCGTCTTTGGATTACTAGGTCTGACTGTATTCGTAAGACTTTTCGGTTTAGGTAATAGTATTCTAGCTGGTGCTTTAACTATGACATTACTCGTATTGCCTATTATTATCGTAGCTTCACAAGAAGCTATCCGTGGTGTACCGATGTCACTTCGTCATGCTTCATTCGCCCTTGGAGCCAATCGTTGGCAGACCATTGTCCGTGTAGTATTACCCTCATCCTTTCCAGGAATTCTTACAGGCTCTATTCTATCAATGTC
The DNA here is from genome assembly GCA_040880185.1 of Paenibacillaceae bacterium. Lineage (GTDB taxonomy): Bacteria > Bacillota > Bacilli > Paenibacillales > UBA4045 > UBA4045. The sequence continues at coordinate 53,577 of JBBDIY010000079.1, forward strand.
ACGAGCCATTGGGGAAACTGCACCGTTAATAGTTGTTGGAGCAGTGGCATATATTGCCTTTCTACCAGAGAATTTGCTTAGTTCTTTTACCGTTATGCCTATCCAAATTTATACGTGGGCTGGTCTACCACAGAAGGATTTCCAGAACGTAGCAGGCGCAGGAATTATTCTACTCTTGATCATGTTACTGTCTATGAACGCTATTGCTATCTTTTTACGTAATAAATATCAGAAGAAACACTAATCATTTGAATGAATCTTTAAGGGGGAAGACCAGATTATGAGTAATATTGTTACAGTAGAAAATCTAGATTTATACTATGGGGATTTTCAAGCACTTAAGAAAGTGAACATGTCTATTCAGGAAAAGTCGATTACTGCATTTATCGGTCCTTCAGGCTGTGGTAAATCAACCTTACTGCGGACATTAAATCGCATGAACGATATGATCGTGGGTATTCGTATAGATGGGCAAGTCATTATTAATGAGACTAACATCTACGACTCTGCCGTGAATGTCGAACTGCTACGTAAGAATATTGGTATGGTGTTCCAACAACCTAATCCTTTTCCGAAGTCGATCTACGAGAATGTAGCCTATGGTCCTAGAATTCATGGTATCTCCAATAGGAGTGAATTGGATGCAATTGTCGAGAAAAGTCTAAAACAATCAGCCTTATGGGATGAAGTGAAGGATTATCTGAAGAAATCTGCTTATGGTTTGTCTGGTGGTCAACAACAACGTCTTTGTATTGCACGCGCACTAGCTGTAAATCCGCATGTATTATTAATGGATGAACCGACATCAGCGCTCGACCCGATATCAACATTGAAAATTGAAGAGCTCATACAGGAGTTGAAGCAGCAATATACAATTATTATTGTCACTCATAACATGCAGCAGGCTGCAAGAATATCTCATGACACCGCATTCTTCTTGCATGGAGAGGTCGTAGAGTTCGCGGATACAGAGAAACTATTCTCCAACCCAGATGATCAGCGAACAGAAGATTATATCTCTGGTCGATTTGGTTGATATGGTTTATACCAATAATTAGGAGGCTATCAATATGATGACACGTCGGTCGCAATTTGAAGAAAGCTTGAAGGAACTAAGTTCAGAAATCATCCATATGGGTGAGCGTGTAGAGAAAGCCATCCATCTGTCTGTTCAATCTTTAATTACTGGGGATTTGACTTCTGCGCACATCGTGATTTCACAGGATTACGAAATTAATGCATTGGAAGAGAAAATCGATAATATAGGCTCCACGCTGATTGCTACACAACAACCTGTTGCCAAGGATTTGCGTCGTATTCTGATCTCATTCAAGATTGCTAGTGACTTGGAGCGAATGGCGGACTTAGCAGTAGACGTTGCCAAATCTGCTGTTCGATTAGGTGAGAATCATACACTCAAGCTGATTACAGATATTACGAAGATGGCTGAACTTGCAGAGCAGATGACCAATGAAAGTATTAGGGCCTTTACGGAAGAAAATATCGATCTAGCTTATAAGATGGCCAAAATGGACGATGAGGTGGATTCCCTCCATAGCAAGATCATGCATGAACTATTCACGCATATCGCTAATGATCCACAATCGGTTAACAAGGCTATATTAGTGGGATTCGTAAGTCGATATCTTGAACGGATCGCAGATCATGCAACGAATATTGGTGAATCAGTCGTCTACCTCGTAAGGGGTAAGAGACCTGACCTCAATCAGTAATGATTAGACTGACCAAATACAACAGAGAAGCGTTGTGATTGAATTGGTAGATTTCCAGTACAATGATGAACCATTATTAGCCTTAATAGCCGAACGATTGCAAAGCCAGCCCATCGGGCTTATTTACTTCGATATTGCTGAATTTTCACGAATTGAGCGCATATATGGAACGCAGGTTTGCGAGCAAATATTAAAAGTTCTAAAAGCTAGAGTTACAAGTGTAACACCTGCACTCATTACCTACCGAATCATTGGAGATGACTTTTTTCTCTATACAGATCTACCTCTTGCAGAGGAATCGGATGTCTTAGAAATTCTAGAGAACTTATGTAAAGAAATAAAATTGGGTGCGGAACAAGCGGTTATTGATGAGATTCCCATCCTTAACGATTTTACCCTGCATGTGGGGTGTGACATCATCTATAACAATCTATCGAAGCACCTTCATTATGTTGTATATTCCGCAATGAAGAACACGATTCATCAAGCAAAGACGAAGAAATCACCAAAACCGATTTCCTTGGAAAGAGATGAATTCCATCAAATTCTGTATGAGAAGAATATCAGCAGTGTATATCAACCGATTGTTGACTTATCAAATGGGAATATTCTCGGCTACGAAGCATTAACAAGAGGACCGGAAGGAAGTCGATTCCACGCACCGATTGAACTGTTCAATTATGCAGAACTAGAGGATAGTGTCTACATTCTGGATCGGTTAGCCAGAGAGAAAGCATTACGTGGGTGCCAAACCTTAGGGCAAGATCAGAAGGTGTTCATTAATGTCCCATCTACTATTATTAACGACCCTATGTTTACTCCCGGATTAACTCACAAGCTTCTAGAGCAATGCGGAATAGAGCCCCATCAAGTTGTATTCGAGATCACGGAGCGCAGCTCGATTCGTGACTTTGATACGATGAAGATGGTATTAGAACATTACCGAAGTCAAGGCTATCAGATTGCAATCGATGATGCTGGTGCAGGATACTCTTCACTTCAAGCTATCGCTGAGCTCCAGCCGGATTTTATTAAGGTGGATAGATCATTAGTACATGGTGTACATAACGACAAGATCAAGGAGAACATCCTAGGAACCTTTATTGCCATGGCGCAGCTGATGAATATATGGATTATCGCGGAAGGCATTGAGGACAAGGAAGATCTCCATAAGATCATCTCTATGGGTGTTCAATATGCACAAGGCTTCTATCTAGGTAGACCGAAAAAAGACATGCTACTCATTGAGAAGGAAACGATCCACGATATTAGGCATCAGAATAGCATAAAAACGAAGCTCGAATCACCGATAACGATCGGTGAGCTTATTGTCCCTATGAGAACGTTCGAACCGAAAGCAGTAATCTCAGATGTTGCTCAATATTTGAAGAACGAGGAACATTCATTAGGTGTGGTCATTGTTGATCAACATATGCCCCTTGGATTACTAATGAGAGAGAAGCTTTATCGCCTATTAGCTGAACAGTATGGAATTGCGCTGAACTGGAATCGCCCCGTTCAGAAGATTATGGATCAACAGCCCTTGATTGTTGAATCAGATATGCCTATCGAGCAAGTATCTCAGATCGCAATGAGTAGAGAAATAAAAAAGCTATACGATATTGTACTAGTAACTAGAGCAGGTAAATTTATCGGTGTAGCCACGATTCGTTCTATCCTTGAATGTATTACAAACGTGAAGATGGAGAATGCAAGGTTCGCCAATCCGCTAACAGGGCTTCCAGGTAATCTGCAAATCCAACATGAAATCCAAAACAAACTTTTCGCCAAAAACCCCTTCTCTGTGATCTATGTTGATTTGGATGATTTCAAATCATTCAACGACTTGTATGGGTATCAGAAAGGAGATCAATTCATTCAATATACATCCGATGTAATGAAGAAGGTTGTGCTCAACCTAAGGATATCATCAGATTTCGTGGGGCATATTGGTGGAGATGACTTTATCGTAATATCAACGATAGATCAGCCTGAACGGCTGTGCCAGGACATTATCAGCGAATTCGAGAAGGGAATCTCACGGATATACAATAAGCAGCAATGGTCCTCTGCGAGAGGTCGGGACGGTCTTCCGCTTCAAACCGAAGGACCTACCATTTCTTTATCCCTGATCATTTGCACGCCCAATGCAGAGATGAATTCAGAGATGATCTCTGCATTAGCTGCGAAAGCGAAGAAAGCTGCCAAATCTCAGCCTGGGAATATATATAATGTACACGCCATTAGTTGAATAAAGAGGGTAGTTGTTTGAAGCGGGCAATCGTAATCACTTTATTCCGACCTATTCGCTTTATTTGCATCTTCTGATTCTTCGACTGAATCCATACCGTGTCCATGCCACAACGATTGCCTCCGAAGATATCGTTTTTCCATGAATTTCCGACCATGATTGCTTGATGGGGTTCTACCCCCATGGTTTTAAGTGCTTTGTGGAATATGTCCGAGTGAGGCTTCTTTGTTCTTGGGCTTGAAGGTACGATAATGGTATGTTCGGGGAAAATATGAGCTAAACCAGCGTGTTGTAGTACTTGCATCAGTCGTTCTCGTTTACTATTACTAATGAGTGCAAGTTTGTATTGCTCCTTTAAGTGTTCAAGCGTATGTTGAACATCAGGGTATAGGCTGCTATGTTGTACATATAACTCTTTGGTTCGTTGTAGCAAGGTTCGCAGGAACGAATCGGTTACTTCAAAAGGTGAATTCTCCAATGATTTTGCCAAGCATAATAATTGCCTATGGCCCTTTGTCTGTACTAATCTTCGCTTTTTCACATTCGTTCTAACTTTCTTCGCGATTATTGTTTTTTTCATCCATTCCTTCTGATACACCTCAACAGCTAATGTTGGATTCCATTGTTGACTATCCCAACGTGCTGTAAATTCCTCAAGGCTTTTATGGAGTGCTTGAGCGAAACTTAAGTCACGATCGATTAAAGTATCATAAAGGTCGAAGAAGATCGCTTTCTTATCCAGACTATTGAATACAGGCTTCATTTCCCATACCTCCTCCATAAGTAACATAGATGCTTTCTATTCTTTGTTCCTTACATTATGCTATGATGTTTATGGGCATGTTGTACCCAGATGAATGATCAAATATTGGGGTGATCGAGTGGATAAGTTAATTATTATAGATGGGAATAGTATTGCGAATCGTGCTTTCTATGCCTTGCCGTTACTCAGTAACTCGAGTGGCTTGCATACGAATGCGGTATTAGGATTTACAACGATGCTAATGCGACTTATTGATGAAGAGAAACCGACACATATGCTCGTTGCCTTCGATGCAGGGAAGATCACTTTCAGACATAAAGAATATACCGATTACAAGGGTGGAAGGGCGAAAACTCCACCAGAGCTTTCTGAACAATTCCCGCTCATCCGAGAGCTGATTGATAGCTTCTCTATAGCCAGATTCGAGTTAGATGGATATGAAGCCGATGATATTATCGGAACCCTAACCAGAATGGCTGACGAACGGAACAATATACAGGTCATTGTCGTTTCTGGAGACAAGGATATGCTTCAGCTTGCCTCGGAACAGGTTACGATCGCGATAACCCGTAAAGGGATTAGTGAGGTGGAACATTACGATCCTGCACATATTCGCGAAGTATACAATTTGGCTCCTCACCAGATTATCGACTTAAAGGGTTTAATGGGGGATGCCTCGGATAACATTCCAGGTATACCGGGAGTTGGGGAGAAGACAGCACTCAAGCTGCTTCATGAATACGGAAGTGTTGAGAATGTGCTGGAGCACGCTTCTGAACTTAAGGGTAAATTACAAGAAAAGGTGTCCGAGAATAAGGAAGATGCCTTGAAGAGTAAAGTGTTAGCAACGATATATCGGGAAGTTCCAATGGATCAAGATTGGGAATCCGTGAAGTACGACGGGTTTGACTCACAATCTGTAGGGACATTGTTTCGAAAGCTTGAATTCAAGCAATTGCTTGGGAGAATGGATCTCCCTGAACATGGGGAGGATCACGCAGAGCTAGATGAGATTAAATATGAGATTGTGACATCAACAACTGTTGCTGCATTTGCAGAGCAACTTGCTCATGTAGAAGCGATTCATGTTGAGGTGACAGGTGAGAATCCACATGTTGGAGATGTTCTGGGCTTGGCATTATATTCATCGGCAAATAGTTATTTCTTGCCGATGGAAGTATTGGAATGTGCTGAAGCAGAGCCAATCCGGAGTTGGCTTAGTGATGGGTCCGTTACTAAATCAATCTATGATACGCATAAAGCGGAGGTAGCCTTAGCTTGGAAGGGAATCATCCTGAGGGGAATAGCCTTTGACGTGCTATTAGCTGCTTATTTACTGGATCCGACCGATTTGAACCTAACATTAGCAGGTATATCACGCAAGTATGGGCAATTACCACTGCCTGAAGATGATGAGATATTCGGCAAGGGTGCGAAATTCAATGTGCCCGAAGTCACGATTCTAGGTCAGTTCATGTGTAGAAAGGTTGTAGCTTTACATCGACTAAACGTTCAACTTAAAGATGAACTGAAAAGTAGTGGGATGGACAAGCTATTCTATGATTTGGAATTGCCTCTGGCAACTTTATTATCCCGCATGGAACTTCAGGGCATTCGTGTGAATACGGAAGGACTTAAGAAGTTTGGCGAACAATTAGTTGGCCGTATATCAGAATTAGAGCAGCAGGTTCATGAATTGGCTGGCTCATCATTCAATATTAATTCACCCAAGCAATTAGGCGAGGTTCTATTCGATAAATTAGGTTTGCCTGTATGGAAGAAGACCAAGACTGGTTACTCGACCGATGCTGAAGTACTCGAGAAGCTGGAGCCTTATCATGAAATTATCCCTAAGATCTTACTTTATCGCCAGTTGACGAAGCTTCAATCCACGTATGTGGAAGGATTGTTAAAGGAAGTTCGGCCGAGATCAGGTAAGATTCACACGTATTATCGTCAGACCATTGCGGCAACTGGGAGACTGAGCAGTCAGTTCCCGAATTTGCAGAATATCCCGATTCGCTTAGAGGAAGGTCGCAAGATTCGCAAGGTATTCGTACCCTCAGAACCAGGCTGGCTTATTGTGGGTGCCGATTATTCTCAAATCGAGCTGCGAGTATTAGCCCATATCTCCAGGGATGAGAAGATGAAGGAAGCCTTCCATAACGACCTAGACATTCATACAAAAACTGCAATGGATGTGTTCGGAGTGAGTGAGGATATGGTCGATTCGAACATGCGTCGACAAGCTAAGGCCGTTAACTTCGGCATTGTGTACGGAATTAGTGATTATGGACTATCACAGAACTTGAATATTACGCGTAAGGAAGCTGCGCAGTTCATTGAACAATATTTTGCAGTATTCCAAGGGGTACGGACATTCATGGATGAAGTCGTAAAGCAGGCCAAGCAGGATGGATATGTAACCACGTTGCTTGGGCGTCGCCGTTATCTGCCCGAGATTAGCAGCTCCAACTTTAATCTTCGTTCTTTCGCTGAACGCACGGCGATGAATTCCCCGATTCAGGGTACAGCTGCAGATATTATCAAATTAGCAATGGTGCAACTCGTCAAACGAATGGATCAGGAACACGTACGCAGTCGATTGTTATTACAGGTGCACGATGAATTGGTGCTTGAAGTGCCTGAGGACGAGCTAGAGCAAATGCAGCACATCTTACATGAGGTGATGGAGAGTGCGCTTCAGCTCGATGTTCCACTCAAGGTCGATGTAAGCTATGGCATAGATTGGTACGATGCGAAGTAGATTTATCGAACACTAGCGTGGTTCTGAATAGAGCGTCCAAAACGCTCTACAGCCAGCGAATACAGCTCATCTTGAGCCCGATTTAGGAGAGGATACACCATGCCAGAGCTACCGGAGGTTGAGACGGTACGAAGGACGCTACAACAGCTTATCGTGGGGAAGCGAATTGAGCGGGTTACCGTACGGCTTGCTCGGATCATTCAATACCCGGATCCTGAGCAATTCAGTCATGCACTCATCGGTCAAACCTTTCGTGAAGTAGCTCGCAGAGGTAAGTTTTTGCGATTTCGTCTAGATGATCTCTCGTTAATATCCCATTTAAGAATGGAAGGTCGATATGGTGTATACGATTCGAATGAACAATTAGAATCACATACCCATGTCATCTTTCATTTTGATGATCACACCGAGCTCAGATATAAGGATGTACGACAATTCGGTACGATGCATTTGTTCCCATTGGGTTCTGAGCTGGAACGACCTCCACTCTTAAAGCTTGGAGTTGAACCGCTAGACCCCAACTTTACATTAGCTTTATTCAAGAAATTAATCATACATCGATCAACGAAGATCAAACCACTACTGCTAAATCAAGAATATATAGTAGGAATCGGTAATATTTATGTGGACGAGTCACTATTTCGCGCCCGCATACATCCTGAACGAACAGCTAATAGCTTATCAACTGCTGAGCTGAAAAGGTTACATGGCGCGATAGTAGACATCCTGACACAAGCCGTGGAAGCGGGTGGCTCCTCCATCAAGTCCTATGTCAATGGGCAAGGGGAGATGGGGATGTTCCAGCAGCAGCTTCATATCTATGGTCTGAAAGATAAGCCATGCTCATCTTGTGGTCGTCCGATTGAGAAGATGGTTGTCGCTGGTAGAGGTACACATTATTGTTCTAGTTGTCAGCGATATAAGTAATGGGCACATTCCTATAGCACCCCTCATATACTACTGTTATGGCGTATAGGGAGGTCGTATATATATGTCCTTAATCTTGATCGCGTTAGCCGTTAGTTTAGATAATTGTAGTGTAGGTTTATTGTATGGAGCTAGGAAAATCCGCATCCCCTGGGTTTCGCTTCTCATTATCTCGATATGCTCGGGTGTGATGATTTGGGGCTCGATGAGCCTCAGTCAGGTTATGCTGGACTGGTTAGAGCCACAAGCGGCGAAGGATGTTGGAGCACTTATCCTAGTGGTGGTAGGGGTGTGGACGATATTCCAATTCATCCTCCATCATCGCAAACCGAATGTATTAGCTAATTCCACGGATCGGATCGTAATGAAGAATACAGAGGTACCCGTTCAGACTGTTATGCAAATTGAAATCCGTAAGATCGGATTGGTTATTCAGATCCTTCGTTCCCCAACTGTTGCAGACATGGATAAATCCGGTAATATATCTCCGTGGGAAGCTTCGTTGCTCGGGATTGCGCTATCGTTAGATGCACTAGGTGCAGGAGTTGGCGCGGCCTTGGTTGGTTATTCTCCACTATCGACAGCGGTATGGATTGCTATTTCCGGTGGACTGTTCATCACGATTGGGTTACGATTAGGACATTGGTTATCTAGTAGAAGATGGATGCAACGATTATCCATATTACCGGGATTATTATTAATTACACTGGGTATTATGAAATTGCTATGAATATACGATGGGAGTTCTCACAATGAACATAGGGTTAACTGGAGGCATTGCCAGTGGGAAGAGCACGGTATCTTCTTATCTTGTTGCAATGGGTGCCGTCTTAATTGACGCGGACCAGATTGCTCGTGAGGTTGTGCTTCCAGGGAGTCCAGCCCTTGGTAAGATTAAGCAGCTTTTCGGATCATCTGTAATTACAGATGAAGGTACATTAAATCGTAAGAAGCTAGGTGAACATATATTTGCCAATGAGTTATCACGCAAACAACTCGAAGGTATCCTGCATCCAGAAATCCGGGCAATAATGAAGCAACGAATGAATGAGCTAGAAGCGGACAATCCTCGACGTCTTGTAGTCGTAGATGTACCCCTGTTGTTTGAATCAGGACTAGCCTCCATGTTCGAGATGGTTATGCTTGTGTATGTGCCGAGAGAAGTTCAGCTTGAGCGTTTAATGAATAGAGATGGATTGTCTAGAGTACAAGCAGAGGCTAGATTGGAAGCGCAGATGCCCATTGAACAGAAAATTCAACTCGCCGACTTCATCATTGATAACAGTGGAACGCCAGAGGAAACTGGGGTACAAGTGCAACGGTTTTGGCAAGAAAAGGGGTTATAATGTTCTTTGCCTTCTTACGTAAGAAAAGAGTGTTTGCACTTTTATTCATATCACTTATCGGTCTTCTGTTCTATTCTAACGATTGGTTAGGCAGATGGATTTATCCGATTCATTATCAGGATGAGATCAGAATAGCTTCAAGCCAGAGCCAACTTGATCCATTCATCGTGTCTGCCATCATTCGTGTTGAGAGTAATTTCAAATCGGACAAGATTTCATCAAAGGGTGCAATTGGACTCATGCAGATTATGCCTGATACCGCGGAATGGATCACAGATTTATCGACGGGATCCTCGAAGGACATTTCTTCCCGTTTGACAATCCCTGAGGTGAATATTCAAGTGGGTACTTGGTATTTAAACTTTCTTCAGAAGCAGTTCGAGCAGAGATTAGCGGCGATGGAATCCAATCAAGATCATATTGCTCTAATTGCGGCAGCATACAATGCTGGTCCTGGTAACGTAAATAAGTGGCTGCAGGAAGGTACCTGGGATGGTAGCTATAGTGAGCTGGATTTCATTCCTTTCGGCGAAACTCGACATTTTGTTCAACGAATCCTGTATTATTACAAAAAACATGAGCGTTATTATTCCGGAATTTGGTACAATAGAGAAAGCTAATTAAGAGTAAGATGTAAAAAGCGTCGGACAAGCGGTATAAAACCGCCATCCGACACTAGTGACACTCTAGATAATGCCGTTATTTCGATTGACCAGCAAGTGTTTGTTCAGCGATTTGCACGAGTCTACGTGTGATGTGACCTCCGATTGCACCGGCGTCGCGTGTTGCCATGTTACCCATGTAGCCATCTTGTGGGATTTGGATACCCAATTCTTGTGCTACCTCATATTTCAGTTGATCTAAAGCTTGACCTGCTTGAGGCACCACAAGTACATTACTACTACGTGATTGTCCTTGAGCCATTGATGTTCACCTCCTTGTCGTTGGTGTAAAACTAGTATGTGCGAATGTTCTAAGTTCATGTTAGGAAAGCAATGGAAATAGGAATTCACCTATATTATAGAGAGTTGGGAATACCATGAAGTGTCCTTTCTGCGATTATGACGGAACCCGAGTATTAGATTCAAGACCTGCTAACGAGAACAAATCCATACGGCGGCGAAGAGAGTGTGAGCAATGTCAACGAAGGTTTACAACATTCGAGACTATTGAGGAAACGCCATTGATCGTGATTAAGAAGGATGGAAGCCGGGAAGAATTTACTCGTGACAAGATACTGCGCGGACTTATTCGTGCTTGTGAGAAAAGGCCTGTTTCCATTGAACGTTTGGAGTCGATTGTATCAGGTGTAGAACGGGAAATTCGCAATACAGCACTAGCTGAAGTGGAGAGTAGAGATATCGGTGAGCAAGTCATGGAGCAGCTGCACCCTGTGGATGAAGTCGCGTATGTTCGCTTTGCTTCGGTATACAGGCAATTCAAAGACATTAATATGTTCATGAAGGAATTGACGAGCCTTCTTGGTAAGCATACATAACAAAGAGCTAGAGTAGGAGTCAAGTCTATTATGAAACATCGAATCCAGTCATTCTCAGCGGCACAGATCATCATTGGTGCATATATCATTGCGATTGGACTGTTTACAGTAATCCTTCTTATGCCTATTAGCATTAAACCCGGAAAAGGTGCATTATTCCATTCCATGTCAGCTTATACGAATGCGGGCTTCGAAATATTTGGTAATTCACTGATGGGATTTGCCGATGACTATTTCGTGCAGATCATCACCATGCTTCTGATTATTTCCGGTTCCGTAGGATTTCCAGTATTGGTTGAGTTCCACGAGTATTTGTTTGGTAAGACACCTCATTTTCGCTTTTCATTATTCACGAAGATTACATCCATTACTTTTTTTGGTCTTCTATTTGCTGGAGCAATCGGATTCTGGGTTATGGAGAGACAATTGTTCATGGAAGGTAAGACGTGGCATGCACAGCTATTCTATTCAATATTCAGCTCAGTAACATCCCGAAGTGCGGGAATGACTACATTGGATATGACAGACCTTGGAGCAGGAACACAATTTTTCACCTCGATTCTCATGTTTATCGGGGGAAGTCCTTCGAGCGTTGGTGGTGGTATTCGTACCACTACATTTGCAGTCATTATTCTTACACTCATATCCGTTGCACGTTCACGCAAAGAGGTTATGGTATTCAAGCGTACCCTGAAGCATGAAGATGTGTTGAGGAGCTTCTTTGTATTCGCAATTGCCATAATTCTATGTGTTGTCAGTGTGTTTATCCTTGATATTACAGAGGTACAGAGATTCACGCTCATTTCCATCCTCTTCGAAGTAGGATCAGCTTTCGGAACATGTGGTTTGTCCCTGGGTATAACCTCCCAATTGTCTGACGCAGGCAAGCCTGTCCTGATCGTATTGATGTTCATTGGTCGAATTGGTCTTCTGACCTTACTCTATATGTTCAGGAATGAGAAGCAACGTCCATTGAATGTGCGTTATCCCGAGGAGAAAATCATTATTGGTTAGCTAGAAATTTACGAGTAACTTATGTTGCAAAGCAAAGATGAATTATGTATAATCACAAAAGAACGTTATGGGGGTTTAGCTCAGCTGGGAGAGCGCTTGCATGGCATGCAAGAGGTCAGCGGTTCGATCCCGCTAATCTCCACCAAAATAATTATTCAACCACTCTTCGGAGTGGTTTTTATTTTGGTGGAGAGTATAGCAGGGAGCGAACCGCTCTAGGGGCGTTCCGACATCCCGCTAATCTCCACCAACAACGAAACGGCAGCGATGTCGTCTTTTTGTTGGGTATACCCTCATGTATACCCTCATGTATACCCTCATGTATACCCTCATGTAATTAATATCATATTTAATTTATTTGAAATATTTTCCGATTTCATGTTTAACCTTATTTAGTCACTGAAATTGATTTGTTTTTCTGATTAAAAGTTACATTGAGATTATAATATGTTGTTATCGGCTTTAAAGGTATATAAATTCTATTGTTAACTAAAAGAATTTTTGTATCTATTTTAATTTTTTCCTTTCCAGCATAAAAGAAATCATCACCTACATGAAATTGTAAAAGAGGGGTAGGATTTGATGCAAAATCATTGCTGTAAATATTTAATGTTTTCGTTTCGGCATTAAAAGACATAGCCTTAGAATTCACTAAGTAGGGAAGGCAATACAGAAGCCCAATCAAATTAACATATGTCCGGTTATTTATAATTTGACCATTGAAAGTTGCTTGATTGAGTACTGACGATTTAATCGTAACATCTGTGCCAATGGTTGATGCACTTGCTGATATGCAAAATGATAACAATGTTATTAACGCTACCATAAAAGTCAAAAGTTTAACTCGAATACTCATTTCCTATTCACACTCCTTTTGTTTTTAACACAGACGATTCTAAACACAAAAAGGTTCCAGTTTATAACAGAAGAAAAATGCAGAGAAGGGAGTACCTTCTCTACAACTCCTTAGTAAATTTTATATTGCTCGTCCCTATCAGTAGAACTATAAACGGTTTAATGTAATCGATTATTCCTCCGTGATTCCACGATGCTTCAACCAATCCAGTCACGGCACCTGGATAAACAGTACTAGTTCCATTGTTTGTGAGGAAACGATAATTCCCCCAATTAGCATAAGAGGTGTAAGGGACTTGGAATTTAGTTGTAGAAGGTATAGTAGTTGGCATAGCTATTGCTGTTACTCTTTTTACAGATTTGTTTAAAGAATTATAACCAGTGAACTTTACCACATAAAGGTTACTAAATCCAATCTGATATGTGAACGTAAGTACGGAATCTGTAGTGTGGTAATAAACTTTATAACCCGTAATCGTTTTTAGTTTTCCGAAATCGCGAATTCTTATTGACAGACCGACAATACCATTTATTACCCAATATGTATATAGAAGATTTTGTATTTTTATATCGATAATTAGTTTTTTAGAAAATTAATAGTATATCGATTTGGAAAAATGCATATAAAAAACACTAAAGTTGCAACTTATCTACATGCCGAATGCATGTGAAACCAAGGTATAGTGGAGTCAAAGAGCTTACGAGCTTTGGTTTAACCTTTGATAAGAGACACGCAGTGTCCTGTTTATTTCGCAAAAAAATTAGCAATTTTCTATGACTGAAATACCTTGACCCATGTGAATCTTTCAAACTTTTGATGAGGTTACTTTCCGATTTCATGATTAATAATCTACCAAAGTCTAAATTTGAAAAGGATCTACAAGACCCCATCTTTGAATCTATGGTAAATTTATGTGAATCAATTTCATAAATCATCTTCTCAGTAACCAGAACATTTCGAGATTTGGGGAGGTACTCCTTTTTTTATGCTCTAAAATCTTAAGCTCAGTAAGGCTTTGGAATTATGAAATTGATACAGATAAATAATATAAGGAGTGCATGTATGGATTACTTGGACAGCTTGCAAAAAATCTCAGAGTTACTTAAGCAGATTGACACGAAGAATACCAAATTTATTAATCAATACTTATACCCCGTAAAACTTATCGGCCACATCGGTCTGAAAACTCAGCTAGTGGACTGGATGAATACCAGCATCAAGGATTTTATCGAATCGATTGGGCTTAGCTTTTATTTTGCAAACGCTACTTAATGATATACCAGATAAAGAACGATTTGATATTTGTTGATTATATTGTCGACTGCAGGTAAGATTATAGATGGCTTTTGTAATGTTTAGGGTAGTGAAACCGACTAAGGTGGGAGAGCGCTTGCATGGCATGCAAGAGGTCAGCGGTTCGATCCCGCTAATCCCCATTTTAAAACAACACAACCTAAATGGTTGTTTTTTTTGTGGAGATTATTGCTGGGATTGAACCGCTTGCGGGGCGTTCCGCGCGCACGGAACGAAGTGGAGGAGCACGGCGTCTGAATCTACCGCTAAGAGCCTCCTCGAATAAACTTCGTCAGTCATATAATCAGGATTCATACATCCCGCTAATCTCCACCAACACAGGCTAAACCTACTTTTGTTCTTCTTCACCATAAATTATGTTATAATTAACTATAGGATTAGTCATAAAGTGGTTGAACTTGTTTTTAGCCATTAGACTGCGGTAAAAGTCAAGAATTTTTCGAAAAAAATTTGGAGGGGTGATG
>JBBDIY010000080.1:0-12197 GCA_040880185.1 Paenibacillaceae bacterium
AGATTTTGCACTTCATTCATCCAGACGAAATAGTTTTTTACATTTTTCCTGCTCACCAGCGGCAGCTGTCCGAAGGCTTCCAGCGGCCCAGGTGCCTCTTAATTCGCTGAAAAAATGTTGGATTAATTCAAGAGGAACATTTCTTAACTCTGTATAGCCAAGTCTTTCAATGAAGGTAAGGAATTTACAGGAAATATTTCTGTATGAATCAGAGGTGTTTTTACTTTTTTTCTCAGCTTGAAGATACGCTAGAAATTGAGTGTGAATGTCTCGGAATTCAATGGTTACAGGCTTGTCCACTTTGCTTTCCATACATGGTTTCCAGCCAACATAGCCTTTTTCCTCGTATTCTCTTAGCTTTCTTATACAGGCAATGTGCAGGAGTTTACGCGAATGGCAGTATTGTCCCGTCTTTAGGCTAACTGAATCATTTACGAAATACTCAGCCAAAGCATGACTTAAAGTGTCTGTCTGCATGAAAGCTGCAGACCTTAACAGTCTGCGATATACCTTTTTGTAAATTCGAATCGTGGATTCAAAATAACCTGCCTTTCTAAGCTCTTCAAGAACGTCTGCTATACTGTTTTCCAAAGCGGTCTTCTTTTCCATAATGAATCCTCCCATGTATAGTTTGGACAGAACATCCAATTCCAGTTTACAGGAAGGGTATTCATTGGGAGGGAAATCAAACACTATGCCGAGAAATCCATCTGAATTCCTTAATTTGCAGGGAATACAGCAGATTCTTCGGCATAGTATTATTTTCGGTATAGTCTATATATAACCGCGACATTATTTTATCCACAAGTGTATAACTAAACATGAGCGATCCGTTCTTCCTCCATATTGTGGATAACTAAAGTGATAGTAATAAAAGTATATCCATCCAGTTCATCATCCTATGTGGAGGGGTGTCCTCCGGTAATTGTCAAACAAGTTGTCGCAGATCTCTAGAATATATATAAGTTAAGAAGTTCGTTTATTCTCGGTTATTGTCTGACTGATTCTTTCAGGGTTAAGCCATACTTCTTCGTCTAGCGACCAGTCTCGAATTTCTCTGGACCATCTTTCAGGATGTAAGGATCTTGCTTCCTCATATACTTTTGTTCGTTGTTCGAATACCTGATCGGCCGACCCATTGTGCCGTTGATTAGGAGTTAGGAAATTAAGCCCACTGTGTCTGTGTTCTTGATTGTACCATCTTACAAAGGACAGAACCCAGGTCCTTGCTTCTGTTAGATCCGAGAATCCCTTAGCTGGATAATTAGGGCGATATTTGCAGGTTCTGAAGATCGATTCTGCATAGGGATTGTCATTGCTTACTCTCGGACGACTTCTTGAAGGAGTGATGCCTAACTGGTAAAGGGTTTCAAGCAGTGAAGATCCTTTCATGGGACTGCCATTGTCTGAGTGCAGCACAAGCGGCTGTGGTGACGGCATTCGCTGTTCGGATAATATCCCTCGTCTGACTAGTAAGCTAGCATTCTCAGCAGATTCTTCTAGCCATACATCCCATGCGATAATCTTCCGACTAAACAGATCCAAGATGAGATAGAGGTAGAAATAGATACCTTTAGCCGGTCCGGGCAACCAAGTAATATCCCACATCCAAACTTGATTTGGACCCGTTGCACAATGTGTAGAGATCGGTTTAGAACTAGGCTTCTTACTTCTTCCGCGATGGTGCTGCATGTCTGCTTCTTTTAAGACTCGGTATATAGTACAGAAACTGTTAATAAACACTCAGTTAACAACAGAATGACGGTTATCAAACCTACTATCTCTCTCCATGATTTAATCTCTCTTCTCAACAACATAATAACTCCCCCTCAACCTAATTCTGATTTTTTACAATAAAAATAGCCCAAGCAAAACGGCAGAACCGTTGCGAAGGCTATCAACTAACTCGTGAAGTCATATTTCCATTGGATGAATGAATACCTTGGCGGCCTGGCGATCTGGTCCTCGGAAGGACTTAAGACCCATAGCTTTGCGTCATTTCTTCTCAGAAATTTTGCCATTTCATGTATAATTATGTCGTTTGACTTGTGAGGTAAGTCCTATTATAGGATTAATATTCCAATAATTCAAATTAATTTAATCAATTTACAAATATGATAAAACCGCTTAGTATTCTCATATAATTGTACAGAGGCTTCCTCAACAGTCATTCCTTTGAGTTGGGCGATTTCCACAATCACATCCCTGACCATATTAGGCAATGTGGTTGTCCCTGCGAACTTGCCCTCGAACGGCCATGGACCATCGGTCTCTACCATTAGCTGCTCGATTGGATAGCTGCGAACAAGCTCCCTAATCTCTTCCTCGTAGCAGACATCAGGTGTAATCGATATGTAATAGCCGTTGCCAGCCATCCTCTTAACCGTACGCTCTGAACCCTTAAACCAGTGAAAATGTGCCGCAGTTACGCCATGTTTCTCCAGTAGATCACATACGATATCCGCATCTTCATAAACCGCATGAAGGATAATGGGCTTATTCAATCCAGCAGCTAACTGAATAAATTGGTCAAGTAAGGCGATATAAGGTTTCAGATCGAACAACTTCCCTTGTGCTTCCGTATCTGTTCGATTGTAGTAAGGTAATCCTACCTCGCCAATGGCGATTGCTTCGCTCTGATGCTCACGGATCCAAGTGAATAGACGCTTTTCTGTTTCCAAATCAGGTACAGATAATTCGGGATGATACCCAAAGGCCGGGTAATACTTCCCGGGATACTGCCCTGCCAACTCCAAATTCGTTATACACGACTCCACATTCATGGATACTGCAATAACCGCCTCAACGGAATCACCTAATTGCTCTAGTAATAGCTCCCGCTCATCCAAGCTATATAGATCCACATGAATATGAGCATCAATCACTTTCATGACATAACTTCCTTCTTCATCAGGTTGTAAATATGAGCTCTTAAACGCATAAACTCACGATGCTGCAGAATACTTTCTCCACGTGGTCGTTCGAATGAAACCTCAATCTCCTCCAACACGCGAGTTGGTTTATCGGAGAATACATAAATGCGATCTGAGAGGAATAATGCCTCTTCAATGCTATGTGTAACGAAGAGCACTGATCTGCGACTCTGCTCCCATATCCCAAGCAGCCAACGCTGCATGTCCATTCGTGTTAGCGCATCTAGCGCTCCGAAAGGTTCATCCAGACACATGACTTCCTGTGGACTGAGCAGTGCGCGCAAGAATCCAACACGTTGCTGCATGCCACCGGATAACACATGTGGATATGCAGATTCATAGCCTGCTAATCCAACTCTGGCCAGCCATTGTTTGGCCTGTTCACGTGCTTGCTTCTTACTAGTTACGCCAGCTACTTCCAAGGCCAATATCGTATTGTCCAATACGGTTCTCCATGGAAGTAATGAATGCTGCTGAGGCATATAGCTAATATGTCCACGCTCGCCGGTTATTTCTTTGCCATCTAGTATGATGTTACCGTGGTCTGGGCGAATCAATCCGCCAATCATATGGAAAACCGTACTCTTCCCACTACCAGAAGGTCCGATGATCGAGACAAATTCACCTTCCTTTACATGCAAGGAAAGGTCATCGATAACAAAAGTATCTGAGCCAGGGCTGATGAAACTTTTGTTAATATGGCGCAACTCAAGTTTATGTAACATCAGGCTTCCCCCTTACTAGAGCTTGATTGCCAACGAACGATCAGCTTTTGCAGCAAGCCAATGCCCAAGTAAAGGATGTAACTTAGTGCGATAATAATGAATACAGCAGCAAACACGCGATCATTCCGATAACCTTTGGAGGAAAGTGTCATATAATATCCAAGACCAACGCTTGATCCCAACCACTCTGCAACGACTGCACCCATCACACTATAGGTAGCCGATATTTTCAATCCAGAGAATAAATAAGGTAGCGAGAAAGGAAGCTCCAGCTTAAAGAAAATCTGCCTCTTCTTCGCGCCAATCATCCGCATATAGTTAAGCAGGTTCCTATCGGTTTCAGCTAGTCCTGTCATGATCGATACTGCAATAGGGAAGAAACATACAAGTGCAATAATTAGAATCTTAGGGAATAAACCATAACCAAACCAAACAAAGAAAAGTGGTGCGAGTACAATAGAAGGAACATTCTGAGATAGAATAAGTAAGGGGGAGAATGCCAATTTAACAGGCTTCCACCAATGCATCATAATCCCTATTACCATTCCTGCTAAGATTCCTGCTGCTAATCCCAACAAGCACTTCTCGATGGTAGCACTCGTATGTAACCATAGCCGCGGCCAACTAACATAAGCCTCACGGATGACTCCCGAGGGGCTAGGTAGAAACCATTGTTCGATATGCAAGAGATAGACAGCTAACTCCCATCCGGATAAGAGAAGAACAACCGCCACAATGGGCGGCCATCCTTTGTTAACAGTATGAATCAATCGATTGTTCATAACTATTTATCGTACTTTGCTGTCAGCTTGTCCATTGACATACCTGTCGGGTTATAGGCGATTTTGATTTGTGATAGCACACTTGGGCTACCAATTTTAATCATCTCGTCATTCATTTCCTTAATGATGTTAAGCAGTACGTCCAATTCGCCTTCCATGGTTGTTTCCAGTGGTGCTACGCGATACTTTACACCTGAACGGTCAATTACAGCGATCGCTGCATCGACATAGGGAATAATATCCTCGTTGTTCTTTGTACGTGGTAGAATTTGAATACTTACGAGTGCGTTTGCCATTAGTGATCAAGCTCCTCTCGATTTATGATTCAGGTAGAAAATCATTCGTGAACGCCTTAGGAGCGTCAAGTTCTTTATCTAGTAATTTATACTTTAACATCCAAGCTGTGTAGTTTTCCCATACTTCTAGCTTCTGCTCGCCCCAACGTGGAGCCTCAGCTTGGTATTGATCGCTCAGCCACTTCTGGCTTGCAATGACGAGCTCCTTGTTCAAATCAGGCTCTGCCTTAATTAATACATCTGCCGCCTTCTCTGGTTCAGCTATTGCATATTCATAGCCTTTTGAAGTAGCTTTCATGAATGCCTTAACGGTATCAGGCTGGGCAGCTATCATCTTCTCACTGGTTACTAGAACAGGCGTGTAGTAGTCCAATTCCTTGCCATAATCCTTCGGATATACAATGTCAATCTTCTCGCCTCTAAGCTCTGCTTCGATCCCTGTCCAAGCATAGAATATCCAAGCAAAATCAATATCACGTTTAACTGCAGCGAAATAATCCGCACTACCAGTGTTCACAAACTCTACTTTGCTGAAATCGGCGTTATCGCTAATCATTAGCGACTCGATCATAGCAGCATCTACTGGCCAACCGCCACCGCCATATTTTTTTCCTTCAAAATCCTTAGGTGTCTTCATCTTCCGATCGATTGGTGCTGCGAAACCAGATGTATTATGCTGAATAACCGCTGCAATCGATACGATAGGTACATCAGCGATTCGTGCCAAGGTTACGCCTTCTTGATAGCTCACACCAAATTGAGCATTACCTGCGGCAACCATCGTATCTGCTCCCGCTTCGCCTTGTTGCACGATTGTCACATTCAGACCTTCCGCTTCATAATAACCCATATCTCTAGCTACATAAAGACCCGTATGATTGGTGTTCGGTGTCCAATCGAGAACGACCGTAATATCTTGGAGCTTCTTGTTCGTATCCTTCTTCTCTGTCACAGGTCCCTTCTCATTCGAATTCCCGCAACCTATTACCGTTAATAGAACAACTACAAGAGTAAGCAATAATACCGTCTTTGTTGCCTTGTGGATCGTGAACATGTACATCTCTCCATTCTCTCTATTTTGAAAATTCGCTGCGAGCTTCTCTGCTCGCACGCTGCTTAACCTCATATTCCCACAATCTGCCCTCATGAGAAGCGTCTTAGAATACAAAAAAGACGCCCCTCAAAAGGAAAGCGCCATAAGTCACATAGATCGATACACTCCGATTCCTACGCTGGCATTATCCAGATCAGGTTGCGGGTCAGTATCTTGAGGGATACTCTCTCAGCCGGCCAATTCCAGCTCCCCGTGGAAAACTATTCAGTTATCACTTCACTAAGTATAAGCAGATTGGTTACGTTTGTCTATAACAGTTTCTTATATGGAACTCTGGCGACGGGGACCAGCTGCGAGGCTGGACCAAGATGTACATCCTGATCGTCGAAGAAGATATGAGCGCCGAACGCCTGTAATACCTCAGCTTTAGACACGCCACCGAGGAAGAATGCCTCATCGATTCTGACATGCCACTCCCTTAGCGTACGAATAACGCGCTCATGAGCCGGGCTGTTGCGTGCCGTTACGAGTGCTGTGCGAATCGGGGACTTGTCTACTTCAAGATCATGCTGTAGGAAGGAGATTGTTTTTAATAGCTTGGCAAAAGGTCCCTCAGGCAGCAGCTTCCGTGCATTATCCTTCTCATGCTTCAGGAATGCACCCAGTCCCTCATTCTGATAAATGAGTTCAGCTTCATCGGAGAACAGAACTGCATCCCCATCGAAGGCTATTCGGATTTGATCAATATCTGTCTCATACAATTCAGGATGGGAATAGATAAATCCTGCAGCAACATTAGCATCAACGGCCGCCTGTACATCCTCCTCAGAAGCAGATAAGAATAAATCAATATCGAATGCTTTCAAGTATGGGGCTAATGAGGCTCCCCCCGTTAACGCGGCACGTGTTATGTCTAATCCATAATGCGAGATGGAGTTGAAGATGCGCATACTCGTGTCCGCCGTATTCCGAGACATAATAATGACCTCAGTCTTACGCTGCTCGTGCTCGGGAAACCATTCATTCCATTTAAGCAATGCACGAACTAAGGGGAAGCCACTGCCTGGCTTTAATACATCATCCTCGTGCTCATGCTGATATTGGATATATCGTTCTAATCCTTCATTTTTGAATATATCATCCTCAAGAGACAAATCGAATAGAGCGCGGGATGAAATGCCAATAACGAGATATTTACTTAAATCATATGCCATCTTTGGTGAGACCCCCTTACAAACTTAAACAATCTTGCGAAGCTGTGAAAGCTCTTGGATGTGATATAACGGTGTGTATTCCTTATCGACCAACTTTCCTAATGGATTATAGAAGCAGAAGTCAATGCCGGCATTCTTGGCACCATGATAATCATCATTCAAGGAATCCCCTACGAACAATACTTGTTCCCGTGTTACCTTTAGGTCCTCCATCGCCATCTCGAAGATCAATGAATCTGGTTTATTCACTCCAACCTCATCAGATATCATCAGAGAATGGAAGAAGCCATCGATTCCACATGCTCGTAATCTCATTCTCTGCGCATCGCCATATCCATTCGTTATTATTCCTAGACGATAAGAACTACTCACATACGATAAAATTTCATGTGCGCCAGGTTCAAAGTAGCAGATGTTACAGAAGGTATCCCAATATGTTTGTGCAATACTCTCAGCTAACAGACTATTCCCCAGATAAGCTTGTAATGAATCTCGGAAAGTGAATAAGGTAAGCTCCGTTCTCGTTAACGTATGTCTTCTATCCCAATACGCCCAGTTGATAGGATCATATACTTGCCAGAATTCATTCCAAGTAAGCTCTTGCTCATCAATAACCTGGTGTGTGAGTAGTGTTCGTCTTAATGCTTCCTGTTCACATTGATTATAATTGATTAATGTATTATCGAAATCAAATATGATCGCCTGATACATGTTCATTCACCCCTAACTTTATGCTCGTCCATTCGAAGAAGTGTATTAAGGAGCCAAGTATCCTTTGGCCACGGATAAACGAATCAATTCCTCAGCAAATTCCCACAATATCTCTGATCCTTCAGCGATATGGGCATTACGTTCCAACACTTGGCTGCTCGTGATGCCATGCTCCTTCCATGCAGTACCCTCTGTATAATAATTATGCAATAATGGATGCAAGCGATCCAGTGCATTGGCAAAAAGGGCTTCTGACGTTTCCCTATCCTCGAATTCCTCCCATAGTTGACTAATTTCCTCTTGCTGATCTTCGGGAAGCATGCCGAATATGCGGAATGCTGCGGCTTGCTCACGCTCTGCCTTGTCCGCTTGACCGGCAATATCGTAAGCAAAAGTATCCCCTGCATCAATCTCAACAATATCGTGGATCAGTACCATTCGAATTACTCGCATGACGTTCAAGTCTGACTCATTCGCGTGCTCACATAACATCATGGCGAACATCGCTAAGTGCCAGGAATGTTCAGCCGTGTTCTCATAGCGGGATTTATCGGTGACTACCGTCCGACGAAGAATTAATTTCAATTTATCAATTTCCATGAGAAAGTCGATTTGCTGCTTTAAACGCTCCACATACTCTGTCATAAGATCACTCCTCATATATAAGTCAGATCACTACTTCATTAGCTTAAACTATATTGTTGATGATATCCTCTAAACTCATATCTTCCATAGATGCTAAACGTAAATCATGCATGACGAAATTAAGCTGACTCGTCACTTCATTCGGCACAACCACACAATAGATACCCGCAGCTTTTGCTGCACGAAGCCCGTTCAATGAATCTTCAAAAACAATGGCTTCCGTATTCTTGATACCCAGATGCTCGAGTGCTTGAAGGTAAAGCTGCGGATCTGGTTTAATCTGCGCAGCCTGCAAGTAATTAACGACTCCCGGACGGACAGTCAAGTTCTGAATGAGAGCGAGATGCTTCGCTTCAGCTTGACTTTTAAATTGCACACGATCGACTTTACTTCCGATTTGTTGTTCAAGGTAATCTAATGGATGAAAGTCACCACCCTGCGTACCAATGCCCTTTACCCACTCCACCAATGGAAGTTTAGCCCCCAGCTCCTCGAACATTTCTCGATATGTATGGTATCCCGGTGTCTCCGTATCTAAGATGAGTCCATCGAAATCGAATATGATTGCTTTTATCATCAGGTCACGCCCCCTTTGATCCTAGCTATATACATACCCCTACCACTAATCCCAACTGAATCAAACTCACAAGTAAACCCTGCCATCTGGAAAGCTTGAAGCATATTATTGTTACTGAACAACCCTAATTCATGTCGCTCCATATAATGCTCAATACCACTACGAGAACTTATCAGATATTGAAAATGGAGCACAGATACGAGCCCTTCTCTTGTCGCATGTGACATTCTGCAAATTTTGTGTGATTCATTCTCTACCGTTAACATATTATATCGTCCCGATTCCCATGTGTCAGGCGCGAACCATGGTTCTACAATCAAGCAACCGGCGGGCTTCACATGATTGTGGAGTTGGCCTAAAGTATCAACTAGACCATCGAATGTCCTCACATAAGCAATCGAGCTGAATAAGCACAATACCACATCGTATTGTCTCGGTAGTTGGAACTTCATCATATCCTTACAGTAAAATTGCCCATCTGGATTTCTTGCTGAAGCAATCTCGATGAATGATGGATTGAGATCTATGCCATCCACTTGATAATGCTCACTTAAGATTTGAGCATGCTTACCCGTTCCACAGGCAACATCTAACACATCTCGAGCTTGTGGGTATACCTTTGCGATGTATGCTTGAATTTCATTCGCTTCACGCTGATAATTTTTCGAGCTATAGATTAGATCATAATAAGCTGCAGTCTGATCGAACACCGTCATTCCCCATTCCCTAAATGTCGCCTCGAAGTAGTGCATGATTCAAATCTTTCTTGAGCACAGCGTACAGTTTAATGTCTTCGAATTGACCTTTAATTAACAATTGTTCGCGAATAATCCCTTCGAAGGTCATTCCACACTTCTGCATTATTCGTTCCGAGCCGATATTGCCTGTATTGCACCTAGCTTCGATTCGATTCAAATCCATATTATCAAAGCCGAAGGAAATCACTTCTTGGATTGCCTCTGACATCATTCCCCGCTTCCAGTACTTCCGTGATAAGGCATAGCCGACCTCAGCGCGATGATGCTCAGGTGCCCAATACACAAATCCGCACGTACCAATCAGCTTCTGATTCGACTTCAGTATGATTCCCCAGTTCGTCACTTGTGCGTTCTCATATTGCGTCAAGACATGCTGGAGATAATAAATCGAATCTTCCATCGTCCTATGGTAATCCCATATCGTATACTTAGTGAGCTCTGGATCGGAAGCATATTCGAATAGGTCATGCTGATCCTCCATGGTCATCTTCCTCAGAATCAATCGTTCCGTTTCTAATGTTGGAATATTATGAAATACATCTTCAATTCTCATGGAGCACCTGCCTCTCCCTACCTTTTTCGAAATGCTCTACGCTCTGCATATGACACACAATTCGCGCAAACCTTTATTGGCTTACCTTCCTGATTATAATACTTTCTCGGTTGAATGGCTTTCTTACCACATATCGCACATTTTCCACCGCCGAATAACCATGAGAACATAATTTAAACACCTCTTTATCATACTGCAGATGAGCTCGCAGCTACATTCAACTTACCATTTATTTGAAATGCAATCAAACAAAACCTAGTGGAGATTTTCCCCGCTAGGTTTTGTTTGATTTATCGCTTCATTCGGCAATAGAGTAGATTTTCTACCTCGGTGGTAAAGGTCCCAAGTATTGATAAAAGGTACATTCGATCTGACCATTGAACAGCTTGCGTTTCTTGTCTGCTCGACGTTCGAATAGAGTTTCGAAGTTTTTGTTAGGACTGATGATGAAGTGGGACCAATTTCTCAAACGCTTGGCCACCTTGCCTAGCTGGCGGCTAACGCGCTCCACTTCTTCATAGCTACCAATTCGTTCACCATAAGGTGGATTGGTAATGATGCAGCCGTATTCGCCCTCCGGACTTATATCTGCGACAGGAGCAAGCTCTATCTTGATATCTTTACTAAATCCGGCATTCTTCACAGCGGTTAGAGCAATATCGACTGCTTCTTGGTCGATATCTGAGCCAATGATGTTCAATGGCACATCGTCCTTGATCAGATCATAGGCCTCTTCGCGTGCAGTCTTCCATAGCTCTGGAGATACATTCGTCCAAGCTTCAGCATTAAAGCTCCGCTTGAGACCAGGTGCAATGTTCCAGCCGATCATCGCAGCTTCAATCGGAATGGTGCCTGATCCGCAGAAGGGATCATATAACGGTCGTTCCGGACGCCAACGACTGAGCAGGACCATCGCCGCTGCTAGCGATTCGCGAAGCGGTGCTTCTGTAGCAACCTTACGATATCCACGCTTATGTAATCCAGATCCCGTTGTATCGATTGTTAATGTAGCGATATCATTAAGCAGTGTTACTTCTACCACATATCGCGGTCCCGATTCCGGGAACCAATCTGTGTTATAGCGTTGCTTCAATTTCTCTACGATTGCTTTCTTCACGATTCCTTGACAAGCAGGAACACTACTCAGCATCGATTTATGGGATCTACCATCTACCGGGAATTCACCTTGCTGGGGAATCCATTGCGTCCATGGTAGTGCCTTCGTGCCTTCGAAGAGATCATCGAAAGTACGTGCTTCAAATTCACCGAGCTTTACTAGAATTCGTCCTGCGGTACGGAGCCATAGATTAGTAATGCATATGTCCTTCTCGTCACCGTAGAAGGTTACACGTCCATTCTCCACAATCTGATCTACATATCCTAGGTTTCTCAGTTCACGAGCAAGTACGGCTTCAAGCCCCATAGGGGTTGTTGCGATTAATTGATATTTGGACAAGGTTAGACCACTCTTTCATTCACGAATTTATGTCGACAAACAATAACATTAGTATAGGTGATTTCTAGCGTCTTCACAAACTTTGCTCCAAATTACGCCAATTCTTTTTCCCATATTCTTTGATAAATTAGCTTTCTTAGAGCAGTTCAACAGTAACAGGTTCGATATATTGCTCATACTGCTCTTTCACTTGACCGTTAATGACATCACCTGCGTGGACGAACACACGCTGCTGAATAGTTAAGCTATCACCAGCTGTTAACGTCTTACCACCGCCAAAGTGAAAGTTCGCGGATGTGAATGCACCTGAATCCCGAACAAACCATTGCGTTGCGTAGCTTTCATTATCTGGATGTGTGAACATAGCAATTCCGGTTGTGGTGCAAGAATTTCATTCATGATAATATTGATTTGAAATGACAACTTGAGATGAGGCAAAATGATAGAGTAGGCCGGCCTCTTACGAGGTCAGCCCCTCAATGAACGACTCGTG